>CAOKNG010000013.1 GCA_948470025.1 uncultured Clostridium sp. | reverse complement strand
TTAAAACTTCCATTTTTTCTGCCTCCTAAAATTTAATTTTTATTTCATTTTTTTAACAAGTATATTTATATTATATTTTAAGATTGTTGTCTAGTATTTTCTGGAAAAAACAGGAAGTTTTCATCGCCTATTTTTGCTATTTTTCTACAGTTTTATGCGTTCTATTTTCTTTGTTCGACAAGTTTCGTCATCAACTTCAAAAATACAACCAGAAAACTCACATGTTCCTTCTGCTAATTTATATCGTTCTGGAAGACTGGTTTCAAATCGTTTTAGAGATGCTCCTACATCCATTCCAATAACAGACTTTGTAGGTCCTGTCATACCAATATCAGTAATATATCCCATTCCTTTTTCTAAAATGGTTTCATCTGCTGTTTGTACATGTGTGTGTGTGCCAAACATCACACTTACTCTCCCATCTAAATGATATCCCATTGCTTTTTTTTCTGCACTTGCTTCTGCATGAAAGTCAACGATAATCATATCTGCTTTCTTCTCTATTTCTTCTATTATTTCATCTGCTTTTATAAAGGGATTTTCTGATAACACACTCATTTCCGTTCTTCCAATTAAATTAATAACTGCAATTTTTTTCCCCTTACATTCTACAATAACATGTCCTTTTCCTAGGAGTCCTTTCGAATAATTAGCAGGACGAATTAATCGTTCCTCTTCTTCTATAAAAGAAAACACATCTTTTTTTGCCCAAGTATGATTACCAAGAGTAACCACATCTACTCCCATTCGTAACATTTCTTTATATAATTTATGGGTAATCCCCATTCCGCCAGCTACATTTTCACCATTCATAACAACAAAATCAATTTCTTTTTCCTTCTTCAAATTCGGCAATACTTCGCTTGCCTTTTTCAATCCATTCTCTCCTACAATATCTCCTACCGTTAAAATTCTCAAAATACATCTTCCTTTCTTATCTTGACTTTCTTATTATACACTATATTTTCTAAAATGGGAATATCTTTTGTTTTTATTGATTTATGTTAATCATTATGTTATAATAGTTTCATGCAATGTAACTTTAATTTGTTTGATTTCAATATATGACGATATGGAGGACAAAATTATGAATCTATCAAACAAAACAACAAAACTTTTTATCCATCGGGACTTATTGGCCTTTGTAAAGGGTAGAGAACAACTTCAGGATTATTTCCATGGACATCCCTCTATTCCTAATCACACTATTTTCAAGGGGATAAGAGAAGATGGTAGCTTGGATATCGTAGGTCCGACTTTTGCCAATCAGAACTGTACTTTAACTGAAACCAGTTTTGGACATTCTGTGGCTCAAAATGCAATAGATGATTATGTATATGCATCATACGAAACCTTCCTCATTCTCGTTGGATAGCCGTCCTATGTTATACCCAATTGTATGAACTAAAAAAGCTGAGAGCAAATTTTGTTATTTGCTCTCAGCTTTTCTTATTTGGCATATTCAATTGCTCGTGATTCACGAATCACATTTACTTTGATTTGTCCTGGATAATCCATTTCGGCTTCTACTTTTTTTGCAACATCTCTTGCAAGTAATGTCATTTCTGCATCCGATATTTTTTCTGGTTTTACAATAATACGAATTTCTCTACCTGCTTGGATGGCAAATGATTTATCGACTCCTTCAAAAGAATCTGCAATTTCTTCTAATTGCTCTAAACGTTTGATGTATGCTTCTAATGTCTCTCTTCTTGCTCCTGGACGAGATGCACTAATCGCATCTGCTGCTTGTACTAAAACTGCTTCTAGTGTTTGTGGCTCTACATCTCCGTGATGGGCTTGTACAGCATTAATTACCAATGGATTTTCTTTGAATTTTTTCAAAATATCCACACCAATTTCTACGTGTGTTCCTTCCATGTCGTGGTCTAGTGCTTTTCCAATGTCATGTAGTAACCCGGCACGTCTTGCTCGTTTGGTGTCTAATCCTAATTCGTCTGCCATAATTCTTGCTAAGTTTGATACTTCAATGGAATGATTTAATACATTTTGTCCATAACTAGTTCTGTATTTTAATTTTCCAAGTAACATGACAAGTTCTGGGTTTAATCCCATTACACCAGCTTCTAAGGTTGCTCGTTCTCCTTCTGATTTAATAATGGCTTGTACTTCTTCTTTTGCTTTTTCTACCATTTCTTCAATCTTTGCTGGATGAATTCTTCCATCTTCAATTAGCTTTTCTAGTGCAATTTTGGCAACTTCTCTTCTTAATGGGTCAAATCCAGATAAAATCACTGCTTCTGGGGTATCATCAATAATTAAGTCAATTCCTGTTAAGTTTTCAATGGTTTTGATATTTCTACCTTCTCTACCGATAATTCTACCTTTCATATCGTCATTGGGAAGATTGACAATGGAAACGGTTGTCTCAGATGTATGGTCTGCTGCACATTTTTGAACCGCATAGGTTAGAAGTTCTTTTGCTTTTTTTGTAGATTCTTCTTTTGCTTTTGCTTCTTCCTCTCGAATGATATTGGCTTTTTCTTGCTTGATTTGTTTTTCAACTTCGTCAAGTAAAATCTTTTTTGCTTCTTCTACTGATAAATGAGCAATTTGTTGTAATTTATCCATTTGCTCTTGTACGGCATTTTCTAGCTGTTTTTCTTTTTCGTCTAATTCTTGATATTTCTTATCGTTTTCTCTTTCTTTTCTTTCTAATGCTTCTTCTTTTTTATCAAGATTTTCTTCTTTTTGCATCATTCTTGATTCTTGTTTTTGAATTTCGCCTCTTCTTTCTCTAATCTCTTGCTCTAAGTCTTTTCTTTCTTGCATAATTTGTTCTTTTGCTTTAAATATTTCTTCTTTTTTCTTATTTTCAGCTTCTTTATTTGCAAGTTCTAATATCTTGTTTGCTTCATTTTCTGCACCTTTGATTTTAGATTCAGCTATTTTTTTACGAATCTGTACACCTACTGGTATAAAGATTGCTGCTGAGATTAGAACAGTGGCGATAACGATTACGATTTCCATAATCTTACACCTCTTTCTATTTAATTTTCAATGTTCTAATATATATCATTTTTTTATTTTATATATTAAACCTACCATTCTATTTTATATGTATTCTATGAAACTGTCAAGTTATTTGGACAAAAAAACGAATTAACAATTTCTAAAATGCAATGTATTTAAGAAATTGTAACATCCGCATAATTATCTTGTACGGAGCTTTTCACTGCTTTTGCAGTAAAAATTCCTACAATATAAAAAAACGGAACTTAGATTTTCTAAATACATAAAATATTTAGGAAATCTAAGTTCTGCTTGTTATGGTTTATTTTTCTTTCTTTTTTCCAAATGTAATTTCTTGGAATAAGAAGTCATGAAAATCTTGCCATGTAAGTTCAATATGTAAAAAGTCGTTTAAATCGTCTTCAAATTTTTGTTGTGCTGGTGTTAATTCAACTTTTATTTCTTGAAATAAAAATGCTTTTACTTTTGGCCAGAAACCTGTTTTTGCTGGTAATGTTGATTCAGATACGAATTCAGTTTCTACTCCACCCATTATTTTCTCGCTCATTTTTTATTTCCTCCTTTGTAATTTTATTCCTTTATTACCTTATTTATACTACACATTTTATTGGAAAGCAAGAGTTTTGGCTGTTTTTTATTATTAAATATTGATGACAGAAATATTACAATTGTGTGACTAGAACCTTGATTTTACCATTTTCCCATTAAACCATCTTCTCTTGTATTTGTTATTGTTACTTTTTGTATTGTGTTTTCTATTGCAGTATCCTTTGATTTTACATACACCATTTTATAGTTTGAAGTGTGTCCTTTTATGTATTCTCCTTCTTGTTCTTCGAATAAGACTTCTACTTCTTTTCCGATATCGGCTCTATTTTGGTTTTCTTGGTTTTGATTGGATAATTCAATTAATTTTCTGCTTCGTTCTTCCTTTATCTTTCCTTCTACTTGGTTTGGCATAACAGCTGCTTTTGTGCCTTTTCTTGGGGAGTATTTGAAGACATGCATTTTGTAGAAATTGACTTTTTTTAGAAATTCGTATGTAGTCTTAAATTCTTCTTTGGTCTCACCAGGGAAACCTACTATGATGTCTGTTGTTAAGGAAGCATTTGGGAAGTTTTTACGAAGGAGGTTAATTCCTTCTTCAAATTCTTCTACTGTATACCTTCTATTCATTCTTTGTAAGGTTTCGTTACAACCACTTTGCAAAGATAAGTGAAAATGGTCACATATTTTTTCTAGTTTTACTAATTCTTCGATGAATTCCTTTTGCATTAGGGTTGGCTCTAAGGAGCCCAGTCGAATTCTTTTAATTCCTTGGACTTTATTGATTTGCTTTAGTAAATCAATAAGTGAAATTTGTGGGGTACATTCTCTTCCATAAGAGGCTAAGTGAATTCCTGTAATGACTACTTCTTTTATTCCTTTTTTTGCAATCTCTTGAATTTCGGAAACAACATCTTGTGGTTTTCTACTGCGAATTCGCCCTCTTGCATATGGGATAATACAGTAAGAGCAAAAACGGTCACATCCGTCTTGTACTTTAATCACTGCTCTGGTTTTATCAGTATATGTTGTTACCCCAAATTCTGCAAATGTTTTTTCATGTAAGATGTCTGATATGCTTTTTTGTTTTTGTACTTGACGTGCTTCAATATAAGAAAGAATATCCTTTTTTTCTTGATTTCCCAATACAATATCGATTTCTTCTATTGACTCTAATTCTTCTTTTGCTACTTGTACATAGCATCCCGTCACAACCAAAATCGCATTTTCGTTATGTTCTTTCGCCCTTCTAATCATCTGTCTGGATTTTCGGTCTGACATATTGGTTACTGTGCAAGTATTGACAACATAGACATCTGCTGTTTCTTCAAATTCTACAATTTTGTAATTTGCTTCTATCAATTTTTGCTTCATCGCATTGGTTTCGTATTGATTCACCTTACATCCTAAGGTGCAAAATGCAACTGTTTTTTGGTTCATGTGCTTGTTCATATTTTATTTCTCCTCTCTGTCACCGTAGGTGACTGGGGGTTCTTAAAAATAACACATTGCCAAAACACAATGTGTCATTTATTCTATAATCGATTTTTTCCATCTAATGAATCTAGGTTATCTAATGCTTTTCCTGTTCCTAGTGCTACACAAGATACTGCATCTTGTGCAATCATTACATTGATCCCTAACTTTTCTTGTAATAGCTTGTCTAGTCCATCTACTAGGCATCCTCCACCTGTCATGTAAATTCCTTTATCACTAATGTCGGAAACAAGTTCTGGTGGTGTTCTTTCTAGCACAGAATGAACAGAATCTACAATCATCATGGCTGGTTCGGTTAGTGCTTCCATCATTTCACTTGAATAAATGGTAATGGTTTTTGGAAGTCCTGTTGTTAAATCTCTTCCTCGAATATCCATTTCCATATCTTGAATTTTTGGATATACACATCCAATATTGACTTTTAAATCTTCTGCGGTTCTTTCTCCAATCATTACATTGTGCTTTTTCTTAATATATTTTACAATAGCTTCATCAAACTTATCCCCTGCTACTTTTAAGGAATTGCTAACAACACTTCCCCCTAATGAAATAACCGCAACATCGGTTGTTCCTCCACCAATATCAACAATCATATTGCCACATGGTCTTGAAATATCAATTCCCGCTCCAATGGCTGCTGCAATTGGTTCTTCAATTAAATATACTTTCCTTGCCCCTGCTTGTGAAGCAGCATCAATAACTGCTTTTCTTTCTACCTCAGTTACTTGTGATGGAATACAAATCATAATTCTTGGTGCAAAAATAAACTTACCACATACTTTGGTAATGAAGTGTTTTAGCATTTTTTCGGTTACCGTATAATCTGAAATAACCCCATCTTTTAATGGACGTGTTGCCACAATGTTTCCTGGTGTTCTTCCAAGCATTCTTCTTGCCTCTTGCCCTACTGCTAACACATCCTTTGTTCTATTATCTATCGCCACCACGGATGGCTCTCTTAATACAATTCCTTTTCCTTTTACATAAGCAATTACTGTTGCTGTTCCTAAATCGATTCCAATATCTTGACCAAACCCAAACATTGCGATCGTTCCTTCCGTTTTTATATTTATTATTTCCCATTTGTTACAAATTCATTACAATTATATTACAATTTTTAAGAAATAGCAATAGCTTTTTGGCATAATTTTATTGCACCATATCAATTGCACTTTCCTTACTTAGTCCTTCTAAGTTATAATACGCCTCTGGAATTTTTCCTACTATTAGGTTTTCGGCAATTAGTACTTGGTTGGATATGTTTTCTTCTGTTATGTGATATGGGGTTAGGATACTAATTTTGCAATCCACTTGTAGGTAAATTCGATGAAGAGTTTGGTTGATGCCTTCGCTTTTAAAGTCGCTTACTAGATTGGTTTCTACATTTCCTACTAAGGATAATTCGATGGGAAGGCTTGGTCCAATGCCAGAAAGTAGTTTACTTCCAGTAAAACTTCCAAGGGTTAGGTATATTTTTTCTTTTTCTTCTTCATTAATTCTTTTTTGTATTTTTTCTCCCACATCTGAAATAATGTAATTGATGGGTACTACATTGGATTGTATCATGGTAATGTTATTTTGATTGTCTCGGTGAATGGTAATTAGGTCTTCGTATTGATAATTTTTAATAATTTTAGTGGATTCTTCATTACAAATAATGGTTGCTACGCTTTTTGCTTTATCCTTACATAACGTATCTAAAATTGGCTCTATGGACTTAAGTATCGTTTGGAAACTAATGAGCATAACTACAAGAATTGCCATAAATTTGCAAAGTTTCTTTGCTTTCTTTGGCTCCATTTTACCAAAATGCCTAACCATCACCTTTGGTATGCGAATTTGTTTTCTTTTATAAATGCTATCCATATGCCCTCCTATTCTAAATGACCAAAAGGTATTATCCCTTTGGTCATTTTCCTTATTCATATTATGCAGTTATTTCCCTTTTGGTGTATACATATTTCGGTACAAATAGTTGTTGCCCTGGATAGATTTTGTTTTCATCTTCTATTTTGTTCACTCTTACAATATCCGATACTGTACTTCCTAGTTTTTTAGCAATATTCCATAAGGTATCTCCTGGTTTTACAAAATAGATTACCATACTGTAAATCTCTTTATTTCTCGTTTCATCTAATTTTACTTCATCTATCATATTGATTTGTAGTGTATTTGAAACATCTAATACGAAGTTAATATCTACTTTTGCTTCTATCATACCATCGGTTCCTACTACAAAATCTTGGCTGGCAATTTCCATTTCGGTACGAATATTGGTGGTTAGACTAACTCCTTGAATTTCTACTTGATGTTCAAAAGGAAGCTTCATTTCTTTTACACCAATTCCACAGGTTTGATTGGTTGCGTATAAATATTTTAACCTCATTTCTCCTTGGAACATCACTTTCGAATTGGCAATGGTTCTTTCTATAATAACTGGGGTTACTTCTACATCATAAATTTGATTACCACCAATTTCTGGTACTGACATTTTCTCTCTTATATTGCACATACTGTTTACACAAAGTTTATTTGACATGGTGTTTACATTTCTTTGTTTAAATACAAGGTTTTCGCTTGGGCTATATAAATCTCCTATTACTGTTACTTCTTTGTTTTGATACACTCTTGCATACAATTCAATTTGTGCTTCTATATACACCGAATGTTCTTCGACAGAATTTGGCTTTACAAGCATATTTTTTAGTTGATACCTCATATCACAGATATCTTCTTCTGTTACATTTTCAATATCAACAAATCCCATAATTGGTGCCACGTTTTCTACTAATTTTATACGATTGTCTTCTGTTAAATATAGCATTTTTATGCATACATCTGCTTTTGCTAGTACTTTGTTATAACTGATTTTAATATCTTTATTTTTGATGGATAATTCTGTTTTTAAAACTTCTGCTAAATTATCAATGTTATCAATCATGATAGTGTCTTTTGCATAGGTTTTCGAAATGCCTTCTCCTACTAAAGAATTAAGCTTTAAATTTCTTTCTAATGATTGTACATCATTTAGATTGTTTACTTGTTTTACAATTTCAATGGTTTCATTAGAATATAGTGTTCCTTCAAATTGTAAGTTTGCTTTTACATTGATTTTTCTTCCATTTAAAACACGACATTCTAAACTACCAATGGTAATCGCTTCATCTAAACTCATTCCATTATTGCAATTTTCAAAATCGATAATTTGTGTAAAATCGACTGATGTGCTTAAGCTTCTGGTTTCTTCGTTTTCGTTATCTGCAAGATAAATGACATATACCTCTACTTCTCCATCAATTCTTACTTTTCCCTCTAATACTTCTTTTTTGTATATACACACATTACCTGTTGTACTGATGGTATTTAAAATGTCTGGCTTTACATCTGGTACAATCATGTCGCCTTCTACAAAGATGTTTTCTGTCTTTTGTCCTACTATTTTATTGATACATAGACTCTCCTTTGTCATATCTAATTGCATATGTTCCCCCTCTTTCCTGAATTAATTTATATGTAATATATATGAGAGGGACAAAAAAAAATTCCTATTTCTAGGAATTTTTTTACCGTTATAAATTTTTTACTTTTTTGGTTTCTACTACTGGTGGAATAATTGGATTGAAATTTTCTCCATCAAATAGCTTTACTTCTACTGTTCTTGTTAATACGTCTGTATAGCTATAAGTAACATTTCTATCATTCTCATCGTATTTTACAATAAATAAATTGGGATATGCTTTTTCAATGGTTGCCTCTTTTTCAAAATATTTACTTCTTCCTAAGGTACCTTTTACAATTATTTTTTGTCCTATGTTTTCTGTAATGTCTGTTTTTAAACTAGTAAAATCATCTCTGTAAAGCATCTTATCACCTACTTCTTAAATATGAGGTTATTATATCATCCATGTAGGATAATGTCAAAAAACAAAAGATACTGTCACATGTGTTTTTTACGATAATTTCAATTGTTTTACAGTTTTGTTACAATTGTATGTTTTTAATGTTACAGAAATATTACAATGCTTTTTTTGTAGGGGTCGATGCCCACATCGACCCCTACATTTCTTATTCCTAATTTGCCTTCGTTCTCGTATAACGTTTTCCTCTTGCTCCAATTCCGCTAATTCCTCTTGTTCCATCACGTAATTCTCCTGCAATGTCGTTTATGGTAATGTATTTGTAATCCTCTGTGGTTGCTACTTTTTCTGCTACAATAAGTGGATCCATAAAGTCAATTAATACTCTTGCAGGAGAAGATGCAAAGTTTGCTCCTGCTGCAACAAGTGCTTCGTAATAGCTTTGGCAGGCTCCTGCAAAAATCACTAAATCTTTTCCTGTTTGCCCTACCCATTTTTTGGCTTCTTTTACTGTGTTTATGAAATATTTTGAATTTCGATAATTGTATATATCATTAAATCCTGTGCCATTTTTTATCATACCGGTCATGACCTGTAATTACTAATACATCTGGTTTGTATCGATTTAGCAAATCATATACCACATATTCTTGCTTATTTTCTGGAACATTTCGCACAATGGCATTTAGGTTTAATTGCTTATAGCATTTTACTGATTTATCACTATATCTCTTATCTCCATCTAAATGAAGAATCACTCCGTTTTCTTCTCCTCTTGTTTCACGTTTTAAAAATCCTCTTTTAAAAAATGAGTTTGCACTTTGCTTTTCAAAAGTAGAACAATTTTTAATTTTATTTTCTAATCGGTCTTCTAAACTTCTCATATTCGTTTGAATCTGCTTTGTTTCCATTACCACTAAATCATCTAAAGTAGCATCTGCTTCAATTCGAATAATCAATCCTTTTAAAATAGCAATTGGCTCTTCATTTTTTCTTTTTAGAATTTTTTCTACTTTAAATAAAATATCTTTTCCATAGGATTTTCTTCCTACAATATCCCCTTTTTTAATCTTTCCCATTTTCCTCACCTTACTTTAAAATAAGTCCCATTTTATTTTATGTCGAATTTTCGGGTTTGGTGCCAAAAATAACTTTAAGTTTTTTTACTTTTTGCTTGTCAGTTCGCTTTTTATGTGTTATAGTAATAATTGACCTTTCGGGGTTTTAAGAATTTAATTAATTTTAGACGATTTCCTTCTTTTTAGAATGGTTCAATGTGTCCAGAAAAAATTAATTCAATTTTCTAAAAAGGAGGTTTTATAACATGGAAGAATTTCAAGACAAAACTTTAGTATGCAAAGATTGCGGTACCGAATTCGTATTCACTGCTGGTGAACAACAATTCTATGCTGAAAAAGGATTTACAAATGAGCCACAAAGATGCCCAGATTGTAGAAGAGCTAGAAAACAACAACGTAATAACTTTAACAATAACTACTAAAAAGAAAAATGAAGATTATTTTTTGTATTTAATCTTCATTTTTTCTTCTTTTATTCGACTACTTCTAAATCAAAATAAAAATCCACTCCATTTTCCTTATTTACAACCCCATATTCTTTTTTATAATTATTCATGATTGCTTTTACAAGGGATAATCCTATTCCAGTGCCTCCGTCTTCTCTGTTTCTGGATTCATCTACTTTGTAGAAACGGTTCCAGATTCTTGTTAGGTTTTCTTCTTTTATTGGTTTTCCTGTGTTGAATACATAAATACGCACTGTGCTTTTTTCTTTGTTTGGTTCAATTCGAATTTGTATTGTTTTTCTTCCATTTATTTCGGTAGTATGTTTTATGGCATTGGTAAAATAATTGGTAATGACTTGCTCAATGTAAAAGTCATCCGCTAATACATATATTGGCTTATCTTCCGAAAAATCGACTTCAATTTGCTTTTCTTCTAACATTACCTTGGATTTTCGAATCACTTCGCTTATTAGTTCACATACATTAAATTTTTTGTTGTTAAATTCTCTTTTTCCATATTCTAATTTCATTAGCTCTAATAATTGTGCTACTAGTTTATCCATTTTGTTTGCTTCGTCTAAAATGACTTCTGCATAGAATTTTCGGTTTTCTTCATCGGTATTGACGTTTTCAATGAGCCCTTCTGAATAGCCTTGTATTAAAGCAATTGGTGTTTTTAACTCATGTGATACATCGGAAATAAATTGTTTTCTCATTTCGTCAATTTTGGACTTTTCTTCTATGTCTTTTTCTAACTCGATATTGCTATCTCGTAATCGATTAATGGTCTTTTCTAGCTTATCTGACATAGTATTAATGCTTTTGCCTAATTCATTGATTTCATCATCTGTATCGGTAACACCATACTTGTGGCTAAAATCTAGCTTAGACATTTTATTGGCAATGGCGTTTAACTCTAAAATCGGTGAGGTAAATCTCCTTGAAATGAAAGAAACCACAATTCCTCCAATGAGAATCGTAAAACCTCCAATTAGGTATAGGAAATTATTCGAAATACTAACACTTTCTCGAATTGAGGCAAATGGCATTCTAATGTACAATTGATAGCTATTTTCTAGTTTGGCACTGAACATCAAAAAAGTAAGTCCATTGCTTTTGTCTTCAAATTTTCGAATAATGATTTTATCATTTTTATATACAATATTTTTCTTTTGTAGTAATAGAGTATTATTCATAGCATTTAATTCTTTTATGCTTGATAAAAAATCTCGATTCGTAGAATACACACTAATATTATTTTCACTTTGAATGAGAATGTCAAAATTATTATTAATGGCTGCTTTTTCAAGTTCTAGTTCAATTGCACTGCTATCTGTTTGTTCTTGTAGATAGTAATTGTTAATTCTATCGTAAATCGAAATTAAGTTTTTCGTTTTTGTATATAGATAAAAGGATTCTAGTACAAAATTGTTGGTTAAAATTAGGAAGGCTATAATAATAATAACAACAATACAAAGTGTTAAAAATAGTTTTACTCGAATTGATTTTAGTTTTTCTTTGATATGCTCCATTTTATTTTTTCACCTCAAATTTATATCCTACACCTCGCATGGTTTCAATGTACTTTCCGCGTTTTCCTAGTTTGTGTCTTATTTTTTTGATATGGCTATCAATGGTTCTTGAGTCGCCATAATAGTCATAATTCCATACGTTATTTAGTATTTTGTCTCTTGATAAGGCGATTCCTTGGTTATCCAATAAGTATTTTAAAAGCTCATATTCACGAAGGCTCATCTCAACTTCTTTGCCATCTACTTTTACGGTTCTTCCGTCTACATCAATTTCAATTCCACCATAATCTTTTACTTCATTCTTACTTCCTCTGGTTCGGTTTAAAATAGCTTCTACTCTAGCAACCAATATTTTAGGGCTAAATGGTTTGGAAATGTATTCATCTACTCCAAGTTCAAAACCAAATAATTCGTCTTGTTCTTCTCCTCTTGCCGTTAGCATAATGATTGGCACTTTGGATTCTTGCCTAATCTGCCTAAGCACCGACCAACCATCTAGCTTTGGCATCATCACATCTAATAAAATAAGCTCAATTTCCTTTTGATTTTCCTGATAAATCTCTAATGCTTTTTCCCCATCTTCTGCCTCTAATACACTAAATTCCTTTTGCACCAAAAAGTCTTTAATTAATTTTCTCATTCTCGATTCATCATCTACTACCAATACTGTTACATTATTCACATTTCTCACTCCTGTTTTTAAGAATAGTATTATTATATCTTTCGATTGTGTCTAATTTGTGAAAATCTGTCAAAATAACATTGTCTAATCTATTTGAGTTACATAATATGCAACCCCTTGTATAACGTTTTTATTGTTCTATCATTTCTACTCTTTCTTTTCCCACAATTTCCTCAAATTGTGCCTTTATTTCGTCTGTTAGGTAGATTCCTCCACATGGCTTTTTGTCTTCTTTTTCTTTTACGAAAATGGCGATGTTGTTTTTGTCTCCTGTGAAGAATTTGATGGCTCCTCTTAATCGTTTTTTGGTTTCTTCTTCTAGGTCTGTGATGTCTATGATAAATTGCTTGTTTTTCTTTTCGCCAAATTCGGTGATACGGTTTGCTACAATTTTGGTATCTTCGTCTTCTCGTACACTTAGGCGTCCTTCGATAATTACGATTTTGTCGTTTAATAGAATTTCTGAGCAGGTTTGGTAGCAATTTTCGAATAGGATGATTTCTGCTTGTCCGTATAGGTCTTCTACGGTTAGGAAAGCCATAATTTTATTGGTTTTGGTGTATTTCTTTTTGACACTACTAATAATTCCTGCAAATTTTACATTTTGTCCGTCTTTGAATTCTGGCATATTGGTTTGCATGTCGGTGTTTTCTTCTTCGTGTAGTCTTCGCATTTGCATGGTGTTTATGTTGGTTTGCTTTTCTATTTGTTCTCTTAAATTATCTAGCGGATGTCCAGATATGTATAACCCTAGCATTTCTTTTTCCATGGATAGTAGCTCTTTTTGTGAGTATTCTTTTAGGGTTTGATAGGTATATTTGATATCACTCATAACCTCATCTTCTGGTGCTAAATCGAACATGGTTACTTGCCCTTGTAGCATTTTTTTGGCACTATTGGAAATGGTATCAATAATGTTTTCAAAAGATGCCATAAGGGTGCTTCTGGTTTGTTCAAATTTGTCAAAGGCTCCTGCTTTTATTAGACTTTCAATACATTTCTTATTGACTGCTTCATTTTGCATTCTTTCGCAAAAATCGGTAAAACTGGTAAAGTCCCCTTTTTCTTCTCTTTCTTTTACAATACTCTCAACTGCTGCAATTCCTACGTTTTTGATACTTCCTAAGCCAAAACGAATTTTGCCATTGTCTACCGTAAATTTGGTAAAACTTTTGTTAATATCTGGTCGTAAAATTTCAATATGTAATCTCTTACATTCCTCAATATAGGCTGGCACTTTATCTAAATTTCCTAAAAAGCTATTTAAGGTTGCCGCTAGTAATTCTTCTGGATAATATGTTTTTAAGTATGCAGTTCGATATGATACCACGGCATATGCTGCTGCATGTGATTTATTAAATGCATATTTTGCAAATTCTGCCATTTCGTCAAAAATCTTATTGGCAGATACTTCATCAATCCCATTTCGAATACAACCTGGAATTTCTACTTCTCCGTTCTCATCTAATTTTCCATGGATAAAGTATTCTCTTTCTTTTGCCATAACATCTAGTTTCTTTTTTCCCATGGCACGTCTTACAAGGTCTGCTCGCCCTAAGGAATATCCTGCTAAATCTCTTACGATTTGCATAACTTGCTCTTGATATACCATACAACCATAAGTAACATTTAAAATTGGTTCTAGGGATGGATGTGTATATACTGCATGCTCTGGGTCTAGTTTGTTTTTAATGTACCTTGGAATTTGATCCATTGGACCTGGTCGATACAGCGAAACTCCTGCTATAATGTCTTCTAGGCTATCTGGTTTTAGTTCTTTCATGAAGTTTGTCATTCCTTGTGATTCAAACTGGAAGATACCACTCGATTCCCCATTTGCCCATAACTTATATACCTTAGGGTCATTCATTTTTTCATCAAATTGGACATCAATTCCCCTATTTTGTTTTACTAGGTCAATGGCATCTTGAATAACCGTTAGGGTTCTTAAGCCTAAAAAGTCCATTTTTAAAAGCCCTAATTCCTCTAATGTTGTCATAATGAATTGTGTGGTAATGGAACCATCTTTGGTATTTACGTATAATGGCACATAATTTACAACTGGTTCTTTGGTAATAACAACCCCACAAGCATGGGTAGATGCCTGTCTTGGCATTCCCTCTAATGCCATGGCAATGTCTAATACTTGTTTGGTTTCTGCATTTGACTCATACATTTCCCTTAATTCTCGGTTTTGTTCTAATGCTTTGGGAATGGTAATATGTAATTCATTTGGTATCATTTTTGCTAATTGGTCGGCATCTTGATAGGGAATGTCTAATACTCTTCCTACATCTCGAATAACCATTCTTGCTGCCATGGTTCCAAAAGTGATAATTTGCGATACATGGTCATAGCCGTATTTATTGCATACATAGTCGATTACATCGTCTCTTCTTTCATAGCAAAAGTCAACGTCAAAATCTGGCATGCTGACTCTTTCTGGGTTTAGGAAACGTTCAAATAGGAGATTGTATTGGATTGGGTCAATATCGGTAATTCCTATGGCATAGGCTAAAATAGAACCTGCACCAGAACCACGCCCTGGACCTACTGGAATGCCTACAGATTTTGCGAAATTGATATAGTCCCATACGATTAAATAGTAATCTACATAGCCCATTTTGTTGATGACACTTAGCTCATAATCGGCTCGACCTAAAATCTCTTTTCCTGGGTTTTCTCCATAACGTTTTTTTATTCCATCTTCACATAGCTTTTTTAAGTAATCGTAGTGGGTTTCATATTCTTCTGGCACATCGTAATTTGGTAAAATGGTATGTCCAAATTCAAATTCCACATTACACTTATTCGCAATTTTTACCGTATTTTCAATGGCTTCTGGAATGTTACTAAAAAAGTCCGCCATTTCCTCACTGGTCTTTAAATATAATTCCTCGGTTTCAAAACGCATACGGTCTTCGTCTTTCATCTTTTTTCCTGTTTGTATGCATAATAAAACTTCATGGTTATAGGCATCTTCTTTCCTAGAATAGTGGGCATCATTGGTTGCTACTAGTGGAATATCTAACTTTCGTGATAATTCAATTAGTTTTTGGTTTGCTAAGGTTTGCTCTCGAATGCCATTATGTTGTACTTCTAAATAATAATCGTCTCCAAATAAATTTTTAAACCATAAAGCTACTTTTTCTGCCTGCTCCATATCGTCTTTTAAGATAGCTTGATTTACTTCTCCTGCTAGGCAGGCACTAAGGCAAATTAATCCCTCATGATATTTTTCTAAAATTTCTTTATCAATACGTGGTTTATAGTAAAAACCATCTGTAAATCCCATTGAAACCAATTTCGTTAGGTTTTGATACCCCTCATTGTTTTTCGCAAGTAAAATCAAATGGTTGTTAAAATCTAAGCCTGCTTCCTTCTGAAAGCGACTTCGATTTGCTACATATACCTCGCACCCAATGATTGGTTTTATTTCTTCTTTTTTACATGCTTTATAAAAGTCAATCACACCATACATAACCCCATGGTCTGTAAGAGCAATTGCATCCATTCCCATTTCTTTAGCACGAACGGGTAAGTCTTTAATTCGGTTGGCACCGTCTAATAAGCTATATTCGCTATGTACATGTAAATGAATAAATTTTGACATATTGTCTCCTTTCTTACTAACCTCCTGCTACCATTTTTAAAATTGCCTTTGGTACCTCTGCCCAAATTAGCATTGCCCAAATCCCTCCTGCCAATATCACTACATAGGACATAATATAAATTCCATAAATGGAAAATCCCAATATATACCCTATTAGACGAATTAGTGTTTTATGTACTCCTTTTAGTCCCTCTTCTAAGGTTTGTGTTCGTACTTGCATTAATTCTTCTATTGGTACTTTATAAATTTCCGATAATTTATACATTTTCTCTAAATCTGGAAATTCTAAATCGTGTTCCCATTTTCTTACACTTTTTATTGTAACATTTGGCATATCAATTTTTTGCACTAATTCTTCAATGGTATATTCTTTCTTACAACGTAAATCATACAAGTATGCTCCAAAATCGTTTTCTAACAACTTCTCTTTTACTGTTTTCATTCGTATTCTCCTATAATATTTTAATTAACTCCGGCATGTCCTTTTTGATAACTTCGGGAATATAGGTAATCTCAAATTTCGAAACACTATCCCCAAAAGCAATTTCCACAATATCACCTAATTTTACCTCATAACTTGGCTTTACCACTTTTCCATTCACACAAACCCTTCCTTTGTCTGCTGCTTCATTTGCAATCGTTCTTCTCTTAATAACTCTTGCTACTTTTAAAAATTTATCTAATCTCAAACTTTCTCACCTCTTAATAATATGGTTATATCATATTTCGCTAAAATAGTAAATAATTTTTGTAAAATATTTGTTTGTTAACTTTTTGTCGGTTTTTGTCGAAAAGTTTTTCTTTACTTTTGTCGCATTTTGTAGTTTAATTATAGTGTTCCATTCATAAAAATTTGTTTCCTAAGTTTTATTAGGTTCCATTAATTTTTATCAATATGTCTTTTTAAAAAAGGCAATCTTTATTGACAATGTGTCAATTTTCTATTATAATCAAGAAAGAAGTGATGTTATGGTATTATTTACTTATACCGATTACCTGAGGTGCAAAAAAGCACTTGAAAAGCAGGCTCCCATGGTACAAGAGGATTCTACTCCTTATACTCCTATGCCCTATTGTAGTTATTCGGTTTATCACAGGCATGATAAACTTTATAGGGATTTATTAAATAACAAAAAAGAATTTTCTTTATTTTTACAAGATTTCTTTTGCTATTCTTTGTCTTCGGATATTACAAAATACAACCGAAATTTTATTACTAAAGATTATTCAAACACCATTAGTGATGTTATTTTTAAGTTAACAAATAAGCCTGCTTACTTGCTAATTGAGCACCAATCTTATCCAGACCACTCCCTACCTTATCGAATTTATAAATACTATTCATCTATTTTAGAGGATAACTTAAACTCGAAAAAAAGTCTAACAAAACAGGATAAAATTCCTTTAATAACTCCCATTATTTTATACACTGGCAGTGCTTCTTGGAATTTTATTCCCAATTTTCAAGACCATCAATTTGACTATACTTACAACAACAACCTAAAAAATGGAAAACTTTCTCTTTCCTATAACTTTATTAACATTCATGATTTTTCAAAAGAAGAACTTTTGAACATGCATTCTATGATTGCCTTTGCTATGGCAATTGATAAATGCGAACAAGTCCCTGAGTTAATTGATACTATTTATGATGTTTATCATGTCTGTTCAAATGAACAAAAAGAGTATTTGCGCCGCATGCTTACTTATTTATTAAAACCAATTATTCCAAAAAATCTTTATGAAAATTTACTAAAAAAATTTAATAATGAGGAGGAAACTTATATGGAAGAATTAATTGAAAGAATGAAACGAGATTTGGAACTTCGAAAACAAGCTGCTACAAAAGAAGGTAGACAAGAAGGACTTACGAAAACCGCCATCAATATGCTAAAACGCAACATGCCTTTAGAGGATATTGCCGATATTACTGGTTTAAGCATTGAAGAGATTAAGAAATTAAAAATTGCTTAAAAATAAACAAATAGGAGGTTAAACATTCATCTCCTATCTGTTTTTATTATTTCCTATCATCGACATCTTCTACGATTACATTGGCAATTACAACTATTGTTATTGCATGAATTTGCCTGTATACCTCCATTATTACTAATAAAATTATAGGCATTATCATATCCATTGTTATACCCTCTATTGTATCCGTTATTAAATGCATTTACATTATTGTTGTTTGAAGTAATTCGGCATGTACATCCATTATTGTTTGATAGAGTAACAATTTCACTTTCGTCATTTAATGCTATTACACCATTGTTTGTAGTACTTTGATTTCTTCTACATGGACATTCATTTTGCCTATTTCTACAATTCCAGTTATAATTTTGGAAAAACCAACAAAGAATTCTAACAATACTTGCTATTACATAGGCTAAGAATGTATATACAATTGCTGCCACTAAAAATGTAGCATCAAAAATGGCAAACGCTATTACTAAGTAAATGGCAAAAAAGATGGCTGCTACTAATATAGGACTTTTGATTAGTTTTTGTAAAACAGCTGCTAATATAATGGTAGCAAGTGGTAAAGCAAAAAATATAAGTAATATATTCATAATCTTCTCTCCTTTATGATTTTTTTGCTACTATATATTATGAATACTTTCTTTTATTTGTTCCATTATGGTCTTTCTATTTTCTTAAGCCCTCTATATTAATTTGCCTAATCTTTTTGATTATTGATTATATGCTACCATTCTATACAATTGTATCATTAATCACCTTCGTTATACTCTACACTCATTAAATATAAACCATGTGCTGGCATTGTTTTTCCTGCTTTGGTTCTGTCTTTTTGTTCAATGATATTAGGAATATCCGTAGGTGCTATTTTGTGTAATCCTACATCTACTAGGGTTCCAGAAATAATGCGAACCATATTATATAAAAACCCATTTCCTGTCAAACGGATTTTAATATTCCCTTCTTCTTCCATTACTTCTGCATGATAAATTGTTCGAATACTACTTTTACTACTAGTACCACTTGCCTTAAATGCTTTAAAGTCATGTTCTCCTATAAAATATTTTACTGCTTGTTGCATCCTAGTAACATCTAGTTTTTGTGGAATATGGCATGCTAAATTTCGAAAAATGGCACTTCCATATGGAGTATTGTCGATTCGATATTCATAGGTTTTTTTCTTACAAGAAAACCTAGCATGAAACTCCTCATCTACTTCTTGGGCTTGTTTTATCACTATCGTTTTCTTCAACCTTGAATTTAATGCAATCGCAAATTTCGAAATTGGCAAATTTGAATTTGTTTTAAAATTAGCAACTTGCCCGAAAAGCATGTACTCCTCGGTCCGTTCTTCCGCGAAGCCGTTAAGTCCACCGTTTCTCCTGTGATACTTTTTATTACCTCTTCTATGGTACCTTGTATATTAGACTTATCTGGCTGACGCTGCCAACCATTAAAGTCACTTCCGTCATATTCAATGGTTAATTTAATATTTCTCATCTTTTCTTATCTTTCCCTTCACTCTTTATCACATCACATCTATTATACTGTATTTTTTTATTTTTTTCTACCACAATCTAGTAAGATATGATACAATAGAATTGACTTTTTTAAGGGAGGTTTTTTCATGCCAATTAAATTGATTGCAAGTGACCTAGATGGCACTTTAGTTGACCACAATAATTTCATTCCTCAGGGTAATTTAAGTGCCATTGAAGATATTAATAAAAAGAATATTGATTTTGCTATTTGTACTGGAAAGACCTATTCAATTACGAAAGATATTTGCAATAAATGTCATGCTTCTTATGGTATTTTTGGGAATGGTACACAGATTATTAATTTAAAAACAGGACAAGAGATTTATAAGAATCTATTATCGATTGATGACTTTAATGCTTGCTATGATTTAGCAAAAAAACATGGTTTTCATGTTCATATTTATAGTGAGACTGAAGTTATTTCAGAAAATTTGCTTTATATGGATCTTCGAAATTATGAATTAAGTAAAAATAATCCTGAAACGGATTTAACGTTTCAAATTGTGGATAATATAAAAGACTATGTTCAAAACCATCAAACTTCTATTTTTAAATTGGTGATTTCAAGCACTGAAAATTTATCGGATTTAAAAAATGAAATCTTGTCGCATTTTGATATTAATGTTACTTTAATTCAGAAGAAGGGATTTTATAAGGATAACATTATTAATAAAGAATATGAATATTTAGATATCACTCCAAAACATATTGGAAAAGGCTATGCTTTGGAATATCTTAGTAACTTTCTAAACCTTGACCGTTCCGATGTTATGGCAATTGGAGATAATATAAATGATATTGATATGATAAAAGTTTCTGGCGAAAGTGCTACCTTATCTGATTCCTATGAGGAAGTAAAAAAAGTAGCAAAATACATCACTACCAACACCGCCGAAAATGCAGGTTTTGCAGAGGCTGTTTATCGATTTTTATAGGATAATAAAATAAAATTCTCCGCGATTTTAAGTTTTGATATGATATAATCTGTCGTTTATTAAGTCTACACTGATTTTGGTTATAGTTCCCTTCTAGGTTTTGATATGATATAATTAAAAAACAATGAAGTTATAAAAATATATCAAAGACAAAAATAAAGAGGTTGGTGCAACACTAGGGTGTCACATAACCTCTAATAAATATTTATTAACTTAATTATACTATGAATTAGGCTAATAATCAATAGTTTATGTAGAAAATTCGCAAATATTTATGATTACTTTTCATCTTAATATCTCCTCTACAACTTACTCGTTGAGATGATTATAGCATAAAGTTTTATTAATTAAAATAGTTTTTTTACATTATAATTTGAAAACCACTGTAACATCTTAATTAGCAAAAAAAGTAGTAAAAATATCTACTACTTTCTTCGCAAGTTAGGAACAACAACCTCCTAACAATTTTTGTGTAATTCCATAATTTCAAATACTTTGTACGAACTTCGATCAATTTCAATTGATTTTTCGCCATTATACGGAAAAATTTCGCTTTTAACCCTTTTTAACAGATTACCGAATCTATCGAATTTAGCGAATCCTGGTTTATGCGACCAAATTCCATCAGAATTCTGTCTTAAAAAATGGAAATCATTATCGGCTTTTGAATATGTTAGAGCAATCTTACACGATTTTTCCCTTAAAGTTGAATCAAAAGTACATGCAGAAGCCGTTATTGATAAAACAGAACAATCTCTTTTGATTAATTTTATAAATAAATCATAATCAAAGAAATATTTTCCATCTCCATCAAAAATTTCATTTCCATTAAATTCTGCATAAATTGCTCCAGGAGTATATATTGAATAATCCCTGTCTTCATAGTTGCAATTTAATGCATGTGCATAACAATTCCGATATGGTGAATAGTCAGTAGAAAAAGTAGGAGGATAATCTCCTATTAATGTTTTTACAAGTTCAGTTTTTTCACTCATAGCAAACCCTTTCTATAGAATCACATTATACTATTGGTTACATTCTCTATTGTAGCAAATTTTCAGTTAAAAGTCAATTTATGTAAATCTTCCATTTTAAAGAAATTCTTATTTGTTATGTCATTAATTTTTTACCACATATTAGTCATTACTTAATTTAATTTTTTTACTTTAAATCTGTGGAAAAATTGTATTTAATAACTTCATTAAATTTTCTTCCTTGTCAAAGAAAACACGAGATTGTTCTAAAGTATGAAAACCATTACCTTTATCTGCATAATTAATTCCTCTACTTAGTTTTTCTTTTATAGTTTTTAAACTATAACTCATATTCTTACTCATTGCATAGTTCCATATAACAAATAGTTTTAATTCCTTATAATATTTTATAACATATATACACTCTGTATTTTGTACCTTACTTGTGTTATATAATCTTTGTTCTTTTCCTCCAGTAGCATTTGAAATACTACTAACTTCAAAGAGATTTTTATTTATATTTTTCTCTTTAGAAAAATCATTAACTATTTTTTGAATTTCCTCTTTGTCATTAAACATACTATTGTACCCCCTAGTATTTTATAATTTATCAAAGTAATTTTTACTTATTATTTTAGTTATTGAGATGATTATAGTATAAACTTTTATTAATTAAAATAGTTTTTTTCCATTATAATTGAAAAACTACAGATATTTTCTGTAATTTTATAACTCTTTGATTTTTAATTATGTGTCTATACTTTTATGTCTACAACGTGCATTTAATTATACAATATTCATATTTGTCTCTATCTCATCTCAATCGGCATTCTATCGATTTAAGAGACTTTTCCGTCTTTAGTGAAAAGCCCCTTATTAAAACTATTCCTGCTCATTTTTTGTTTTTATAATTTCCTCTTCTTTCTTCTCTTTTCCAAACTTGATACTCTTTAGTCTATCTATTTTCGTAATTCGTTCTTCTCCAAAACGCTTTGTTACAATGTTTTTAATTAATATCTTCTTCATTGTTTCTTCTTTTACATCTGCAATTAACGTTCCATCTTTTGCAATCGAAATTTTCCCAGTTTCTTCGGAAACAACAATAGCAATGGCATCCGATTCCTTTGATATACCAATCGCTGCTCTATGTCTTGTTCCTAATTCTTTGGCAATATCGGAATCGCTTGCAAGTGGTAACATGCAGGCTGCTGCTGCAATTTTATTATTGGAAATAACAACTGCTCCATCATGAAGTGGAGTATTTGGCACAAAGATATTAACTAACAATTGTGGTGATACTTCCGAATCGATACTAATTCCAGTAGCAATGATATCTTTTATTTGAATATCTCTTTCGATAACTAATAAGGCTCCTGTTCTCGCTTTCGAAAGTTCCGTTGCTGCAATGATTATTTTATAAATATCTTCTTTGGTTCTTGTTTCTAAATCTTTATCAATTCCAAAAAATCTGGTTAATTTATTCGTTCCTAGTTGTTCTAATGCACGTCTTAATTCTGGTTGAAAAATAACAATCAGTGCAAATACCCCCCATGTCATAACAATACTTAATAGAAAATTTAGAATTCTTAATTGTAAGAAATAACTGATTAGATTAATAATCACCAAAAAGGAAATTCCTTTTAATAATTGCCATGCTCTCGAATTTTTTGCAAATTTAATAATGGTTACTGCTAAAAAGATAACAATTGTAATATCAACTGCCAATACCAATAAACTCATTGGGTTTCTAGAAAATGCTTCTAAATATCCTACAATAATATCATTATAAAATTGTTGCATATTGGTTCCAAAACCATCTATCATAACCATTCCTTCTTTCTTACATGCTTACTAAATAATATATCACTGTGCCACAAGCTGCCAAAACCATTAAGCCTGCTAAAACTGCTGCCATAATTTTTACAAATAATTGACCTTTATTCTTTTTCTTATTTTCGTTCATGTTTCTCCTCCTCATTATTTATGTACATGTTATATCATACTTCATTTTATTTTTCAAGTATATTTTTTTAGCAAATTATCACCTTTAAAGTCGATTTTTCATAGTATATGGTATAAGCCTAAAGGGCTAATAACAAATAAAGGAAGGTAGATTTTTATGGATTTTGAAAAACCATGTTGTCCAGTTGTTGAAGTGGATGGAAATATTGCTTGTGGTAAACAATTTGACTTAGATATCACTTTACCATGTGATAATAGAAATGTCATTTATGGTGTTATTCGTGACTGCTACAAAGAGCCAGTATGTGACGCTGTTGTAAAATTAGTTGAAATTGTATGTGAATGTGGTAAAGAAGAAAGACGTCCTGTTTCTCATACGTTTACTGATGAAGAAGGTGAATTCGTATTTGGACCACTTTGCCCAGACAAGAAATATGAAATTAATTTTTGGGTAGACCAAGTAAAACATGTAAAAATGTGTGCTAGAGCTACTCGTGAAGGCAAATGCTTAAAAGGAGTAAAAATGGACAAATGTGATTGCTTTATTGGTGGTAAACCAGAACACAAACCAGAATGCAAATGCGATAGAGATTGTGATTGTAAAGATTGCAAATAATATTCGTATCATTCACTAGTATGGATCTTTTCACCACTCTTGTGGAAAAACTTCCTACTATACTAAAAATGGGAATCTGTTAAATGATTCCCATTTTTTTTATGAATTGTTTTCCTTTTTTCATCATTTTATTTTTCTTCATGCTGTTTTTTTCATTGTATAACATAACAACTCCTGCAGATAGTAAAGTTCCCATAACCATACCTTTTACAAATTTCATAGTAACTTCCTCCTTTATACTTTTTTCTTGATATTGTTATTATGTCTTTTTTTCTCATATCTATACTTTTTTGTTATGGAATATATTTCCCATATTGCAATAAGCCCTAAAAATATGCCAAATCCTTTTTTTAGATATGTCACATCTAATTTAGTGGATATAATCGCACCAATTACAGCTCCTCCTATTCCAGAAATAGCAATCGGAACTCCGTACTTTAAAATCGATATATTTTTGTTTGATATTCGTTATAATGGCAACAATGGAGGTTGGAATAAAAAATACTAAATTAGTGGCTTGTGCAATATGTTGTTCAATTCCCATAAACATGGAAAGGCATAAAATTAGAATTGTTCCTCCTCCCATCCCCATAGCACTTACAAATCCAGATACAATTCCTACTAATACTTCCTTCATATATCTCTCCTTAAGCAACTATCATTCTAATTGACACATAAACTAAAAACACTGTAAACGATATTTTTAGATATTTCTGTGGTATCTTTTTTAAATATTTCGACCCAAGGTATCCTCCTATCATACCACCAATTGCACATAATATTCCTATTTTCCAATCGATATAATTATTTTGGTAGTAAAAAATACCACTTGTTAATACCATTGGTAAAATAACAAAAAGCGAGGTTGCTCTTGCTTTTCCTTCCTCTAAACCTAATAAATATACCAAAGCTGGCACTACAATCATGCCTCCTCCTGTTGCAAATAGTCCGCTAACAATCCCTGCCATAAAACCAATTATTATTTTTTTTACCATTTTTTACATCCTTTTTTCGTACTCCTACTTTATTATGCCTATTTTTTCCTTTTTTATACTTTTTCAAAATAGTTACTTTTACTCTGCTTTTAATTACTATAATCGTGATTTTGTTTCCATTTTATGCCATTTTTCGTCATAAAGTGATAAAATACTATTATACTATGAATAATGTTGAGAAAGGAATTTGAGTTATGATAAAGATTAAACTTTCCGATTTATTAGGAAAACATAAGATGACACAAAAAGCCTTGGCTGACCTTGCTGATATTCGTCCTGCCACTGTTTCTCAAATGTATTATGAAGAAACCAAAAGAATTGATGTAAGGCATTTAAGTAATATTTGTAAGGTTTTCAATTGTGAAATTTCTGATTTATTAGAATATATACCAGATGAACAAGAGTAACAAAAAAGGCTACGTTCCTTATTCGTAGCCTTTTTTTATTCTACCGTATCGTCTTTTACATAGTATTTTGTTCCTAGCATTTTGTCTGGTAGATATTGTTGTTCTACTACATGTCCTGGATAATCATGGGGATATTTGTAACCATCTCCATAACCAAATTGTTCCATTCCTTGGGCTGGTGCATTTCGAATGTGCATTGGAATTTCTCCTGTGTCTTTGTTTGCTACATCTTCTAATGCTCTGTTTATAGCAAGATAGCTTGCATTGGATTTTTTGGAAGTCGCTAAGTATATCGCTGCTTCACTTAAGATAATTCTTGCTTCTGGCATACCAATCATGGTAACTGCTTGCATAGCAGAAGTGGCAACTACTAGCGCATTTGGATTTGCCATTCCTACATCTTCTGCTGCTGCAATGACAATTCTCCTTGCTAAAAATACAGGGTCTTCTCCTCCATTTAATGCTCTTGCTAAATAAAATACAGTAGCATCTGGGTCGCTTCCTCTCATGGATTTAATAAATGCACTAATATTATCATAATGACTATCTCCATTTTTATCGAAAATCGCTTTTCTTTTTCGGATACAGTCTTTTGCAATTTCATTGGTTATATGGACACATCCATCGGAATCTACTTTTGTGGTTAATACTGCCACTTCTAACCCATTTAGTGCTGTTCGTACATCTCCGCTTGATACTTGGGCAATTTTTTGTAATGTTTCATCTTCCACTTTTACATTAAAACTTTTTAACCCATCCTCTCTTTCTAATGACATTTTTAATACTTTAAAAATATCTTCCGTGGTTAATGGTTCTAATTTAAAAATCATTGACCTTGAAATAAGTGCCTTGTTTACTTCAAAGTATGGATTTTCTGTTGTTGCTCCAATTAAAATGACGGTTCCATCTTCTACAAAAGGAAGAAGTGCATCTTGTTGTAATTTATTAAAACGGTGAATTTCATCAATAAATAAAATACATTTTCCACTTGGGTTTAAAAATACGTTTTTTGCCTCTTCTACCGCTTTTTTAATTTCACCAACTCCAGATGTAACTGCATTAATTTTGGTAAATTTATATTTTGTTGTTTCACTAATAACTCGGGCAAGTGATGTTTTTCCGACATCCCGGTGGTCCCCATAAAATAATACTAGACAAGCGGTCTGCCTGAATGGTTCTATATAAAATTTTATCTTCTCCTAATATATGAGCCTGTCCTACATATTCGTCTAAGGTTTTTGGTCTCATACGATAAGCTAATGGCTGTGATAAATCCATCGTTAATCTCATTCCTTCCTAAAAGGCACAAATTAGAATACTTCATTCCTATTTGCTAAACTTCCTTCATTCCTTTTACTTCTTATTTTGCTAAATTTGCTAAACCTTTTCGTATCATATCTTCTAATGATAATTTCTCGATATCTAATTTTTCAAATACTTTTTCAATTTCTTTTCGATTATATCCTAATACTTGCAAAGCTGAAATTGCTTCTTGTAATTTGTTATCCTCTACAATTGCTTCCTTCATTTGTACCGAAGTTTCTTGCTTATTTGCCTCCACGGTTTTTATTTTGTCTTTTAATTCTAGTATAATTCTAGCAGCTGACTTTGCTCCTATTCCCGGAATTTTTACTAATTTCGATGTATCGTTTGTAATAACCGCAAATGCAAAACTAGATGGTGTAATATTGGATAGCATCGTAATTGCCGATTTTGCTCCTATTCCGCTAACTCCTAGTAATAGTTCAAACATTTTTAATTCTTCATTTGATAAAAATCCATAAATACTAATATCATCTTCACGTACACGATAATGAGTATGTACTTTTACCATATCTCCTATATTCCCTATGTTTTCTATTGATGTTTCACTCATAAATACTTTATATCCTAGTCCTCCTACATCAATTACCACATAGGTATCAAATTTCATCTCTAAACTTCCTTTAATATATGCAAGCATTTTTTCCTCCTTATTTACAAACAAATTTTCTTTTCTTATTCTATACTAAGTTGTTTCTTTTTGCAAGCAATCTTGTAAATTTTTTTTAATTTTATGATTTCTATGGTATAATAGTAAGGAAGTTTAAATGACCTAAGTTATCACCTTTGGTGATTACAAATAATGGCTATGCGTTAGAATAAAAGGAGATTTTAGAAACGTGAAAAATTATTATGAAATATTAGAAGTAGATATTCATGCTTCTTCTGAGGTAATTGATAAAGCTTTTAAGGTACTTGCTAAAAAATATCATCCAGATACACAGGAAGATAGCAAAAAGGAATGGGCCGAGGAACAGTTTAAAATATTAAATGAAGCGTATGAGGTTTTATCCGATGAAACGAAGCGAGAAGAGTATACAAAGGAATTGGAATTTGATAAAGATAGTAGGTTAAATTCTCTTATGTTAAAAAATGCAGATTTGGAACTTCAAATAGAAGATTTACAAGCGGAATTAGAAACTTTAAGAAACTCTGCAAATACGTACCAAACACCACCTAATTTTCATACGGAAACTGCTTACCAACCTCCAAGACCACCTAAGTATGAACCAGAAATTCCGTCTTATTCCTATACTGAAACTTATACCGAACAGCCTGTTTATTATGAATCGGATTATCATCCTATAAAAAGTAGGTTAAAAAGTTTCATTGCTTTTTTAGGAACTATTTTTGTTTTAATTATAACTTTTTTTCTCCTTTGGAAAATTCCGTATACACATGACTTACTTGTTAAGTTTTACGAGGAAAATTCGCTTATTCAAACTATTGTAAATTTGTTCTATCAGTAAAATTTAATATATGTGTTTCTGGTTAATTTATACTCCTAGATGCTATATTCTATCCAAAGAAAGGATGATGAATATGGCACTTGATTATAAGTTAATCGGTTCAAGATTAAAACAAGCAAGACAAAAGAAAAAATTAACTCAAGAGAATTTAGCAGAAATGCTAGATGTTTCCATTGCATTTTTAAGTCGTGTTGAATGTGGAAGTCTTGATATTAGTTTAAAAAGATTATCTCAAATATGTGAGATATTAGGTGTAACCGAAGGTGCAATTTTAAATGGCACTTCTACTACATCTCATAATTATTTAAATGAGGACTTTGTTTCTTTACTAAAAAATTGTCCACCAGAAAAAGTAAAGCTGATTTATAAGCTTGCCAAGGCTGTTGTAGAGGAATAAGAAACATAAAAAAGAAACTGATATACCAATACTATATCAGTTTCTTTTTATTTTATATTATATTTTCCCCTAGTTTTATCCCTCTAGTTTCTATAATATTAAATTCACCGTTATCATAATCTAATATTGTAATAGCAACATCATCTATTTCTTCTATTTTTCTATTTATATCTAAAATATTTTTAAATACACTTCTATGTACACCTCCATGTGTTACTATTGCAATTGTATTTAATCCTTTGGCATCTTCTATTATAGAATAAATTGCTTTTTTTACTCTATGATCAAATTCCCCAATATCTTCTCCTCCTAAAAATGTTTTGCCAAAATAGTAACCTATATTTTTATATTCTTCTTTTTGAAACACATGGGAAAATATATTTTTAGCAACTTCCCTATTCACCCCAGATAAAACACCATACGAATTTAATTCTCTTATTTCTTCAATAACTTTCATATCTGCTTTTATATTTTCATTCAATATTTCTGCGGTTTGATAAGCTCTCTTATATGGACTTGTATATATTTTTTCTATTCCACAGTTTTCTATTTGTTTTCTATGTTCTCTAACTTTATTTTTTCCATTTTCAGTCAAATCAAAATCTGCAATTCCTCCATAACAATTCTCTATGTCATCTACTGATTCACTATGTCTTATTAAATAAATTCTCATATCTCACTCACACTTTCATTTCAAAATCACTTATATTTTTATAATCTTCTCCCAAGGTAATTCGTCTTTTCCAAAGTGTCCATAGTTTGTTGTTTTGGTATAGATTGGGTTTCGTAGTCCTAGGTATTCGATAATTCCTCTTGGGGTTAGTTCAAAACGGTTGTAGATTAATTTTACAATTTGTTCTTCTGGAATGGTTGCTGTTCCGAAGGTATCTACATAGATGGATACTGGTTTTGCTACTCCTATGGCATAGGAGAATTGTATTTCACATTTTTTTGCATATCCATTTGCTACAATGTTTTTGGCAATAAATCTTGCCATGTACGCAGCTGACCTATCTACTTTTGTTGGGTCTTTTCCAGAAAAGGCGCCTCCTCCATGACGGCTATATCCACCATAAGTATCTACAATAATTTTTCTTCCTGTTAGCCCACTATCTCCTAGTGGTCCTCCTATTACAAATCTTCCGGTTGGATTAATATAGTATTTGGTTTGCTCATCTAATAGTTCTTCTGGAATCACGTGTTTTATTACGTGTTCAATAATATCTTTTCTTAATACTTCTAATTCGATTTCTTCCTTATGTTGGGTAGATACAACCACGGTATCTACTCGTACTGGATTGTCCCCTTTATATTCGATGGTTACTTGCGTTTTTCCATCTGGACGTAAATATGGTAATATTCCTTTTTTCCTTACTTCTGATAGACGTTTAGAAAGTTTATGGGCTAAGTAAATAGGAAGTGGCATATAGGCATCGGTTTCACTACATGCATATCCAAACATAATCCCTTGGTCTCCTGCTCCTTCTGAGGCAAGATTGGCTCCTTGTTTTTTTTCTAAGGAAGTATCTACTCCCATGGCAATATCTGGGGATTGTTTGCTTATATTAATATGAATATTACAGGTTTTGTAGTCCATATCTAATTCTTTGTTATCATAGCCAATTTCTTTGATTGCAGTTCTTGCAATTTCTTCTATATTGATATTTGCTTTTGATGTAATTTCGCCAGTAATAACGACTTCTCCTTTTCCTGCTACTGTCTCACATGCTACTCTGGAATACGGGTCATGAGCTAAACATGCGTCTAATACACTGTCTGATATATAATCACATAGTTTGTCTGGATGTCCTTCGGTTACACTTTCACTTGTAAATAATTTTCTCATTTTTTGCTTCCCTCATTTCTTGGTTTGTTAGAATATTTTTCGAACGAGCAATGCTCGCCTCTACTATCATTGGTAAAGTAATGGCCCCTTTACCTAAGGGGGCTGTCTGCAAAGCAGACTGGGGGTTCTTACAAAATAAAAACCTCTGCTTTTGGCAAAGGTTTTTATTAATATTTTACTATTTCATAAAATCATCATTCAAAGCCTCCCGCCTTGTCGGTATTAGCACCTTACTCTATTAAGGTTGCTGTGGAGTCTTAGAGCCGATTCTCTCGTCCACTCTGGATAATTATTTAATTTTATAATAATTCTAAAATGGCCATTGGAGCATTATCTCCTTTTCTTGGTCCAATTTTAACCATTCTTGTGTATCCACCAACATTATTTGTGTATTTTGGTGCAATTTCATTGAATAGTTTTCCTGGTAAATCTACATTTTTACCATCTTCGTCTTTTACTTTGTTTATCATTTTCATCATTTTCTTTCTTGCATTTAAACGAGATGGCATATCTTTTTGTCTTGAAACTGTTTTTTCTTCTTTTACAACTTTTAAATATTCTTTTCCATTTTTACTAGTTGCTTTTACAGTTTCTTTATTTCCTTTTGCATCTAATTTTGCTGTAATGACTTTAACGTCTACAGTTTCAAAATTATCTTTTTCTTTTATTGCAAGTGCTACTAAACTATCCACAATTGCTTTTACTTCTTTTGCTCTTGTCTCGGTTGTTACAATTTTTCCATGAAGAATAACATCTGTGGTTAAGCATCTAAGCATTGCTAATCTTTGATCGGTTGGTTTTCCTAACTTTCTATTTCTTGCCACTTTCTTTTTTCACCTCTTTACAAAATCTTTTTTCTATTCTTCTTCTTTGGCAAAATCTAACCCTAAAGAACGTAGTTTATGAGTTACTTCATCTAGTGATTTTTTACCTAGATTTCTTACTTTCATCATATCTTCTTCGG
>CAOKNG010000012.1 GCA_948470025.1 uncultured Clostridium sp. | reverse complement strand
AGCACTTGACTTTTAATCAAGTTGTCCGCAGTTCGAGTCTGCGATGGCTCACCAAGAATACTTATACAATAAGTATTCTTTATAAGGCCCCGTGGTCAAGCGGTTAAGACATCGCCCTTTCACGGCGGAGACATGGGTTCGATTCCCGTCGGGGTCACCAAATATAAGCCACTTTAGCTCAGCTGGCCAGAGCACCGCACTTGTAATGCGGGGGTCCCCAGTTCGAATCTGGGAAGTGGCTCCATCATAAGGTCAATGGTTTTGAGGTAACTCTTAATGGTTGGCTTTTTTATTTTATATAGGAGGAAATTATGGTAGCAATTGTAACAGGAGGAGCAAAAGGAATTGGAAGACAGATTGTAGTAGAGCTTGCAAAAAAAGGAATACAGGTAGTATTAAATTATCGTCATTCAGAAGAACAAGCAATTAAAACGAAGCAAGAACTTTTAGAACAAGGATATAACATTGAAATTTGTAAGGCAGATGTATCGAAACGTGAAGAGGTACAAAAGTTAGTGACATATACAAAGGAAAACTTTGGGAGTATTGATATTTTAATAAACAATGCAGGAATTGATAAATGGCAACTGTTTACAGATATTACAGACGAAGATTGGGAAGAAATGCTTAGGAATAATCTAACATCAGCATTTTATATGACAAGAGAGGTCGTAATAGACATGATCAACAAAAAAAGGGGATGTATTATTAACATTTCCTCCATATGGGGAATTACAGGAGGGGCTTGCGAAGTAGCGTATTCTGTAAGCAAGGCAGGATTAGATGGACTTACAAAAGCCCTTGCAAAAGAACTTGCACCCTCTAACATACGTGTTAATTCCATTGCACCAGGAGCAATTAATACAGACATGAATAGGAATTTAACAAAGGAAGAACGAGAAGAAGTAGAACATGAAATACCACTAGGACGATTTGGGACACCAGAAGATATTGCAAAATGTGTTATGTGGTTAGTAGAAGATAACTATACAACAGGACAGGTAATATCTCCTAACGGAGGTTGGACAATATAATGAAAAGTGCAAAATATTTGAATAACAGAAATTCCAATAAGATGAAATATACATAGACATACCAACAAAAAACTCACGGTACCCGTGAGTTTTTTATTGGTCTATTCTGTTACTTTTCTTTTATAATTTCCAGAAATAATTTTTGGTAAATAGGTAAGAATTTTGTATATCGCTAAACGAATCTTTTTACTCCAAATATAAGTTTTTCTTAATCGTTTTGTTGGTAGTAAGCTAGATTCAGTCTCTTCTGTTACCATTAAAGAAACAGTATCTCTTTCAATTGAGAAAATATAATTTTGATGTTCATTATTATCCCAGTTTCCATTTCCATCATTAAAACAGAAATTAAAGGTTTCTGCATCTGTTAAAGTAACTTCTGCTTGAAAACCTAACTCCGTTTTTTCCATTTCAACTTCATTTACACCATCCCATTGTAATCCAAAACCATAATGAATATATACTTTCTTTGCCTGTTCTTGAAACAATTTTCCAGTATAAGAAATCTTAACAGAAGCATTTTCAACTAGTTTATCTGTGTTAAAAAATATATTCTTTGTTAATTCCATTTACTTTTCTCTCCTTAAATTTATCTTTAGCAAACCTATTATATTATTAAAACTTTAAATATTCAAGTATTTTTTACAAGAAATTTCTTATTTTGATAAAATTTTTCCTACAATATAAAAATCATCCTCATTTTTTATCGTGATATCTTTATAATTTTTATTGTCTGCTTTTAAAGTAATCTTCTCTTTCTTTGCAGTAAATTTACGAATCATAATTTCATCATTCACACTAAACACACCATAATCTTTTGAATTTAAAGGTGTATTGAATTCAACAAATACATACGAATCTTTTTTGAAGGTTGGCTCCATTGCAGCATCATTTACTTTTAAAGCAATAGCAGAACTAGGTACATTAGAAGGACAGTCAATAAATCCACTAACAGAATCTACTGCTAACAATTTGCTATAAGAAATATGACTTACTACATTATAAGTTTCTTGTTCTTCATTAATGTTTTTATCATATGTGTACATTAATTGTTGATAAGGAATATCCAATGCTTTACAAATATTTTTTAATGCCTTATGGCTTGGATTTCTTTCTCCTTTTTCAATATGAGTTAAATGCCCAATGTTGATATCTGTCAATCTTGCAAGTTCTGTTTTTGTCATTCTTTTTTCTTTTCTTGCTTTCGCAATCATATCACCGATCATATAAAAACCTCTTTTTCTCTAATATTTTTCCTTATTATACAAAAAAACAGACGATTTGTCTAGTAGTAAATGAAAAAAATATCAATATTTATAAAAAAATATCACAAAACGATTGACTTGTCAAATTAGCAGTGATAAAATATTGACAAATTGTAAATTAGAAAGAGGGAGGAAAATAAGATGTATCAAAATAAAATTAGACAATATCGAAAACAACAAGGAATGAACCTAGATGAATTAGCCAAAAAGGTAGGAATATCCGTAGGGTATTTGTGTCATTTAGAAATTGGCTCAAGAGCAAACCCATCCATTCAAATTATGGAAAAAATTGCAACAGCATTAGGAAAAAATGTAGCAGAAATCTTTTTTAGTTCATAAAAAAGATTCAAATAAAAATCTTGTAAATACTTTCTCATTATGATAAGATAAAACAAATATAATAATAGAAGAAGATGTTATTGAAAATGAAGAAAGGGAGGGAGCAAGACGTGAGAAATCGTAGAAACCGTAGAAGAAAACTACGAGACATACAAATTGAAATTCCCAATAGTGTAAAAACGATGCTAAAAGTAGCCTGCATCTTTATGGTACTACTATGTTTTTCTACGATATTTGCCCTAACCACTTCCGTTAGTCAAAAAGTATTAGCAAGAGTACATGTAAATGGAGTAGACCTATCGAACCTAACCATTGATGAAGGGTATCAAAAATTAAACGAAACCCTAAAAAGTAAGAAAAAAAAGAACATTGTGTTAAACTATGAAGAATATGAAACCACCATTAGCCTAGAACAACTAGAAGTAACCTACAAAACCGATGAAGCAATTAACAAAGCTTACAGGTTAGGACGAAACCGAAATATATTAATTAGTAATTATCAAATCATTTCAAACCTACTATTTGGAAATGAAATAGAACAAACCATCGAAATTAATGAAGAAGAATTAGAAAAAGCTATTAGCGATATTGAAGTAAAATTACCAAATGCACAAATAGAAAGTAGTTTTTATATCGAAAATGACCAACTTATTATTACAAATGGAAAAACAGGAGCAATTCTTCAAAAAGAGCAACTAAAAGACACACTCATTCGAGAAATCCAAAATCAAATCATAGGAAAAGAAGTAGGAATCCTTACACTACCAATAGAAATAAGAAAACCAGACCCCATAGACATAGAGGCGATTTATGAAGAAATCCATAAACAACCACAAGATGCACGTTATGATGAAGCAAACAAAAAACTATATAAAGAGGAAAATGGAATTGAACTTGCCATATCGATAGAAGAAGCAAAAAATATGTTAGCAGAAGAAAAAGAAGAATATACCATACCATTAAAAATCATCAAACCAACCACAACAATTTCTGACCTAGCAAACCAAGACTTCTTCCCAAACTTACTTGCAAAATTTACCACAAGATATGACGAAACAGCAGAAAATAGAGCAACCAACATACGACTATCCTCAGAAAAAATCAATGGAACTATTCTAATGCCAGACGAAACCTTTTCTTACAATAAAGTAGTAGGAGAAAGAACCATTAAAGCAGGTTACAAAGAAGCAGGAGTATACATGGGAGGAAAAGTAGTAAACGGAATAGGAGGAGGAATTTGCCAAGTATCGACAACCCTTTATAATGCAGTACTACTAGCCAACCTAGAAATCACAAGTAGACGAAACCACTACTTCATTACTTCTTATGTATCACCAAGTAGAGATGCTACAGTTTCTTACGGCAGTATCGATTTTCAATTTAAAAACACTAGAAGCTACCCAGTCAAAATCGAATGCATTGCCAAAAATGGAACCTGTCAAGTTTTCGTATATGGAATGGAAGAAGAAACCGAATACGAAGTAGAAATACAAGACAAAGTAACAGAAGTAATTCCATACACCACAAAAACCATTGAAACCAATCAATTAACAAAAGGAGAAACACAAGTCATTCAAACTGGAGTACACGGTTACAAAAGTGAAGCCTATCGAATTTTAAAATTAAACGGAAAAGTAATATCCAAAACCCTATTATCAAAAGACTCCTACAATCCACTACAAGAAGTTATCGAAATAGGCACAAAATAAAAACATAGCACAAATGGCTATGTTTTTTTGGGCAAATTACGCCAAACTCTTGACAAACAAAAACAATTAGAGCTATAATAAGAATGTTCTAAATGCGCCATTAGCTCAGTTGGTAGAGCAGGTGACTCTTAATCACAAGGTCGGAGGTTCGACCCCTCTATGGCGCACCAAAAATATCTATTTAAAATAAAATTTAAATAGGTATTTTTTACTTTTTCAAAAAATTATAAATATTCTTTTTGTATTCGTTTAATACAGCTTTTCGAAGGTTTTCATCCAACTTTTCTAAGTTCATGTGAGGACTAGTATCTTCTATTTCAAGTAATACTAATTCATTATTTTCAAGTTTTAAAAAGTCTATTTTTTGAAATCCTACTATTAAATTAGAAATGGTGGCGAATTGTTCTGCTAACTTTTTATCCTGTTCATTTAATGTAATTAATTTAGGCTCTGGATGATTAGGGTATTTTGATGGCGTATATTCATATACATACATCAATTTATCAGCAATAAAATAGCATTGTATTTCTGAGTTGAATTTAAGTTTAGGCTGTATCAAATAGCCCTCTTTAAATTCTTTTTTTTAACACTATTCAAACATATATTCTTTCTTTGTCTCAAGCATGTTTATTTTGGGGAACAAGTTGTATATGTTTAAAGTAATTTGTTATAATAAATTTAATTGCCTCATTTTAATCTTAAGTGCAATATTTATACATAGTTTGTTGCAATTAAATCACCGAACAGGATTGACAATTGCCATAAATATTGATAAAATATAGCATATAGAAAGGGGATGTGGCAATTGAGAAATTTTAATTTAAAAAGTGAAGCTGAAACAATTTTCACGAGCAATATAATAAATTTGGTATCTGCGATTCATGAATATAAAGGGAAACAAACGTTATATATTGAGGCAAATCATGATATTTTAACCAGTTTGCTAAATATTGCAAAAATTCAAAGTACAGAAAGTTCTAATAAAATTGAAGGAATCAAGACAACAGATGAAAGAATAAATGCACTAATAAATGATAGAGTAAAACCAAGAAATAGAAATGAAGAAGAAATTGCAGGATATAGAGATGTACTAGAGCTAATTCATGAGAATTATCAAAATATGGATATAACACAAAATGTAATACTTCAAATGCACAAATATTTATATAAGTATAGTTCTAAGAGTATTGGTGGTAAATTTAAAGATTCTGAAAACGTAATAGAAGAAATAGATGAAAATGGAAATAAGAAAGTCAGATTTAAACCATTATCAGATTTTGAAACACCGAGAGCAACAGAAGAACTTTGCTCATCTTATAATAGTGAAATTCGCACAAATGAAATTGACCCATTATTCCTAATACCGATATTTATTTTAGATTTTTTATCCATACACCCATTTAATGATGGTAATGGAAGAATGAGTAGACTATTGACTTTACTATTATTATATAAAAGTGGATATATTGTTGGTAAATATATTAGTATAGAGAAACTAGTAGAAAATACCAAGGAATCTTATTATGATACATTACAAGAAAGCTCAATAAGATGGCATAATCATAAAAATAATTATGAGTTTTTTGTTGAATACTATTTAGGTATTATATTATCAGCATATAAAGATTTTTCAAATAGAGTGGAATATATATCAAATAAGAAAATGTCAATAAAAGAAAGGACCGAAACAATAATTAGAAATCATTTAGGTAAAATTTCTAAAAAAGAAATTGCAAATATGTGTCCCGATGTGAGTGTTGGAAGTATAGAAAGAGTTTTAAATGAATTATTAAAAGAAGATAAAATTTTAAAAATTACAGGTGGAAGATATACAAAATATATTTATAATAATTTAGATAATACTTATTAAAATATTGATGCTGTAAGAAAAGGTTTGAACTATGAAATTGATTTAATCACAAGGTCGAAATAAAAGTTTAAAACAATGAGAAAAAAGCATCAAAAAAGTTTGAAAAAACTAAAATAAAGCAAGAATAACATAAAAAGGGTAGAAAAAAATCGAAAAAGGGAATATAATAGAAGATAGAGAGTAAAAAAGGGGTGAGGATTATGGTGAAAATATATCATTCCGATATGGAAACCAACCAATTAAAAGTCGTATCAAAAATCGAAAAAGGTTGTTGGATTAGTATGATAAATCCAAGTGACCAAGAAATTAAGGAAGTATGTAAAAAAACAAAAATTGCAGAAGATTTTATCAAATATTCATTAGACTATGAAGAAAAAGCAAGAATTGACGAAGAAGAAGACGATGGTACAATTTTATTTATTGTAGACGTACCAATCATTGAAAAAGAAAAAGATACAGAAAGCTACACAACCATGCCAGTAGGAATGATTGTTGTAAGAGATGATTACTTTATTACTGTATCCTTAAAGCGAAACATTGTTATTGATAATTTTGAAAAGAAAAAAATAAAAGGATTTACCACATATAAAAAAAGTAGATTCCTATTTCAAATCATGTTCTTTAATGCCTCTTTATACTTAAACTACCTAAAACGAATTAATAAAGAAACCGAAATTGCAGAAAACATATTAAAAAATTCCATGAAAAACCGAGAATTATTAAAATTACTAAGTTTAGAAAAGAGTTTAGTCTACTTTACAACCTCACTAAAATCCAACGAATTAGTCATGGAAAAAACATTAAGAGGAAAAATTTTAAAACTATACGAAGAAGACGAAGACATCCTAGAAGATGCTATTGTTGAAAACAAGCAAGCAATCGAAATGAGTGGCATTTACCGAGACATCTTAAATGGCACCATGGACGCATATGCTTCCATCATTTCAAACAACCTAAATGGAGTCATGAAATTCCTAACATCCATTACCATCATTCTAGCCATTCCAACCTTAATTTCAAGTTTATGGGGCATGAATGTACCAGTTCCATTGCAAAACCACCCATATGGTTTTATTGTTTTAGTAGGAATTTGTATACTAGTAACAGTAATCGCCATACTAATGCTAAAAAGACGAGATTTGTTAGATTAAAATAAAAATTTTCATCTTGTAAAACAATTAATATTTGCAATATGGAAACTTTTATTTTACAAAAAATACCAAATGCAAAAAGAATAAAATTCAAAAATCGACATATAATAATACCACGAAAATCAATGACTTTTTAGATGAGGAGAGAATAGAATGAAAATTATTGATAAAATTGCTTTAGTATTAGTTATTATAGGAGCTATCAACTCGGGATTAATTGGATTTTTTAATTTTAACTTAGTAGAAACCATATTTGGTAATATGACCATGATTACAAGAATTATATACGCATTAGTAGGTATCTCTGGATTATGGGCCATCAAATTATTATTTGATCATGATTAAAAAACAAATGTATAAAAATTTTGTACATTGCTATGTTAAAACATGAAATTAGAAAAGAAGGAAAATAACCTTCTTTTTTTCTTGCGGAAATTAGGAAAAGCGTGTATAATAGACAAGTATAAAAACAAGGAGGAAGAAAACATGTTAGTTGCAAATGGAGTTACCATTCGTTTTGGAAAAAGAGTCTTATTTGAAGACGTCAATATTCGTTTTGGAAAAGGAAATTGTTATGGCATTATAGGAGCCAATGGAGCTGGAAAATCAACATTTCTAAAAGTATTATCTGGAGAAATTGAGCCAAGCAAAGGGGAAGTAAGTAAAGAAAAAGAAGAAAGAATTTCCGTTTTAAAACAAGATCACTTTGCCTATGAAGACGAAAGAGTCATTGATACTGTTATCATGGGAAATAGTGAATTATATAAAATTATGAAAGAAAAAGATGCCATTTATGCCAAACCAGACTTTAACGAAGAAGACGGTATGAGGGCAGCAAAACTAGAAGAACGTTTTGCAGAACTAGATGGTTGGAACGCAGAATCCGATGCAGCCGTATTACTAAACGATTTAGGAATTGATACCCAAAAGCATGACAAATATATGAAGGAATTAGAAGCAAGAGAAAAAGTAAAAGTATTGTTAGCACAAAGTCTATTTGGAAATCCCGATATCCTTTTATTAGACGAGCCTACCAACGACTTAGACTTAAAAAGCATTGATTGGTTACAAGAATTCCTAATTAACTTCGAAAACACCGTAATCGTTGTATCCCATGACCGTTACTTCCTAAACAAAGTATGTACCCATACAGCCGATGTGGATTTTGGAAAAATAACCGTATACCCAGGAAATTACGACTTTTGGTACGAATCCAGTCAGCTTGCATTAAAACAAGCCAAAGAAGCCAACAAGAAAAAAGAAGAAAAAATAAAAGAATTACAAGACTTTATTGCCAGATTTAGTGCCAATGCATCAAAATCCAAACAAGCAACCTCAAGAAAAAAATCATTAGAGAAAATTGAATTAGAAGAAATAAAACCGTCAAACCGTAGGTATCCGTATGTCGATTTCAAACAAGATAGAGAACCAGGAAAAGAAATCCTACAAGTAAAAAATATATCCAAAACCATTGATGGAGAAAAAATCTTAAACAACATATCCTTTACCGTAAAACCAGGAGACAAAATCGCATTTTTAGCAGACAACGAAAACGCAAAAACAGTCTTATTCCAAATCATTGCAGGAGAAATGGAACCAGACGCAGGAGAAATCATCTGGGGAACCACAATTACCAATAACTACTTCCCAAAAGATAATAACTACTTATTTGAAGGAGATGTAACCTTAGTAGAATGGTTAAGAGGTTATTCCAAAGACCCAGATGAAACCTTTGTAAGAGGATTTTTAGGAAGAATGCTATTTTCTGGAGAAGAGGCACTAAAAAAAGTAAATGTACTATCAGGAGGAGAAAAAGTAAGATGTGTACTATCCAAAATGATGTTATCAGGAGCAAATTTCCTAATCTTTGACGAACCAACCAACCACTTAGATATGGAAAGCATTACCTCAGTCAATGAAGGAATGAAAAACTTCAAAGGAAACCTTCTATTTACCTCACACGACCATCAACTAACCCAAACCGTAGCCAACCGAATTATCGATATAAAACAAGACCAACTAATCGATAGAGAAACAACGTATAATGAATATTTAGGAATCGAATAAAACAAGAAATATGTTAAATCGAATTGATACTTCAAAAGAAAGGAATGTTAGTAACAATGGAAAAAATTATTGTAACAATAGCAAATGAATTAAATGTAAAACAAACACAAGTAGAAGCAACCATCAAACTAATCGATGAAGGAAATACAATTCCATTCATTGCACGTTATCGTAAAGAAGCAACAGGAGGGCTTTCCGATGAAACCCTAAGAGATTTAGGAGAAAGACTTACGTATTTGCGAAATTTAGAAGCAAGAAAAGAAGAAGTAACCAAATCCATTGAAGCACAAGGAAAGCTAACCGAAGAAATTGTAAAAGATTTAGAAAACGCCATCACTCTTGCAGAAGTAGAGGATATATATAGACCATACAAACAAAAGAAAAGAACAAGAGCAACCATTGCCAAAGAAAAAGGATTAGAACCATTGGTAACCATTATTTTTGAACAAACAGACCCAAGAGACTTAGAAGAAATCGCAAAAGAATATATCAATGAAGAAAAACAAGTCAATACAACACAAGAAGCAATCAAAGGAGCCCTAGACATTATTGCAGAAAACCTATCTGATGACCCAAATTACAGAAAGCAAATAAAACGAATTTGCTATCGTGAATCTGTATTAGAAACAAAAGCAGCAAAGCCAGAAGAAAAATCAAACTATGAAATGTATTATGAATTTCATGAAAACGTCAACCGCATTCCAAGCCATCGAATTCTTGCCATTAACCGTGGAGAAAAAGAAGAATTCTTAAAAGTAAAAATCCAAAAACCAGAGGATAAAATTGTAAACATCATCGAAAGAAAAGTCATAAAAGGACAATCACAATATACAAACTACTTACAAGAATGTGTTTTAGACAGTTGGAAAAGACTCATCGAACCATCCATCGAGAGGGAAATCCGTAGCGATTTAACCGAAAAAGCAGAAGAACAAGCCATCAAAGTATTTGGAAAAAATGCCAAACAACTACTTTTAGGAGCACCATTAAAAGGACTAACCGTTATGGGATTTGACCCAGCCTATCGAACAGGCTGTAAAATTGCCGTTATTGACGAAACAGGAAAATTACTAGATACCATAACCGTATATCCAACCGAGCCACAAAACGATGTAGCAGGAGCAGAAAAAACACTATTAGCACTTATCAAAAAACACCAAATCGATATGATTGCCATTGGAAACGGAACCGCCTCAAGAGAATCCGAAATGTTTGTAGCAGACTTAATCAAAAAAGCAGACCATACCGTACACTATGCCATCGTATCAGAAGCAGGAGCTAGCGTATACTCTGCCTCTAAATTAGCGACACAAGAATATCCAGACATCAATGTATCCCTAAGAGGAGCCATATCCATCGCAAGACGATTACAAGACCCACTAGCCGAACTTGTAAAAATTGACCCTAAAGCCATAGGAGTAGGGCAATATCAACACGATGTCAACCAAAAACGATTAGAAGAAAGTTTAACAGGAGTAGTAGAAGATGCCGTAAATAAAGTAGGAGTTGATGTCAACACCGCAACCCCATCCTTATTATCCTATGTATCAGGGCTAAACAGCACCATTAGCAAAAACATTGTAAAATACCGTGATGAAAACGGAAAACTAAAAAATAGAAAAGAACTACTAAATGTGCCAAAACTAGGAAAAGTAGCCTTCACGCAATGTGCAGGATTCCTTCGCATTTATGACGGGGACAATCCATTCGAAATAACAGCAGTTCACCCAGAAAGCTACGACAAAGCAGAACAACTATTAATCCAAATTGGTTACAAACCACAAGATATCTTAGACAAAGAAAAACTAAATCAAATGAAAACCAGCTTAAAAAACGTAAACATTAGTAAAACAGCAAAAGAATTAGACATAGGAGAAATGACCTTAACAGACATTATAGAAGAACTAAATAAACCAGGAAGAGACCCACGTGAAGACATGCCAAAACCAATTCTAAGAAACGATGTCTTAAAACTAGAAGACCTAACAGAAGGAATGGTATTAACTGGAACCGTAAGAAACGTCATCGACTTTGGAGCATTCGTCGACATAGGAGTAAAACACGATGGGCTTGTACACATTTCCGAAATGAGCGAATCCTTCGTAAAAAATCCATCTGACATTGTATCCGTAGGTGATATTGTAAAGGTTAAAGTAATTGGAATTGACAAAGAAAGACAAAAAGTAAAATTATCTATGAAAATGTAAAATGTAGGGGCAGGCCTTGTGTCTGCCCTTTTTAGAAAATACAAGACGTTAAATAAGGGCGAACACAAGGCCCGCCTCTACAAATTTATTCTTCTACAATAGGATTATTATTACTTTCTACTGGTTTTGTTTCGGTCCTGTCAGCCAATGCTTCGTAGAAGCAAACAAAGCTAACCATAATATAAGGAATTAACCATAATAAGCCAATATATAAAGTAAACATAGATAAAATAGCCCATCCTATAAAAGTAAGACCTAACCAGAAGAAACTCCAACGATTTCCTCTCATCATTGCTTCACTTGTCTCCACAATCTCTTTTCCAGATTTATCTGGATTATCATATAATACATAATAAGATAAAGAATATAAGTAACCTTTTACAACAGCATAAATAATAGAAACAATATAACCAATAAATCCGATAATAGCAAGCCCACCAAATCCAGCAGAAGTAGAAGCATGTGTGTTATACATAGAAAGCATAGCGATACCATAAATCGATCCGCCAATTCCTACGATAAAAATAACTACAAAAATAGCAACAAGAATAATAGGAACAATCATTTTTAAAATCATATTCCCAAAAACGCCCCATACTTTACCAAAGTATGAAAAACCAATACTTAAGAAATCCGTATAAGCCACATCTTCATCTCTACGTAATTTCATAAACGTAACTAAAAAACCAAATGAAATTGGTAAGTTAATAATTAATTGTACAATTGGTCCAACAATAGGAACCAAATTTAGTAAAAAAGTAATGGCAAAAGTAATTAAAACATAAAACAAAGTAAGTAAAGACGCTTTTCCCCATTTTCCTCTTAATGCTTCACGAGCATTTGCTCGCAAGTTTGATGATACAACCATAGAACATCCTCCTTTTTTTAAATATAGGTCATTCATTCTAGCGCATATAATGATTTGTAATTGCCAGAGGCAATAACACAGGTCATTTAAATTCGACTTAAGTCTACATGAATTTGCACTATTTGTCAAGATGAAATCATAAAAAATAGACAGAAAGCGTAAAACTTTCTGTCTATATATATGTACAATCTATTTTATTTATACCTTTCTTGGATTTCTTTTACTTCATCATAATGATGTTCCAAAATATCTAAAAACACATCTGCAATCTTAGGGTCAAACTGAGTTCCCTTACAACGAGTAATTTCAGCAATTACAGTATCCAAAGGAAGAGCATCGCGGTAAGTTCTTTTAGAAGTCATGGCATCAAACGTATCAGCAACCGCAGCAATACGAGCAAAATAAGGAATATCCTCGCCTTTCAACTTTCCAGGATAACCAAAACCATCGTATTTTTCATGATGATGTTTTACAATAGGAATCATATCTTGAAAAATAGTAGCAGAAGATAAAATATGTGCACCAATAGTTGGATGATTTTTAATCTCTGAATACTCGTCATCCGTAAGCTTTCCTTCTTTTAATAAAATACTATCTGGTACACCAATCTTACCAATATCGTGGAACAATCCACCAATACGAAGAGTCCTTAAATCCTCTTCAGATAATCCCAAATACTTCCCAATTAATGCACTAAATTCCGAAACACGATCCGAATGACCACGAGTATATGAATCCTTTGCCTCTACGGTATAACGTAAAGTCTGAATACTTTCCATATAAGCACGTTCTAATTGATCATAAGTATCTTTTAACTTTATATTCATATCTTTAATTAAATTCATTTGCGAAATTGCCTTAATACCAGATTCAATAAGCAATAATAACTGGTCAAACTTATCGCTCTTTTCACAATACCCTTGAATATCAAGCCTACGAATGGTATCCAAAGGAGGAGCCAAATCCTTATGTCCAGTTAGTAATAAAATATATAACTCTTTATTAAACTTTCGAATCTCTTCTACCACTTGATCACCATGAATCGGAGTCATAATAAAATCCAAAAGCATTAAATCAAAATGTTCATGTTTTACTTTCTCAATAGCCTCCATAGGGTCTGTTACTCCAGTAAATTCATAGCCAGAACGCTTCAAAAAAATAGAAAGAGAGTCAATAATACCTTCTTCATCATCCACAACGATAATCTTATAACCATTTGAAGGATGATTTAAATTGCCTTTCCTCATAGTTCCACCTCATTTAAATATTGATGACAATATTATATACGTAAAGTGTAAGAAAAACAAGACAAAAATGCAAAAAAGAACGAAAATTAACGTAAAAAAGCAGTAAATGTGTACATATAAATTGAAAAAACGTAAGGGTTGCATATTATGCAACCCCTACGGCAAATCTAATCAATTGGCAAAACCACATGGAAGGTAGTTCCTTTTTCCATTTTTGATTCAAACGTAATATTACCATTAAAATGACCACGAATTGTAGAATAAGACATAAACAATCCTAAACCAGTACCATTTTTTCCTTTTGTCGTAATCATTTCTTTAAACAACTTATCCTGTACATCTTCTGGCATACCACAACCATGGTCAGCAATTGAAATGATAATCGAATCAGTATTTTTTTCTACGATAAGGTCAATCGATTCATTGGTTTTACCATTGTATGCCTGAATAGCATTTGAAATTAGGTTATTAATAACCTGTACCAAACTATTTACATTTCCTTTTAAAGTAAAGTTAGTATCCACATTCGTATTGGTATTCATTTCAATCAATGCATTTTTTAACTCATGGCGCATTAAAATATTAATACGTTTTAGCAATTCTTCTATGGTAAAAGCATCTTCAATATCTTCCGATAAGGTAACCGCCTGTCCTTTTACAGCAGTAATAATGTCAGACATATACGAAGTATGAGTCTTTATTTTCTCAATCCACTCCGTCATATCACGAGCAATTTCATGATGATCGTGAGAATTAACCTCTGGGTCATCAATGGAAGCATCATATTCTTTAGTTAAATCCGTAAGCCCTTCTGCGGCACCAGCAATCGACATAATAGGCGTTTTTAAGTTATGAGCAATACCACCCACTAACTGACCAAGAGAAGCAAGACGTTCTTTTTCAATAAGCAAATCTTGATTTTCCTGAATGGTTTTCATATCTTCGATATGTTGAGTAATATCCTTAAACAAAATCAAAATTCCTAAAAAGTTTCCATTATTGGTAATGTTATTAATTTCAATGTGAAAGTACTTATTTAAAGTTTTAAAGTGTCTTTCAAAAGTAAACGTTTCAGCCGAGTTTTTTGCTTTTTCTAAGGTTAGAGTTAATTCATCAAGATTGGTACTAGTTGGTTCTAATAGCTTACAAAAATCTCTATTTCTTACAGAGGTTGCTGTAAGATGGAAAGTTTCCAAAAATGTTTTATTGAAGTCAGTAATGACATTGTTTTCGTTAATAACAAGATAACTATCTGACATACGGTCAACAATTCTTTGTAAAGCAATTGGTGTAATTTTTAAAAAGCCAAATTTAAAGATAGCAAGAGACATAAACAGTAAAGTTATACTAAAACATATCGGTGTCAAATAAATAGTTGTATTAATTGTTTTTGTTATCGATAAAACATTTTGTACAATAGGAACAGAAGTTCCAAGTATCATTAATATTCCTTGTAACGAAAATAAACCAGATCTAGATATAGCCTGTCGTAAAAAAAGGAAAATTCCTATAGCAAATAAAACTAAAGTATATACATCAAATAGCAAAAATGCAGGACCGTATATGTTTTCTGTTAAATTGACTGAATAGTGCGTATAAAATAAATGATGAAAATCATTTGTCCATAAAAAAACTAAAGAAATGGCTGGAATTATCAATAATAATAAATATTTTTTACTTAGTTTAATTTTAGTTTTGGTAAATATTAATGCGGTAAAAAAGAAGGATAAAGGTAGTAAGCAATTTCCAATATAAACAAAGTAATCAAAATAAATAGGGTCTATTTGCAAAGGATTTGATAACAAATTTTGCAATAGCAAACCAGTGCAACAAATGATCATAGCAATATTAAGAAATAAGAATGCAGTTTTTATTTGACTCTTTTTTATTTTTTTATATACAACAAATCCAGATATAATACAAACTAAATCCGAAATTAGTAAAACAACAAAGGTAAATGTATCAGATAACAACATAATTTAAATCTCCTATTCTAAATATCCTATATTTTTAAAGTAACCAATGTATTTAACTATATAATTAGCATCAATAATTGGCCATTCAAAATCTAATGTTTTTAAGTATTGTGTAGTAAAGTTACCATCAGGTAAAACATCAGAAATTAAATTTAGGTTTTTATGATTATCTAAATCTGGTATAATTCCAGAAATAGAATCCTTTAATTTATCGTCTTGCAAAAATTTATTTACTTTATTAGAAAATTCATGTTTAGAAACACCTTTTAATGAATATCCTAAATTATTAAAAATATCAATAAGATTAGGAAAACTAATTAAATTTGTGTTAAACAAATGCAATATATTAAATTTAGAATTATCAAAAACGATTTTAACAATTGCTCTTGCACATGAATCAACAGGAGTAAATTCAATAGAATGTTCTAAAAATTCATTTGGTATGACTCCTAATTTAAATAGTGCTTTAATACGATTAATATAAGCATTATCAGTCGTGTTTACTTGAAACTTGGCATCAGAAAATCGATTTGCGATGTTTCCGACTCTTAAAACACAAGCAGAAAGACCATTAGACATTTCCTCAAAAATAGATTTTTCTCCTTCAAATTTAGTAAAGATATATGCATTATTAAGATTTTGACCAATATAAAAATTAGTTTCATTAAATATTTTTCTATCAAAAGTATTTTTTTCATTTGCTAGATTAGCAACTCCAGAAACACTTATCGTAGATATGTGATAAAGTTTTTTATGAAATTTCTTACAAAAATCAATAATACGTTTTGTTCCACGGACATTTACATTGTCAAACAATTTAAAATTCCCATAATGTTTGACTAATGCAGCACTATTAATTACGGCTTCTACAGAGTTTCCAAGTCTACTATAATCCTCATTAGATAATCCAAAATTATCTAATGTGATATCACCGTGTACAATTCTAATTCGATTACCTAAGTAAGAATTATACTTTTCAGAAAAATAAAAATTAAGTATCTTTCTTAATCGTTCTTCCTCATCAAGAGAATCTTTACTCCTAACTAAACAATATGCTATACCTGTACTAGAAGAAAGGAAACAATCAAGTATATGAGCTCCTAAAAAACCAGTTGCACCAAGCAATAAAATATTACTTGAAAAACAATTTAATGAGTTAGAAGTTTTTATATTAGACGGCTTGTTAATACTAATTAATTGATTAATGGCAGTATAATCGTAATTAATATAATTATGATTATACAAATCATAATTTGTTTTTTTACTAGAGAGTAACTGTATTGTAGGAGCATAGAAAATATCACTATAGCTGACATTAATATTATATTTCAATGCTTCCATTTGAAATTTTATAGCAGTAAGAGAATCGCCACCTAAGTGAAAAAAATTATCTTTAATACTTATTTTTTCTTTATTAAATAATTTACACCAAATAGAACAAAGTATTTTTTCAATTTCTGTTGATGGTGCAATATATTCAGTTTCTTCTGGTTCTTTCGGCAAAGATAATTTTTTGATATCAATTTTTCCATTAATAGTAAGAGGAAAATTATCTATTTGGACATAATAGCTAGGTATCATATAGTAAGGCAATTTTCCTTTTAAATATAAATCTAAGTTATTAGTGTCAACTTTTTCATTAGAAGTGAAATAACAAATAATACATTTTTTAGAATTTATCTCTTTTAGAGTTACTACAGATTTTACAATATAAGGATTTTGTTCAACAATATTATTAATTTCTGATAATTCGATTCTATATCCATGTAGTTTTATTTGTGTATCTTTTCTTCCAACAAAAGTGATTGTTCCATCTGAATTCCATTTAGCTAAGTCTCCTGTTTTATAAAGGTGTTTGGAATCATTATCAAAGATATTATCAATAAAGTGCGAACTATTTTCAAGCAAATTATTGATATATCCTTTTCCAACGCCAAGACCAGAGATACATAGTTCGCCTAATATACCGACAGGTTGAGTAGTATTATACTTACTTAAAATATAAACATTATTATTTAATAAAGGTGTGCCGATAGAAACATAATCATCATTACCTAAGTCTTTTTTATATACTAAAGAGGTAGCACAAATTGTAGTTTCAGTTGGACCATAACCGTTTACAATAACCATATTAGGGTTTAAATTATAAAATTTATTAAGAGTACTTTTTTTTATCCCTTCAACACCAACTAGCAATTTGTTTATTTTAGGATAAGAAGAATCTTTTAATATAGAGTAAACGTCATTTAATATATTTGGGGGGATATATAACATTGTTATATTGTTATTAATAATGTAAGTTGTATAATGTATAATATCTGTAATACATTCCTCGTCATATAGCACTAACTTTGATCCATTTAGTATCGATAAAAATAACTCAAAAATACTTACATCAAAAGAAATATTTGTAGATGCAAGGAAGGAATCCGAGTTATCAATATTGACATACGAATCATTAAAGGCATATATAAAATTAACTAAATTTTTATGTGTTATTTGAACTCCTTTAGGTTTCCCAGTTGAACCAGAAGTATATATAATATATGCTAAACTATCTTTAGTAACGTTAGGAAATGTAGGTAATTCTTTTTTGTAAGTTAAAGATGAAAAATCGTCTAATATAATCTTGGTAATATCTAAATTAATACGATTATTCATAGAAGAAGTAGATATTACGCAAGAACAATTGCTATTTTCAATCATGTAATTTAAACGATCTATTGGATATTTTGTATATATAGGCATGTAAATAGCATTAGTTTTTAATATAGCCCAAATACTAATTACTAATTCTATTGAGCGATTCATGTAAACCCCTACAACATCTTGAGGTTTTACACCATTTTTTAATAATGTAAGGGCAAGGTCATTTGAAAGTTCATCTAACTGTTGATAAGTAATATGACAGTTATTATATATAACAGCAATGTCGTTAGCATGTTCTTTTACAATGTTATAAAACATTGTATTAAGAGTTGTATTATTTGGAATATGCATGGAATGTTGATTAAAATTATACAAAATCTCATACTTTTCTTTTGAAGTTACAATTTCAATATCATGAATTTCAACATTTTCCCTTTCAAGCACTTGATGAATCATATGCAAAATACGTTCATGAATGGCACAAATTTCACTTTCCTCATACTTATCGGTTCGATAATCATAAGCAATATCAATACAACCTGTATCATTCAAATCATACAAGTGAATGCCTAAATCATCATTTACATTCCCATTAAAAGCCCACCTCGTATCATAAGGTACACCACTTTCCTCACTTGCTCTTGTAATTTGATAAGACATTAAAATATGATACAAATTTGGTAAACTTGCATCTTTTTTACGTAAGTCTTCTAAAATATATTGGTAGGAATACTTTTGATGACGCATCATCTCAAAAGAACTTTTTGCAATTTTATTAGCAAAAGTGCGAAAAGTTTGATTTTCCGTAAGATTCATACGCAAAGGAACAACATTAATAAACATACCCATTGTATGCTTTTCTTTAAAGTTTGTACGGTTTAAAATAGGGGTTCCCATAACAAAATCTTCTAACCCAGAAACACGGCTTGTGTAAATAGCATATAATCCCATAAAGAAATTAAAAGCCGAAATATGAGCTTCTTTACAATAGGCATTAATTTGATCCATTTCTGTTTTCGGAATGTTAAACAAAAGGCGATTTGCCTTGCAAGAAAAGCTATCCGCATCTTCCTTACTACTAGGAATAGAAGCAGATTCTGGAATTTCCTCAAAAATAGAATCCCAGTAAGCCTTATCCTTTTTAAATTTATCACTATTTCGATATTCTTGCTCTGAAGCAATATAATCCACATAAGAAGAAATACTACTAGTATCTACTTCCTCATGATGCATCAAAGAAGAGTAAATACGAACCACTTCTTTTGCTACCAAACCAAGAGTCCAAGAATCCGACACCAAATGGTGAATATTAACCGTAAATCCACCAAAACCATCTGGCATGCGAAACATTTTGCAAGCAAATAAGTTAGAATACATATCAAAAGGTTCGTTCATAAGATTGGTTTCAATAGTAGAAACATCTTCTTTCGAGGAAACCTCAATGGTTTCAATATCAAAAGGAACGTATTCGCTTACGGTTTGTTTCATTTCGTTTTCTTCTAACACCATTCGAATACGAAGACTATCGTTATATTTTACAAGCAAATTAAGAGCTTGCTTTAATACCTCAAAATTAATTTTTTCATACAAAAAAGCAGTTCCACAAATATGATTAATTGACGAACCTTTAAAATATTGTTCTGTTACTAAAATTGATTTTTGAGGAGCTGTTAAATCGTATAATTTTTCTTTCATAATATCACCCTACATTCTACATCCCATAAAGGACAAAATCCTCTATAATATGTTAAATTATATAATTAAAATTCTAAAAAAGAAACACTTTTTGGCAAATGTCACCAAAAGTATATATAATTGTAACATATATGTAATATTTAGTCGGTATATACGGAATAAAGTCGAAAAGCGTCGAAAAAATGTAGGGGCGAGCATTGCTCGTCTATTCAGAGAAAATTGATTAAAAAAACAAAAACTGGGAAAAATATAATTAACCAAAAAAATGCCAAGGGGTTGCATAACATGCAATCCTAAAATAAAAAGCATAAAAGAGGTGGCGAATCGAAAATGAAGAAACAAAGAAAATCCAAAGTAAAAGACAATACCAGAATTGTTGTGGTTACCATGAGTATCCTATTTTTTCTAACAATAACAGGATTTTACCTATTCAATTGGTACATAAATATAGATATTGCAAAACCAAGCATAGAGTCAGACTATGCTGTGGGAAGAACCACACAAATTGTAGCAGATGTCAAAGAAGAAAACCGAACCATTTCGGAAATGTTAGAAAGTGTATCTAGTTGTGTAGTAGGAATTTCGAAATTAAAAGATAATGGAGGCTCTGTTTTTTTGCAAGATGGTAGTACAAAATTAGGGCTAGGAACCGGAATGATTGTATCAGAAGATGGATACATTCTAACCAATGAGCATGTATCTGGTGGGAAATTTAGCACTTGCTATGTTACACTAGAAAATGGAAAAAATTATACCGCCAATGTCCTATGGTCTGATTCAGATTTGGACTTATCCATTATCAAAATCAATGTAAGAGGTTTGCCATATATCACTTTGGGAGATTCTGACCAAGTCAAAATAGGAGAAAAAGTATATGCCATTGGAAACCCCATTGGGTTTGAATTTCAAAGAACCGTCACAAGTGGCATTATAAGTGCAACCAATCGAACCATCAAAATAGAAGAGGAAGAAAAAAGCTCTTATTTAGAAGATTTAATTCAAACCGATGCGACCATTAATCCCGGAAACAGTGGAGGACCACTCATCAATGCAGATGGGGAAGTAGTTGGAATAAATTCCGTTAAAATTACTTCCGCAGAAGGAATCGGATTTGCAAGCCCAATTAACATCATTAAACCAATCTTACAAAGTTATTTACAAACAGGAGAATTTGAAGAGGCAAGTTTAGGCATTTATGCTTATGATAAAGAAGTGATTCCTTATTTAGATAATAGTATCCAAATAGAAGATGGTATTTACGTTGTCGACGTAGTCCCAAACGGAGCGGCAAGCAATGTAGGAATTATGCCAAATGACATCATTTTAAGAATTGATGGAAAGCCCCTAAACAAAATGACTGACCTACGAAGTTATATCTATACCAAAAAGCCAGAAGAAGAAGTTACTTTACAAGTGTGGCGAAGAGGCATTGTAACACCAGTGAAGATTGTGTTGGGAAGAAAATAAGGTGTCATTATTTTCTTGTATAGAAAAAATGTAGAGGTGTGCGTTGCACGTCCTCTACAAAGAGATTACTAAAAAGTTACATTAATCCTATAATCCATAAAAATGGCTATCCAAACAAAGTTTAGCACGTCCAGCTGTTTTAGGGTCGGCATGTAAAGCATTTTCAATAAAATCTGGATGTTCTTTTATAAACTTTTCCATACTACCATCTGGATCTTTTAAAAACTCACGGACAAGAGCCATTTGAGTATCATCCAAAATTCCTTTTTCATAAGCAGATTGGAATAATGCTTCATCAATAGAAACTAAGCTATAGGATTTAATCCCTAAATCTTCTAAACGCTCTTTTCCACCTTGCATACGGTCTACAACAGATAAAGACCAAATTAACTCTCCACCCAAATTTTGAATGGCAGGAATCCATGCACGAATAAAACTAGAAGCAACCGTAATTAAATCTGTCACATGAAGCACTCTTTTTCCAGCAATTGAAGTGATTTCTTTGGTTTCTTCAAATTTACTATCACTTACATAAGTAGATAAATTCTTATAAATCATAATATGTGGCTTTCCTAATAAATAAGAAAGTAAAATGGAAAAGAACCAATCCCTTCTTTCTCCACCAGAAATATAATCAATATCATCTACTGAAATTGTATTTTTAATAAAAGCAATCATTTCATCAATCACATTATGATAAATCGAATTCGTATCATATTGTTTTTTTACTTTTTCTAATAACTGTTTTGGAAAGTGTATGGCATCTGCCATGGTATTATCGATAAAACCTAATAAATCAGCAGCCTCTTTTTCACTACCATAAACAAAATGGGTATTAATAAAATAAGCACTAATTTTACCGAGAAGTTAACCAAAAAGGCTTATCCCCATGACATACCTTTACTGCATTTGTTTCAAATAAATGAGATTTTAAATCATTCATATTTATGACCTCCTTTGCAAATCTTACATAATCATAAAATAAAAAACGGAGAATGTCAATAAAACGAAAAAAATCGATTTAAGAATCTTGTAAAATAAAAAAGAAAATAGTAGAATAAGAAAAAAGGAGGACAAAGATGAATAACAATAGAAAAAAGAAAAGAAGAATCAATAAAGTAATTTTAATCAGAAATGTTTTTATTTTGTTAGTAATCCTTATTGGTGGAATCTTCCTATTTACAAGAAAAAAAGACTCACCAGGGGAAATCGTATTTCAGGAATATTTTGCAAAACTGCAAGAAAAAAACTATGATGCCATGTATGATATGATTACCAAAAATAAACAAGGGAGTACCTCAAGAGAAGATTTTATTTTGAAAAATCAAAATATCTATGAAGGAATTGGTTTAAGCAATATTACATTAGAGGTAGGAGAAGTAAAGCTAGACCAAGGAAGAGCAATTATTAATTATCATTCTACCCTAGATACCTTGGCAGGGAAAATTGAATTTGATAATACCATGACACTAGTAGAAGAAGATAATGCCTATAAGGTTGTATGGACCACAAAAGACATTTTTCCAAAACTTGCTACCAACGATAAAGTAAAAGTAAATATGACAGAAGGCGTTAGAGGCAATATTTATGATCGAAATGGAAATTTACTTGCAGGAGAAGGAACATCTTCCTCAGTTGGGTTAGTACCAGGAAAAATGAATCCAGATACAAAAGAACAAGATATTAAAACCATTGCAAGCATTTTAGAAGTCACCGAAAACTATATTAACCAAGCTTTAAGTGCCAGTTGGGTAAGAGATGACACTTTTGTTCCAATCAAAACCATCGAAAAAACAAGTCAAAACATGAAAGACCGTTTACTACAAGTAAAAGGAATTAAAATTGCAGATAGCAAGTCAAGAATATACCCCTACGCAGAAGCGACTTCACACCTATTAGGATATATTCAAACCATTGGAGAAGAGGAACTAGAGCAGCTAGTATCAAAAGGGTATACCGCCAATAGTGTCATTCGGAAAAACGGGATTAGAAAAAGACTATGAAGACAGACTACGCCCCCAAAATGGTTGCCAAATTATCATCACAGATTCAGAAGGAAACACCAAACAAAACCTTGCCAAATCCGAAGTAAAAAACGGGGATGATATTACCCTAACCATTGATGCGGAACTTCAACAAAAACTATATGAGCAATTTAAAACCGATAAAAGTTGTTGTGTTATCATGAACTATAAAACAGGAGAATTATTAGCACTTGTTAGCACACCGACCTTTAACTCAAATGACTTTACCTTAAAAATGACCACAGATAAATGGAACAAACTAGTAAATGATAATACACAACCTCTATTTAACCGCTACAAACAAACTTGGGCACCAGGTTCCTCTATGAAACCAGTTATTGCAGCAATTGCTATGACAACAGGAGATTTAGACCCAAACGAAAACTTTGGTAGAAGTGGAAGAAGCTGGCAAAAAGATGAAAGTTGGGGAGACTTTTTCGTTACAACCTTAAAAGAATATGGAGACGAAGTAAATTTACAAAATGCACTAATCAATTCAGACAACATCTATTTTGCAAAAGTTGCCCTAAGAGTAGGGACAAAGAAAATGGAAGAACAATTAAAGAAAATTGGATTCACAGAGAACTTAGATTTAGGACAAAATGTTACAAAATCCACCTATGGAGATGAAGATAAAATAACCTCAGAAGGACAACTTGCCAATACTGGTTATGGACAAGCAAAAGTATTAGTAAATCCAATCCATATGGCATCCATCTATTCCGCATTCTTAAATGAAGGAAATATGATAAAACCATATTTAATAAAAGAAGAAAATAAACAAGTCGAATATCTAAAACAAGAAGTATTTTCAAAAGAAGCAGCCAAAACGATTAAAGAAGACTTAATTCAAGTAGTAGAAGACCCAAACGGAACCGCACATGAAGCACAAATGAAAGGAAAAATGCTAGGAGGAAAAACAGGAACGGCAGAAATAAAAGATTCCAAAGATGATGAAACAGGAACGGAAATAGGTTGGTTTGACTGTTTCTTAGAAGATGAAAATAATCCATTATTAATGATTACCATGGTAGAAGATGTAAAAGATAGAAGAGGAAGTCACTATATATTGCCAAAAGTAAAAAATGTGTTACGATAAAATAAGGCATCCGTAAGGAAAAAAATAAGCAAAATAAAGAAATCCACAAAGTTTTCCACATATGTGGAAAACTTTTGTGGATTTTGTGTGAATAGTCGTCATCGAATTAACTGATACCAAGACTGAAATAGGTATCCCATCATACTCCACAAAGAAATTTGTGGAATATCTTTTTCGGCAATAATATTAGAACGACCTACCACTTCTCCATTCAAAGAATACGTAATTTCACCTAATACCTGACCTCTTGAAACAGGAGCTTGCACATAATCAGCTAAATTCACATTTTGCACTAAATTTTTTTCCACTCCCTTTTTCACCAAAGCACCAGTCGAATTTTCTAAAATAGCATTTACATTTTGAAAGGTTCCCTTTGTTACAGTAAGCGATTTTACAATATCCTCTTTTTTACCAAATTCAGTATACGAATAAGTACTAAAACCAAAATCTAATAATTTCTGTGCTTCTTCAAAACGTACCTTTGTGGTAGGAGCCTTCATCACAACCGCAATTAAAGATAAATCATCACGAGTGGCACTAGCCGATAAATTATACAAAGCAAGAGAAGTAGATCCAGTCTTTAACCCAGTTGCTCCCTTATAATTACGAATTAACTTATTGGTATTCACAAGCTGAGACTTCCCATCACGTAAAGTATCCATCCAAATGGTCGTATAATTCGTAATGCTAGGATGATTTACCAATAGCTCACGAGACATCAAAGAAATATCATAAGCAGAAGTTACATGCCCATCCTCATCAATCCCATGACAATTCTTAAAAGTCGTATCCTTCATACCAAGAGCCTGTGCCTTTTGGTTCATTTGAATCACAAACCCTTCCTCAGAACCCGCCAAATATTCCGCCATAGCAACTGTGCAATCATTTGCCGAAACCACACAAATTGCCTTTAACATCTCATTTACAGTTAGCGTTTCACGAGTATCTAACCAAATTTGAGACCCTCCCATATTACGAGCATTCTCACTACAAGGAATTTGTGTATCAAGTGTAATTCTACCGGCTATCCAAAGCCTCCATAATTAATAAAATGGTCATAACCTTCGTAACACTAGCAGGTCGTAATTGTTCATGCATATTATGGTCATACAACACCTTACCAGTATGTTGTTCAATCAAAATAGCACTACCACATTCCAAATTAAGTAAAGTAGAATTATCCGAAGTATTCGCATTAACAGAAGAAGTAATATCATCATAAGACCAAACAAACTCATCACTAGCCCCAAAAGAAACCACAGGGAGCATGAAACATAGGGTAAGAACAAGGAGCATAACTTTTATCAAAAACGTTCGATTTACAAACATACAAAAACCTCCATAAAAAAGATTATTAAACCATATGCAAATCGAAAGAAAAATAGAAGTAAAAGTTATCGATAAATTGACAAAGGGGGACATAAGGTTGTATAATCATTATATTAAATTAGCATAAGGATGTGTAGCAATAAAACACATTACTAAAATGAAAAGGAGGATTGTTTCTAAGAAAGCAACAAAAAAACAAACTTAAAGGAGAGAATGCATGAAAGAAATGGTAAAAGGAATAACAAAAAGAATATGGCAAGTTGGAGTGGTGTTGATATTTTTAACAGCTATTTCAGTATGTGCTAAGTGGCAGCAACAATATGGAAATCGGAAGATTGTACTATTCCCGTTTGACATGGTAAAGGAACTTCCAGAAGAACCGAACTGGTATGGAGAAAATGCATTTGAGGAGCTTTTGTACTATCAACAAAACCAAAAAGAAATACAATCGTGGTTTGATATGATTGGGTTTAAAGGTATAGGTGTAGTAAATAAGAGCGGAGATCCCATTCCATTAAATGATTTTAGATTGGGATCGATGTTTGGTTTAACCTTCTTTCAGCATAATGGCAATTTAGTTGTAATATCCTCAAGTTGTTGGGGAACACTGAATCGAATGGAAGTATTCGAAAAGACCATTAAGAAAGAAGAGGCGAGATATTGTTATAGTATGGAAACAATTGCAAATGAAAGGGATTGTTCTTATATTGATTACTACAATAACAATACATTATATTATTACATATATGATGGTTCTTCAAAAACACAAAAAATAGAAGAAGGCGTCGTAAAAGCAAAGGGTTCCTATTCTTATAATGGTACTTTTTACCCTATTATTATAAAAGATAATCAGGTATATAGTTATATTCTAGAAGGGGCGGAGTGGTGTTCGCCCGGAGAGTATAGCTATCAGGTAGAAGAAATCAAATTAAGGAAGTTAAACATTGGAAAAATACAAGGAACCTGTAAAGTTGAAAAACTAACGGAAACAATGGCGGAAATAGAAAGTGAAGAAATTGTTTCGGACAACTATGAACATTTTCGAATTTCCGTACAAGGAGAAAGCATAAGAACAATGAAAGAGGGAAAATATGATATAGCAGAATGTTTTTCTGTTTTGCAAAAAGAGAAAGATACTTTTATAAAAAAAGGAGGAACATTAGTGCAATACATTTGTCTTGACCGCTCTTCAGGCTATGCTGAAAGATATTTTTGGTAAAAAAGAAACAAGAAAACACCCATGGTGGCAGTTGCTACTGTGGGTGTCCTTCGTATTAGCAAGAAATTTCTAAAAAATATTGCAAAAGCCTACGGAACATGATAGAATGGGACAAGAAGTAAAAGAAGGAGTGATGATATGACAATCTTACTAAAAAACGGAAATGTAATTGATTATGCATCAAGATGTAACCAAAAAATGGATATTTTAGTAAAAGACAGAAAAATTGTAAAAATAGCCAATCAAATTAATGAAGTAGCAGACAATACCATTGACTGTACAGGATTAATGGTAATGCCTGGAATGATTGACATGCATTGTCATCTAAGACAACCAGGATTTGAGTATAAAGAAACAATTGAAACTGGATCGAAAAGTGCTGTTAAGGGTGGTTTTACAACAATTTGTCCTATGCCAAATACCAAACCAACCCCAGATAGCGCTATTATTTTGAAAGAAATTATCGAAGAAGCAAAACGAGTAAACCTATGTAATGTTCTTCCATATTCCAGTGTTTCCAAAGGAGAAAAGGGAGAAGAATTAGTTAATTTTGAAGAAATGAGAGAAGCAGGAGCCATTGCCTTTTCCGATGATGGAATGCCAGTGGTAAATGCAAAAATGATGAGAGAAGCCATGATAAAGGCAGATAAAGAAGGGACATTTGTTGCCTCCCATTGCGAAGAAAAATCCGTCGCAAGCGGTGCCATCAATGAAGGAGAAGTTGCTAAAAAATTAGAAGTAGAAGGCGTATTACCAGAAGCCGAAGAAATTATGGCAGCACGTGAAATCGTTATATCCGAAACCAATAAAATAAGAGGACATATTTGCCACATTAGTACCAAAACCTCAGTTGCTATGATACGAGATGCCAAAAAAAGAGGGGTGCCAATTACTTGCGAAACGTGCCCACACTATTATAGTTTTACCGTAAAAGAAGTATTAGAATCGGGAACCAATGCAAAAATGAACCCACCACTAAGAGAAGAAGAAGATAGAAAAGCCATTATCAAAGGGTTACAAGATGGTACCATTGATGCCATCATTACGGACCATGCACCACACAGTGAAGAAGAAAAACAAAAACCACTAAGCCAAGCGCCAAATGGAATTATTGGTTTTGAAACCGCACTAGCCGCAAGCATTACAAACCTAATCGAGCCAAAACACCTAAGCTATTTAGACCTAGTTCGTCTAACCTCATACACACCTGCCAAACTATTAAAACTAGACACCAAAGGACAATTAAAAGAAGGATACGATGCCGATATCACCATATTCGACCCAACCCTAGAATACGTATACGAAAAACAAAGTATTGTATCAAAATCCAAAAACACACCATTCATCGGCAAAAAATTAAAAGGAAAAGTCATGTATACCATCGTAGGTGGAAGAATTGTATACGAAAAATAACACCGTAGGGGTCGATGCCCACATCGACCTGAAAACAAAAAAATAACCCAAAAGGAGAAAAAACATGAACAATGCAATGGACAATCTAATTGATAAAATAAAACAACTAGACAACCCAACTGTAATGGGGCTAGATCCAAGATACGACATGCTACCAACCTGTATCACAAACAAATACGAAAAGAGCTTAGAAGGAGCCTGTAAAGCAATCCTAGAATTCAACAAAGCCCTAATCGACGAAACTTACGACATTATTCCAGCCGTAAAACCACAAATCGCCTTTTATGAAATGTTTGGAGTAGAAGGAATTAGCGTTTTTAAAGAAACTTGTAAATATGCAAAACAAAAAGGAATGATCGTAATCGCAGACATAAAAAGAGGAGACATTGGCTCTACTGCAAGCGGATATTCCAATGCCTACCTAGGAAAAACACCACTAGGAGAAAATGAGGAAGCAATCTTTGATGTGGACTTTGTCACCCTAAACCCATACTTAGGAACAGACGGCATAAAACCATTCATCGAAGATTGTGAAAAATATGGAAAAGGAGTTTTCATCATCGATAAAACCTCAAACCCATCCTCAGGAGAATTACAAGACCTAAAACTAGAAAACGGAAATACCATATACGAAGAAGTAGCAAAATTAATTGAAAAATGGGGAGAACCCCTAAGAGGAAAGTATGGTTATAGTAGCATATCCTCTGTTGTAGGAGCCACCTATAAAGAACAACTACAACTTTTAAGAAACCAAGCACCACACACCTTCTTCCTAATTCCCGGCTATGGAGCACAACGGAGGAAAAGCAAGTGATATTGCACTAGGGTTTGACAAAAACAACATAGGAGGCATTGTCAATGCCTCAAGAAGCCTAATGTGTGCCTACCAAAAAGACGAATGGAAACCTAAGTTTTCCGAAGAAAAATTTGCCAAAGCCACAAGAGCCGAAGCCATACGAATGCGTGATGAATTAAACGAAGCAATCAAGGAAAAAGAACCCCAGTCGCCTAAGCGGAGACAGCCTTCTTAAATAAAGGGGCCTTTTAGCACTGTTTTAGCATAGGAGAAGTTACGAAAAATGTAAAAAATAAAAAAGGAGAAAAAAATGAAAGTAAATTGCAAAGCGGAAATTGTTAAAATTGAACAGTTAAAAGAAGATATTTATAAATTTAGTGTAAAAGCAGACGAAATTGTAAAACAAGCAAAACCACGGACATTTTATTGAAATTCGTGTTGTGGATGCCATTGAGCCACTTTTAAGAAGACCAATTAGTATCTACAATTTAGAAAAAGAAAAAGGAATATTAGAATTTATTTTTCAAGTAAAAGGAAAAGGAACTAGTCTTCTTGCTAATCGTAAGGTAGGAGAAAAATTAGACATTCTTGGACCACTTGGGTATGGTACCTTTAAAGTAAAAGATTACCCCAAAGTAGCCATTATTGGAGGTGGAATTGGAATTTTCCCATTATATGAACTAGCAAAAGAACTAAAACAACAAACCACAACCAATGTACAAGTATATTTGGGATTTCGAAATAAAGACCTAATAACACTAGAAAAAGAATTTAAAGAAGTATCGGACGAGCTTATTATTACGACAGACGATGGAAGCTATGGAATTTCCGGATTTGCCATAAATGAACTAAAAAAAGACTGCCAAGACCAAGCACCAGACAAAATATTCGCCTGTGGACCATTACCAATGTTAAAAGCAGTGCAAGCCTTTGCAAAAGAAAACAACATTCCATGTGAAATATCACTAGAACAAAAAATGGCATGTGGAATTGGTGTATGCTTAGGATGTGCGGTAAAAACCGCCAAAAGCCCACAAGATGCCCCAGAATACTGGCATGTATGCAAAGCAGGCCCAGTATTTAATGCCACAGATGTAGAAATTTAGGAAAGGAGAAAAAATATGAATACAAGCGTTAATCTAGCCGGAATTAAGATGAAAAATCCAGTAACTGTTGCATCACGGAACATTTGGTTATGGAAGAGAATTTGAAGAATTTATTGACTTAAACAAACTTCGGAGGAATTTGTACCAAAGGAACCTCATTAAAACCAAGACCAGGGAACAAGCCACCACGTGTTTATGAAACACCAGCAGGTATGTTAAATGCCATTGGGCTTCAAAACCCGGGAGTTACCTATTTTATGGAAAACGACTTGCCATATCTTAAAAAATTTGATACTGCCATAATTGTGAATGCCTGTGGAAGTACCATAGAAGACTATGTAGAACTTGCCAAAGTATTAAACACACTAAACATTGACGGGGTCGAACTAAACCTATCTTGCCCAAACGTAAAGGCAGGATGTCTAGCCTTTGGAACCACTTATGAAGGAGTAAAAGAAGTTACTTCCCAAGTAAGAAAAGTACTAGACAAACCATTAATCGTAAAACTAACCCCAAATGTAACCGATATAACTATGCCAGCCAAAGGAGCTAAAGATGCAGGAGCCGATGGTGTATCCTTAATTAATACCCTACTTGGAATGAGCATTGACATCCATACAAGAAGACCACATCTAGCCAACAACACAGGCGGACTATCTGGACCATGTGTCAAACCAGTAGGAGTTCGAATGGTATACCAAGTATCAAAAGCAGTCGATATACCAATCCTAGGGCTAGGAGGAATTGTAACAGCAAGTGATGCCATAGAATACATGTTAGCAGGAGCAAATGCCATTTCCATAGGAACCGGAAACTTTATAGCACCAGATATTGCGGTTAAAGTAGTCGATGGAATAGAAGATTATATGAAAAAGTACAACATACAAGACATAAACGAAATTGTAGGAAAAGTAGAAATGAATTAGGAAAAAACTCGTGTGAAATCAATTCTTCACACGAGTTTTAACAATATAAAAATTCTAAATTTGTTTTTTAAAATTAATATTATGAACACTTCTTCAATTTTTCAATTTCTTCTATCGGTAATTTGGTAACCTTATGTACAAATTCCACATCAAGGTTATTTTTTAGAAGTTCAATAGCAATCTCTTGCTTATTTTTTAAAATTCCTTGTTCAATCCCTTGTTCGATGCCTTGCTCAATCCCTTGCTCAATCCCTTGCTCAATCCCCTGTTTAATCCCCTGTTCTAACCCCCTTCTCATACCATTTTTAAACCCGTTATTTGTAGCCGTATTATATTCATAAATGGCTTTCTCACGCCATTCCGCAAGCCTTTGCAATTTTTCATCTTCACTTAAAGTTTGTAATTTCTCATTTGCCTTTTTTAATTCTTTATTCTCTTCCATTTTCTTCATCACCCTTTCCGATTTGGGATTATCTAAAAAGGATAACCAATCTAGTAAAGCGTCACCATCATTAGAAATCCCAACAATCTTTGGTAATTCTATTATATGAAATTCTAGTTTTTTTGTCAATATGATTTTACGATATTTTTCTTCAATAATTTTCCAGGAGGTATGATAATCCAATGTTTCCAATCCTTTTACACAAAAATCAGTAATTAAAATAACAATGGTTTTTTTGAGATTATCATACGATTGGCCAGCTTTAATCTGTTTAGTATACACTCGCCCCCAATAATATAAAATTCGCTCTTTTATTTCGTCTTGACCTGCAACTTGCATTTCAATATTGCAATACTCACCATCGTTAATGGTAGCAATAATGTCAAGTACCCCTAACTTGTCTTCTAGATAATCCCTTCGTAAAACAACATTTTTACTTAAATCAATACGATTAATCTTTTGTTCCAAAATCGCTTCTAAAAAATTGGTAGTAATCGTTTCACTTCCCACTTATCCAAACAAAGCTTGAAAAACAACATCTAATTTTGGAGAAAGAAGTGATGTTTCTTCTTGTAAAACATTTGACATAAAAAATCCTTTCTAAATTTTGCAGAATAGCAAAATTTGAATAAAAATTTACACTGAGTTTAAGCATATAAAAATAACACAAAACAACAACTTATAAGAGCTTGTTGCTTACACAATAAAATATTTCAGTTTATTTCGGAAAATAGCAAGAACTAATTTCGTGAATAAAATGGATTGGAATTTAATGAAAACAATAAATACACACTTAAAAACCGTGCATAAGAATATTAAAACATACATAACAAGTCATTGTCAACAAAAACATTTCGATAAAATTCGACAAAATAAGGTAAAAGTATTTGCAAAAAATCTGAATATTGTATAATTAAATGCACGTTGTAGACATAAAATTATAGACACATAATT
>CAOKNG010000011.1 GCA_948470025.1 uncultured Clostridium sp. | reverse complement strand
GTACTTTAATAATAGATATTTCTAAGAAAGTGTGACATATGTTTGACAAACCTACATTATTTAAAAGAAAAAGTTAAAAATACTTATTGCTAATTATAAAAAATTATGTTAAATTATTGATAATAAACTGATTGATATTTATATTAATCGTTAAAGGTGTAAAAAAGTTGTAGATATCTACGTCAATGGTACCAAATAACAAAAACTCTAGACGTTAGGTCTAGAGTTTTTGGTGTTAAACACCAAATTGTTTTGCGAGTTCACAAAAAAGTTCTAAGAAATCTTCCTGATCCGTTTCGCAAAGATTACCATATAAATCCTCTAATTTGCGAAAGGAATTGACAGTAACCATATTCGAGGAAGAAAAACAGTGTTCTTCAGGAGCCGAAATTTTGGCTAAGAAGGATTCACAGAGTTTTTTGCGATCCACTTCAGGTGCACGCCGAATAAGTTTTTCGGCTTCGGTCAATTTGTTTTGAACAAGTATAGAAATTTCTCTGTTCATGTTAATACCTCCTGTAAATTCTTTATTGAATATAATATAGATTATATAACAATTAACATAAAAAGTAAAGAGCAAAAAAACAAACACCATATAGATTTTCTATATGGTACTTATTTTTTCTTTTCTTCTGGGACAATTATTTTTTTGTCTTTGTTATCTTTTGTCTTTGGTTTGGCAACATTTAGATGTTCACGAACTTCTGAAATTTCTAGGTCATTACCATCACCAGTGACAACTGTAATTTTTTTTTGTGTTTCTTCCATATTTTTACCTCTTTTACTTAAGATACCTTTATCTTACCATAGATTAAAAAAAAGTGCAATGTGAAAATAAGGAAAATAGAAAATTCATTGACATAGGAACCAAAAAGTGGCATAATATAAATAATTTATTAATGGTTTTGCTACTATTAGGATATGTGATAGAATAAAAGTATCTAAGGAGAAAAAGAATATATGGAAATTGAACAAGCAAAAGCAATAATGGAAGCAATTCTATTTGCAGCAGGCAGAGAAGTTAAAATAAAGGAATTTGTTTCTAGCTTAGAAATAAATGAAGAAGATGTTATTACGATTATGGAAAAACTAAAAGAAGAATATGAAGAACGAAAAAGGGGAATTCAAATAATTCGTGTTAATGATGCTTATCAAATGTGCACAAAACAAGAATATTATGAATATGTATATCCTATTCTAGACAAAAGAAGCAAGCCGAATTTATCGAATGCAGCTCTTGAAATTCTTTCAATTATTGCCTATAATACGAATGTAACAAAAGCAGAAATTGAAGCCATTCGAGGAGTTAATTCTGATGCTACTATTTACAAACTAATTGAGTATAATTTAGTAGAAGAAGCAGGAAAAACGGATGCACCAGGAAAGCCAATGTCTTATCGCACAACAAATAATTTCCTAAAAATGTTTGGATATATGAATTTAGAAAGCTTGCCAAACTTACCAAAATATAAAATGGATGAGAATCAACAAATTGTCATTGATGATATTTTAGAAGAACAAAAAAAAGAGGCTCCTAACCCCGAAAGGGAAGACGAAATAGAAGAAGAGAAGGAAGAAATAGAAAATAATGATTAAAACGAAAATCATATTTTAATATATACTTATAAAAGAAATGAGGGAAGAATATGAAATTATCAAATGCAGGAATTGGAACGATGCGAATAAATAATTTAGATGAAATGTATCCAGTACAAGATATGTTAATGCAATCTGGGCAACTTGTACAATATGGAGCAGGAATTATGGCCTATGGGCATATTCCATTTCTAGTAAAAAGAAAAGTAGAAAGTGTCATTGAGGAAGTGTTAAACCAATATGGATGTATTCAAGTATCACTTCCAACCCTACAACCAGATAGTATTTGGAAAAATTCTGGAAGATGGGACCACTATGTAAAAGAAGGTACTATGCTAACCATTGAATCAGACAAAGGAACGTTTTGTTTAGCACCAACAGCAGAAGAAGCGGTAGTGGAGTTTGCCAAAGAAAAACTAAAATCCTATAAACATTTGCCAGCAACCTTTTATCAAATTGGAGAAAAATATCGAAACGAAATTCGAACAAGAGGTTATTTATTAAGAGGAAAATCGTTTACAATGATGGATGCATATAGCTTTAATGAAGGAGACGAGGATTTAGTAGAGAGTTACCAAAGAATTCGTAGTGCGTATATGGAAATTTTTAAAAGATTAGGGTTACCAGTCATTCCAGTTGTGGCAGATAATGGAGCTATTGGAGGAAAGAAAAGTGAAGAATTCATGATGATTTCTGAGATTGGGGAAGATACTATTTTATATGATGAAGAAACTGGAATTGGGTTAAATACAGAAATTTTAGAAAGAGAAGATTATGAGACATATTTAAAAGAAGAATATGGTATTACAGACATTTCGAAGTTACAAGAAAAAAGAACTATAGAATTAGGACACATTTTCCAATTAGGAACTAGATATTCTGAAATGATGAAGGCAAACTATATTACTAAAGAAGGAAAAACACAGAATTATTATATGGGATGTTATGGGATTGGAGTTAGTAGAACCGTTGCAACCATATATGAAAATTCTGCCATTAAAGATGAAAATGGAAAAGTAGTAGGAATTTCTTTGCCAAAAGAAATAGCACCTTACCAAGTACAAATTATTCCTAAAATGGAAAACGAAGAAAAAGTAAAACAAGCAAATGCCTTATACGAAACCTTAACCAAACAAGGAATTGGTACTATTTTCGATGATAGACAAAATAGTAGTATGGGAGCAAAAATGAAAGACTGCAAAGTACTAGGTACCCCATTTATGGTAGTGCTTGGCGATAAGGTAGAAGAAGGGTTTGTGGAATTTGAAAACACAAAAACAGGAGAAAAAGAAGTTATTCGAGAAGACGAATTGATTAAGAGAATAAAAATGTAGTCTAAGAACCCCCAGTCACGCTCCCACGTGACTGGGGGTTCTTATAGTACTAAATTTTGTGGAAAATTTACCCCTAAAATTCACAATTCTTTGGTGTTCTTGGGAATGGGATAACATCACGGATGTTTTGCATTCCTGTTAAATACATAATGGCTCTTTCGAAACCTAGTCCGAAGCCAGAATGAACACAGCTTCCATATTTTCTTAAATCCAAATACCATTCATAGTTTTCTAAAGGAAGGTTTAATTCTCTCATACGAGCAAGTAGTTTATCGTAATCTTCTTCCCTTTGGCTTCCACCAATAATTTCACCAATACCAGGAGCTAACAAGTCAGCAGCAGCAACGGTTTTTCCATCTGGATTTTGTTTCATATAAAAAGCTTTAATGTCTTTTGGATAATCTGTAACAAAAACTGGTTTTTTAAAGATTTTTTCACATAAATAACGTTCATGTTCTGTTTGTAAATCTACTCCCCAAGACACTTTATAATCAAATTGGTCATTTGCTTTTTCCAATTCTTTTACTGCATCTGTATACGAAATTCTTGCAAAATCAGAATGAATCACATTTTCAATTCGGTCTAACAAACCATTGTCAATAAATTGATTGAAAAATTGCATTTCTTCTGGGCAATGGTCTAATACATATTGGAAAACATATTTAATCATTGCTTCTGCTAAATCCATATCATCACTTAAGTCCGCAAAACAAATTTCAGGTTCTACCATCCAAAATTCGGCAGCATGTTTTACGGTATTGGAATTTTCAGCACGGAAGGTAGGCCCAAATGTATAAATATTTCGAAAAGCTTCTGCAAAGGTTTCACCATTTAATTGCCCACTAACGGTTAAGTGAGCAGATTTTCCAAAAAAGTCTTTTGAAAAATCGATATTACCATGTTCTGTTTTTGGAATATTTTCTAAATCAAAAGAATTAACATTAAACATTTCACCTGCACCTTCACAATCACTTGCAGTGATTAATGGAGTATTCACATACACAAAGCCTTGCTCTTGAAAAAACTGATGAATGGCAAAAGCAAGAACACTTCTTACACGAAATACAGCAGAAAAAGTATTGGTTCTTGGGCGAAGATGAGCGATGGTACGTAAGTATTCAAAAGAATGCTTTTTCTTTTGAAGTGGATAAGAAACATCAGATAAACTTAAAAGTTCAATAGTACTTGCTTGAATTTCAAATGGTTGTTTTGCATTTTGGGTTTCTACCAAAGTACCGGTTACTTTAACAGAAGAGCTAATGGTTAATTTACAAAGCTTCTCGAAATTTGGTAAAGCATTGGTAAATACAATTTGTACATTCTTAAAAAAAGTACCATCATTTAATTCAAGAAAACCAAAGGCTTTCGAATCACGAACCGTTCTTACCCATCCCTCTAAAGTTACTTGTTTTTCTACATAGCTTTTTGTATTTCGATAAAGTTCTTTTATTACTAATTTACTCATAAAATACAGTCCTTTCTTCTAACATTAATTTATTATTTAGTATTATATAAGAATATTTACGTAAATTCAAGAATTTAATCCTACTTTATAGACTTTTTTTCAAAAAAGTTATAAAATAGATAACAAATGTGAAAAAAGGAGGCACTTATGAACGAATACAGAACGAAAAATTGTGGAGAATTAAGAAAAGAAGATATTGGGAGTGAAGTAAAACTAGCAGGGTGGATTCAGAAAAATCGAAATTTAGGAGCAATGACATTTCTTGATTTACGAGACGAATTTGGAATTACACAAGTGGTTATGGAAAACCGTCCAGAATTCGAAGAAATAAAACCAGATTTAAATACAGAAAGTTGTATTATGGTAGAGGGAAATGTAGTAGAAAGAGCAAGCAAAAACCCGAAAATGCCAACAGGGGATATTGAAGTAATAGCCAATAAAATTACCATATTAGGAAAATGTAAAAATGTACTACCATTTGAAACAACATCAGAAAATTTGGCAAATGTAAGAGAAGATTTACGTTTAGAATATCGTTTTTTAGAACTTCGAAACGAACACATTCATAACAATATTCTACTTCGTTCGAATATCATGAAAACCTTACGAAATAAAATGGATGAATTAGGTTTTTACGAGATACAAACACCAATTTTAGCAAATTCTTCGCCAGAAGGAGCACGTGATTTTCTAGTACCAAGTAGATTACACCCAGGAGAATTTTATGCTCTTCCACAAGCACCACAGCAATTTAAACAATTGCTAATGGTAGGAGGGTTTCATAGATATTATCAAATTGCACCATGTTTCCGAGATGAAGACCCACGTGCAGACCGTGCACCAGGAGAATTTTATCAATTGGATTTTGAAATGAGTTTTGCAACCCAAGAAGATGTATTTGCTGTAATAGAAGAAGTGGTACCAGAAGTATTTGAAAAATTTAGCTCTTGGAAAGTAGACAAAGGACCATTTATCCGAATTCCTTATAGTGAAGCCATGGAAAAATACGGAATTGATAAACCAGATTTAAGGAATCCATTAATCATTCAAGATGTAACAAGTGTATTTGAACATACTGAATTTAATGCCTTTAAAGATAAAACGATTAAAGTGATTGTTGTGAATCATCAACCAGAATTAGGAAGAAAATTCTTCGATAATATGAGTGAGTTTGCAGTAAATGAATTAGGAGCCAAAGGGCTTGCATGGGTCAAACTAGATAAGGAAAATAACCTAAATGGAGGAATTTCGAAATTTATAAGTGAAGAACAAAAACAAAGCATTCTTGCAATAACAAAAGCATTACCAGAAAGTGCCATGTTCTTTGTAGCAGATGAACTTCATACTGCACAAAAAATAGCAGGAGGAGTACGAATCGAGCTAGGAAACAGGTTAGACCTATTAGAAAAAGACACTTATCGTTTTTGTTTCATCGTTGATTTTCCAATGTATGAATTATCCGATGAAGGAAAAATCGATTTTAACCATAATCCATTCTCTATGCCGCAAGGAGGCATGAAAGCGTTAGAAGAACAAGACCCATTAGACATTCTTGCTTATCAATATGACTTAGTATGTAATGGTTATGAAATGGCATCTGGAGCCGTTCGTAACCATGACCCAGAACTTATGGTAAAAGCATTTGAAATAGCAGGCTATACCAAAAAAGATGTAGAAGAACGCTTTGGAGCCTTATTCAATGCCTTCCAATATGGAACTCCACCACATGCAGGAGCAGCACCCGGCTTAGATAGAATGGTAATGCTAATTGCAGGGGAAGACAACCTAAGAGGAGTCATCGCATTTCCAAAAAACAAAAAAGCAAGAGATTTATTAATGAGAGCACCAAATGTTGTTGAAGAAAACCAATTGAAAGATGTGCATATTAAATTAGATATAGAAAAATAAAAAAATATACCGGTAGGGGTTGCATATTATGCAACCCTGTTCCGTTCTAACGCATAGCCATTATTTGTTATCAATTACAACGTAAACGCATGAGGTAACAAATCCGAAATTGAATATTCCTCTATGGTATCATTTTCGCCAAAGCAAGCATAAATTTTGAAATCTTTGTCCACATATTGCACCATAAATTGCCTACAATATCCACAAGGAAGACAATTTTCTAAAACAGTAGCATCTTTTGCTCCGCCAACAACGACAATATAAGAAAAATCATTTTCGCCTTCAGACAAAGCTTTTACAAAAGCCGTTCGTTCTGCACAAATTGCCTGAATTCCACAATTTTCAATATTACAACCACCATACATGTTACCAGATTTGGTAACAAGACAGGCTCCTACATAGTAATTAGAAGTAGTAGCTCTAGCATGTAGTCTAGCTTGTTTTGCAAGTTCAATTGCATCTTTTAAATCCATCAAACATCATCCTTTCTCATTCAAGATAACTCTATTATATTAAACAAATGAGAAAAGTCAATAGAACGAAAGGAAAGAATTTGAAGGAGGAAAAGATATGGCTAAATTGACATAGTTCAGGAAAAGAGGTATAATGGTAACCAGTTACAATAAAGTATAGGTACCAAAAAAGGAGGAGAACGTGACAAATCAAGAATTTATTCGGGAAGTAGTTGATGTTTCTAAAAATATTCGAGACATCAATGGTGAGTTCGAAGAAACAAAACGGTGGTGTAAAGTATCAAAGTTATCAGAGGAATTGGAATATTTTCAAATTCAGTCTAATGAAAGTGACTATTTTGAAATTTATTATGAAAATAATATTATTGGTTACCAAGGATATGTTTCAAGAAAGGACCCTAATATTATTTATCCACTGATGCTACTGTACACAAATGTGGCTTATCGTATGAGGCAGCTAAGGCCCTATGCAGATTCGGATATGTACAAAGCATTGTACAAACAGAAGGCAAGATTAGGGAAAGCCATTCGGACGATGTGTACAAATGAAGAGATACAAAATACTGTGCCACTACAAGTTCCCCTTGTAGAGCAATTTATTCAAAGGGCAGTAAAGCAGTTACATCATTGTGTAGGAAAAATTGGAGAATATAGTGAGGAGGTGTACCCAGAGGATTCTGAGAGATTAAAACAAATTCGAAAAATGTATGAATCTTTTAAAATAGGAGAAGAATATGTTTCATTTTACGATGAAATCTTAAGAAGAAACACTCGAATTTCACTTCATTCACCAAGTTTTAACTATGCGGTTATGTTACTATTTTCTAGGGTATATGGAAAAAGCCTTTTATGGTTGTGGAAAAATTATCCTAGTGGGCATTGGTGCCCTATAAGCCCATGGAAAGTAATTCAAGAGTCTGAAGCTTTACATTGGAAAATATTTCACTAAAAGGATTCGATTAGCTAGATACAAACAATATGAATAAAATAAGCTTAGCAGGAAGGCTAATTTTTGGAGATTTAAAAAAGCGAGGTTTGATTTATTAGGCAAACCTTGCTTTATGCACTTTTTAAAGGAGTATCTTTGTAATCTTGAATTTTTCAGCAAACTCTATTTAATGCTTGTATCCTACAAATTCTAATAATTCTCAGCATTAATTTCGAAGAATGATTTTGGGTGTGCACATACAGGGCAAACTTCTGGTGCTTCTAGTCCAACATGTATATGTCCACAATTGCGACATTTCCAAATAACAATACTTCCTTTTTTAAATACAGTACCATCTTGTACATTTTCTAATAATTTACGATAACGTTCTTCATGATGTTTTTCTACTTCACCAATTTGACGAAAACGATTGGCAATTTCTTTAAAACCTTCTTCTTCTGCTTCTTTGGCAAAACGTGCATACATATCAGTCCATTCATAATTTTCACCTGCTGCTGCATCTGCAAGGTTTTCCATAGTTGTTCCAATTCCATTTAAATATTTAAAATGGATTTTTGCATGCTCTTTTTCATTTTCAGCTGTTTCCAAAAAAAGTGCAGCAATCTGCTCATATCCTTCCTTTTTTGCAACACTTGCAAAATACGTATACTTATTTCTTGCTTCTGACTCTCCAGAAAAAGCTGCTTTTAAATTTGCTTCTGTTTTTGAACCTTTTAGCTCCATAAAATAATCCTCCTTCAACATAAAAAATAGTAAATCTATCATATTCTAGTATAGCATAAAAGTCAAGACTTATACGAAAAATACGGCAAAGATGATAAGAAAAATGTCGATACAAGTCTTGACAGGTTACCAAACATAAGATATAATAAGTTACTCTGTTAGAAAACTTAGTATTAGTAATGGAAACGAACATGACAAAAAAAGTCATGCCGAACAAGCAACACATAAAGCAATGTGTTGTTTTTATGTGTGTTAGTTGTTGATAAAATAAAAATACAAGGAGGAAGAAAATGAAACAACTTGATTTAGGAAAAGAAAAAATAGGAAAATTATTGATAGCTTTTTCGGTACCATGTATTATTTCATTAGTCGTAAATGCTATCTATAACATGGTAGACCAAATATTTATTGGATGGGGCGTGGATTACCTAGCCAATGGAGCAACCAATATTATTTTCCCAATTACGATATTATGCTTAGCATTTGCATTAATGTTTGGGGATGGAACCTCAGCGTACTTGAGTTTAAAATTAGGAGAGAAAAAAGAAAAAGACGCCGAAAAACGGAGTTGGGAATGGAATTTTAGCATCGGTGGTTATATCCATTCTATTAGGTGCCATTGTTTTTATCTTTTTACCAAACTTAATCACTCTATTTGGAGGAACTGACCAATTAAGAAGCTATGCCATGGATTATGGCTATATTATTGCAGTAGGACTTCCTTTTGTAATGATAGGAACCACCCTAAATTCAATTATTAGGGCAGATGGGTCACCAAAATATGCCATGATATCCATGATTACGGGAGCCGTTTTAAATATGATATTAGACCCAATTGCCATTTTTGCATTTCATATGGGAATAAAAGGTGCGGCAATTGCAACGGTTATTAGCCAAATTGTTACATTTGTAATGAACATATGCTATTTGAAAAAATTTAAAACCATTACCATTAACAAAAGCAGTTTTGCGATTTCTTTAAAACGTATGAAAGATGTTGCAATGTTAGGAATTTCTTCTTTTATTACACAAATGGCAGTTGTTATTGTGATTACTGCTGAAAATACCTTATATAATCTATATGGTGCTAGTAGTAAATTCGGAACAGAAATACCAATTACGGTACATGGAATTGTTATGAAAATTAATATGATATTAACCAGTATCATTATTGGAATTGCGGCAGGAAGCCAGCCAATTGTAGGGTATAACTATGGAGCCAAACAATATGATAGAGTAAAACAAACTTTAAAATGGGTATTAGCGTTAAGCGTATTGGTATCGTTTGTATCGTTTATCCTATTTCAAACAATACCAGAAGCATTAATTAGCATATTTGGTTCAGGAGACGAAGCTTATAATGAATTTGCTTGTGCAACCTTTCGAATTTTCTTATTGCTAACAGTATGCAATGGAGTACAAATTGCCTCTGGTATCTTTTTCCAAGCAGTAGGAAAACCAACAAAATCGGCTTTTATTACACTATCAAGACAAATTTTATTTTACATCCCATCAGCAATTCTATTATCGAAATTCTATGGAGTCATGGGGGTATTATATGCAGGACCAGTAGCCGATGGGCTAGCATTTACAATAGCTGCCATCTTACTTGTGTTTGAGGTAAAAAAATTAAACCAAACAACACAAAAAGAAAATGAAACAGTAATAAGCAAAGAACAAGATAATGTTAATACAAAAGGAAATGTGATTATTACCATTAATCGTGAATATGGTTCAGGCGGTCGTTATGTAGGAAAATTGCTAGCCCAAAAATTAGGAATTTGTTTGTATGATAAAAATTTAATTACAATGGTATCAAATGAAAGTGGATTATCGGCTTCTTACATAGAAAAAAACGAACAAACTATGAAAGATAAGCTACTTGCCAACTTTAATTCACAATATTACAACAACTTAACCAATGATGATAACTTATTTATTGCAGAAACCAATGCCATAAAAGAAATTGCAAAAAAAGGCTCATGTGTTATTATTGGAAGATGTGCAGATTATATTTTAAAAGAAGAGGAACATGTGATAAAAGTTTTCTTATATAGTGATGAAAAAGAAAAAGTAGCAAGAGCGGTGAAATATTATGGACTAGAAGAAGCTACTGCCAAAAAAGAAATTGACAAAATTAACAAAGCAAGACAAAAACACTATAATCATTATACTGAGCAAGAATGGAAAGATGCTAGCCATTATGATATTAGCATCAATGTAGACAAATTTGGAATAGAAAAAACAGTAGAACTATTAGAAAAAACAATTACACAAAAAAATAGGATTACAAAATAACAAGGGACGTGCATGGCACGTCCTTTTTCGATAAACACAGACGACCAATGGTCGCCTCTTACGTATTTTCAATAAACAATGCTTTTGCAATATAGGGTAAGACATCGGTATATTCATACCAACCGAGACATTTTTGGTCCACCAAAATATCCATTTGGATTTGACACATATACTTTCGAAATATTATCGGTTGCAAGAAGTAGCATATAATGAGAAGAGGTTGTCCATTTATTATTTGGTTTATCCCAAACACAAATTAAAATCGGCTTATCCTCTTTTAACCAATCAAAAATATAATCTTTTTGAAAATAAGTATCAGCATAAAGAAAATCAGAATTATCAAGATGAAAATATTTTTCTAATTCTTGTGAAATACGTTCACCAGCAAGATGCGATGTGTTATTAGAAGTATATTTCTTTCGCAAATCTTCTGGGGTATCTTTCATACCATATCCACTTGCAAGAGTAGCAAGACATGTTATACCACAACCATTTTCAGCCATGGTACCACCCCAATAATAACGCTCTGCCCAAGGGCTATATCCATTTTGTTTATATTCTTTATATGTTTTTCCATTTGCTGTTGTAAAAGTAGTAGAATACCCATTCCCATCAGGAACATAACTCTGTCCAACTCCAGAATAATGTTCATTTTTGGAAACAACAGGTGTTGTAGAGGAAATCGTTTGTGTATCATCAGTAAAAAAACGATATCGTAAATAAACTCCACCAAGTAAAAAAATAATAAGAAGAAAAATCCATTTTAGACGGGAATAGGATTTTTTATGTTTTTTCTTTTTTTGCATGTATTTTCACCTCAGAATTATTATAGCCAATTTTTTTAGTTTAGTTTTTAAGAAATTATGAAAAAGAGTTAAGATTTTCTTAAAATGGTATAGAATCGTAGAAAAAGATATGATAAAAGTGATTGATATGAGAAAATAATGGAAAAGTAAATTAATTTTGAAACTTTTTTAAAAAAATAGTGCACGTATAGGGTGAAAGGGGATAGAAAATGAGTACTCAAATCAAACTAAAAAATTTTGAAGAAATTTATCAACAAACCTACCAAGAAACTTTAAAATATATGATTTCCCATTGTAATAATTTAGAAGATGTCAATGACTTAATACAAGAAACGTATGTGGAATTTTACAAAAAATTGAAGAGACTTGAAAAAATAGAGGTAGAGAAGAGTCAAGCTTTTTTGATTGGAATTGCAAAAAATATTATCAAAAAATATTATCGCTTTCATTATCAAAAACGAAGTAACATAATAGAGCTAGAAGCTTTAGAAACAACCGATGAAAAAATAGACCTAGAAGTGCAATTTATTACCAAAGAAAATGTGGCACAAATTTGGAAAATATTAGAGAACAAAGATGTAAAAATTGCAAAAATATTTTATCTTTACTATGGACTTGATATGAAAATTAAAGAAATAGCAGTCCAACTAAACTTAACCGAATCAGCAGTAAAAAACTACTTATATCGAACGATAAAAGAATTAAAAAGAACGTTTTGGAAAGAGGGGGAGGAATATGAGCAAAAATGAAATTATCAAAGAGTATTTCGAAAAGGAATATGGTAAACAAAAAAATTATGAGTCAATTATGAAGAAAATAAAAGGGGGAAAGAGTATGAAAAAGAAAGTAATCAATACAGCAGCAATTTTTGTTATGATAGTAACAATTGGGTTTGTAACACAAACGATATATGCAAACATTGCATGGAATATAGCATATCAAGAATATCAAAATCGAAACATTATTACAAGGAACATTACCATGGAAGAAGCTACAAAAGAAGGGTACTTAGAAAATATCTCTATGGACTATGTAGTACAAGACCAAATAGGAATCAAAGTACAATCGCTTATGATGACAAATGACTATGTGTACATTGGACTAGATATGAAATTACCAGAAACACCAGAAAAAATTTCTTATGGTTATGCTGTGTATGATGAAAATAATAATATGTATACTTTTTGGCCAAGCATATCAAGCATAAGCAAAAAGAACAATAGTTGGAAAAACTTAAAACAAGAATTAGGAATAAAATCAAACGAGGTATTAAGTGATGTAGTCTCAAGCAGTGACTCTAGCATTCAAATGAATTCTAGTACAGGATTTCCACACAGTAAAAAATTGTATATTCGTATATTTGATATTGGATACGATATATATCAAGAAAACGGAAAATTCGAAAATGTTTGCTTATCGAATAGTGAATGGCAATTTGAAATAAATGTACCAGAAAAGATTTATGAAAGAACAAGCATAGAATTAATGCTAGAGAAAGAAATAGAAGGAATTACCCTAAATAAAGCAGAATTAACCGAAACAGGTCTATCCATAAAAGCCAATATAAAGGAATTAAGAAATTTTCTAATGGCTGGAAAAGATATGGATAGCAAAGAATTTGATAAATTAAGAGATGCAGCATTTTATTTATCGGATGGAGAAGATAATATTTATATGGCAACGGACATGGGCACAACTAAAAATAAAAACGAAATACAAGCAAAATTTGGAATAGGAAAGCAGGATTTAGATAAGAAAATATATTTAAATGTAAGCCTAAACGATGTACAAGCAAAAATTCAGTTAGTAGAGAAATAAAAAATAATTAACAAAGAGTAGGATATATTGCCTACTCTTTGTTAGAATTAAACAGATCAATTTGCGTGTTTACGATTTTTATGTTAGAATTCGAAATAGGAAAGAAAAACAATGATGGCACTAGAAAAAGATGGTTAGAATTAGGAGGATTGCGATATGTTACAAGAATCAAAATGTAAATTAGTTATTTTTTCGGATATTCATTATGCACCAGAAAGACCAGTAAAGAATGGTTCAATAATCAAAAGAAAATTAGTGGAATATGCTGTTCCTTTATTAGAACAACTAACCAATAAGATAAATAACGATATAAAACCAGATGTAGCAATCAATTTAGGGGATTTAGTGGAAGATTTTAATGACCATGATAAAGATATTATTAATCTAAAATTTATTTGGAATATGTTAAAAAAAATAAAAGTACCATTTTATTCAGCCATAGGTAATCATGACTTACGTTCTATGAGTTCAAGAATAGAAGTAGAACAAATTATAGGGTATGAACATTCCACTTTTTCGGTAGATATAAAAGGGTATCATTTTGTATTTCTAGGATTAGAGGTAAATGAAAGTTTAGGAGTGGAATCTGGAGGAATCTTAAAAACATAATTTATATCGAAAGAAGATTTAGAGTGGTTAAAAAATGATTTAGAAAAGAATACGTTACCATCTATCCTGTTTACTCATTTCGGAATTGCAGAAGATAATATGAAAGGAAATTGGTGGTTTGAATCTTGTTCGGAACATGCTCTTTTAGGAAACAGAAAAGAAGTAAAAGAAATATTGAAAAAGGATAAAAAACTAATTGCGGTTTTTTCTGGGCACCAACACTGGACAAAGAGAAACGTAGAAGATGGAATAAACTATTATGTAGTAGGGTCATTAACTGAAAATATTAATGATGATGGAGTACCAGATGGAGTGTATTTTGAAGTGAATTTGGAAGGTAATAAAATAGAGGTAAAAGAAAATCATTTAAAGTTAAATTATGAAACAGATATTAAATAAGGAGACATAGATATGGAAATAAGAAAAATAGAATTAAATGATTTAGATAGAGTATTTGAATTACTAAATGAATTATATGAAAGCAAATTAAAATATGAGAAATTTAAAGAGATTTATAACTTAAAATTGAAGGATACAAATAGTTACTATATAGTAGCAATCTTAAATAATAAAATTGTAGGGATATTAACTTCTGAAATTCAAGTGAAACTGCATAGAGCGAAAAAACAAAGTTTTATTGAGGACTTAATTGTTGATAAAGAGTATAGAAGACAGGGAATTGGAAAAGCATTATTACAAAATGCAGTAGATTATGCAAAAGAAAATGATTGTGAAGTAATAGAATTAACAAGCTATATTAAAAATGAAAGTGCTCATCGATTTTATGAGGATAATAGCTTTATAAAACATTCTTACAAATTTAAGCAATATTTAAAATAAAAATATTCATAAAATAGGAAGGAAGAGTTTAAAATTGATAAACTATGTGTTATACTATAGAGGAATTAGAGGTGATAGATATGCCAAACAATGTGCAAAAAATAATTAATGACTTTTTAAAGAAAGTAGAAACAGTATTAGGCAATAGATTAAGAAAAATAATATTGTATGGTTCATATGCAAGAGGAGATTATAATAAAAGTTCAGATATTGATATAATGATTTTAACAGATTTCAATAATGTAGAAATAGAGCAATACAGAAATACTATATCAGATATTGCATTTGACATAGAATTAGAAACAGGTTTTATTATTTCTCCATTAATAAAAAATATTGAAAAATATAATGATAGAATTGATGTAATACCTTTTTATATGAATGTTAACAAGGAGGGAGTTATTTTGCATGGATAAAAAAATTACAGTAAATAGCTTTTCCAAATATAGATTAGATAGAGCGAAACAAGAATATCAAGTAGCTAATTTATTATATAGAGAAAATCAATTATTAGCAGCCAATAATAGAGCTTATTATTCAATTTTTTATGCGATAAAAGCAGTATTAGCAATAGAGAAAAAAGACTTTAAAAGACATAAAGATGTAATAGCATATTTTAATAAAGAATATGTTAGTACTGAAATTTTTCCTAAAAAAATTGGAAGAAAAATTTCTCAAGCAAAAACCATAAGAGAAGATAGCGATTATGATGAAGAATATGAGCCAAGTAGTGAAACAACAGCATTACAAATTGAAACTGCGAAAGAGTTAATAGAGTTAGTAGAGAAGTATTTAACAGATTTGCAAAGTAAATAGGATATTTATGATTATGCTATAGCTAAAATGAGATGTAAAATCTTGTTTTAGCTTTATTTTTTTGTTAAGTTATGATAGGATAAGGAAGAATTATTTATATATAGCATTAGGAGGCAAGAATTATGAAAAATGTAATTATTACAGGAGCGGCTAACGGTGTGGGGAAAGCAATAGCAAACATATTGAAAAATAACAATCTAATTTTAATTGATATAGATGAAGAAAACTTAAAAAGAACAGCAGAGCAAACAAATGCAACATATTATATTTGTGATGTTTCAAATGACAAAGAAATAGTAAATATCATTAATGAAATAGAAGTAAAATATAAAACAATAGATTGTTTAATAAATTGTGCAGGTATGTGGATATCTGGCGATTTATCAAAAATGGATAAGCCTATTTATAAAGAAATGAATGATTTGGAAAGAATAAAAAAAGTCATTGACACAAATGTATTTGGAACAATAGCAATGATTAAAAGTATATTTCCAATTATGAAAGAACAAGGCTATGGGCAAATCATCAATATTAATTCTCAAAGTGGAGTAATGTGTGAACCACCTTTTCCAATATATAACGCATCAAAAACAGGAGCCAATGCTTTTCGAAAAGCAATTCAAAATGATTTAGCACAAAGCAATATTAAGATAACAGATGTATGCCCAGGATTAATACAAACGGACTTTTATAAAAGAGCAAATAATGAATTGCCAGAAAATATAATGAATACAGGATTAACACCAGAAGATGTTGCAAATACTGTAAAATTTGTATTTGATTTACCACATGAAATTACAGTTCCTAGTATAGAAGTTAGAAATATCAAAAATTACTAATAATTAAAGGAAATAATTAAAATATAAGTATGGAAGGGAAGGGAAAATGCTTGATAATGAAGGATTTGATTTATGGGCAGATAATTATGATGAGACAGTAGAAATACATGATAGTGATAATACATATCCATTTGCAGGATATAAGAAAATTCTAAGTGCAATATATAATTGTGTAATAGAAAATTCTTCAAAAAATGTATTAGATATTGGTTTTGGAACAGCGACTTTGACTTTCAAATTATATGAAAATGGATGTAACATATATGGACAAGATTTTTCAGATAAAATGGTAGAATTAGCAAAAAAGAAAATGCCGAATGCAAAATTATATAAAGGGGATTTTAAGGAAGGATTAGTAGAAGAATTAAAGAAGCAAAAATATGATGCTATTATAGCAACATATTCTTTACATCATTTAACAGACAAAGATAAGATTAATTTTATAAAAGAATTACTAGTCTTAAATAAGGAGGCTCCAATTTATATTGGAGATATTGCGTTTGAAACAAGAAATGATTTAGAAAAATGTGAGGCAAAATACCAAGAACATTGGGATTATGAAGAAATATATTTTGTATATGATGAAATAAAGAAAGAATTTGAACATAGTGAATTCATAAAATATTCGGAATGTGCGGGGATAATTAAGATTTGGTAGTATAATATTGATGTAATAGTAGAAGAAGATGAGATGATCAAAATAGAATAATTGATATGTTATAGGATACCCTCTATGATTGTATAATTTTTTGAAAAAACGAATGAAAACAATTGACAAATACAAACATATGTTTTATACTATATAAGTATAATAATTTAAGGAATGAGGGAAACGAAATATGCTAGATTATGTAATAGAAAGTGTTAAGAAATATATAAATAGAGAGAATTTTAAAATACATTTTGAATGGTTTATTCACAAATTTGATTTAATAGATAAATCCCAAACTTTAGAAGCTAGTAGAAAAAATAAATTACATCCAATACGACCAAGAAAAGGTGAAATTTATTTAATTGAATTTGGACAAAACATAGGTAATGAACTATGTAATACACATATGGGAATTATTATGCAAGATTCGATTAAGAATAGTATTTCAAGTACAGTAGTAGTAATACCAATCTCTAGTTCACCTAAATTGTATAATACGCATGAAAAAATACTGCAAGAGGATGTTATAGAAGGAAAATTAAACAAACTACCTTCAAAAGCAAAAGCAGAACAAATTACATGCATAGACAAAGCACGTTTAATTTATAAAGTAGGAGAGTTATCTAGTAATTTCATACACAGACTAGAAAAAAGACTTCTGAAAAATCTTGACATTGCTTAAAAGTATGTTATAATTAAATTAATAAATATTTTCCACGTAAGGTGGTACTTACTTATATAGAAATATATAAGGGCAATTTTAAGAGTAAGGTTTTAAAACTTTACTCTTTTTTGTATATATTTTATTCTATTGCATATTATATAATTGGATTAATCTAATTTGAGATTTTAGATCTCACTTATATATGGGAACTCATATAGTTTTGTTTAAGAAGTATCTTTTTATAAGGATACTTCTTTATTTTTTGGTTAAGTTATGATATGATAAGGGAAAATTAGGGGGGATTCGTTATGAAAATTACAAAATTTCCACAGTCATGTTTATTAGTTGAAACAAAAGCAAAAAAGATATTAGTCGATCCAGGAACATTAAAATATAAAGACGAGTATTTTGAAATATGGAACAATGTAGATATTATTCTAATAACACATAAGCATCCAGACCATTGCAATACAGAAGTATTAGAAAAACTAAGTAAAGATATAGTAATATATTCAACTAGTGAAGTGCAAGAGGCAAATAAGACATTAGATATAAGCATCGTAAAAGAAAACGACGTTATTGAATTAGACAGTATAAAAATAGAAGTAGTACATGCAATACATGGGTATCAACCACTATTAAAAGGTGGAAAAGAAGTATATGAAAATGTGGGATATATTATTGATGATGGAGATAACAGACTATATACAACGAGTGATACAATCTGTTTTAAGAATGAATATAAAGCAGATATCTTATGCATTCCAGTAACAGGACATGGATTAACCATGTCAGCATTTGAAGCAGCATTATATGCAAAAGAAGTAGGGGCAGTTTTAACAATACCAATTCATATGGATAATCCTGCATTTCCACCAGACTATAATTTTATTAAAGAAATGTTTGATAAGTACGAAGTGGAATATGAAATATTAGAAAATGATGAGACGATTGAAATAGGATAAAGAAATAGAAAAGTAGTAAAAAATAAAAGGAGAAACATCATGAGATATATTAATCAAAATAAACTAAATACCATTAAACTAAATAAAGATAATTTCTATGTATTAATTGATTTTGATAGAACATTAACAAAAGGGGATAGTATAAGTTGTTGGAGAGTTTTGTACTATTCCAATCTATTAGGAGAAAACTTTCAAAATGAATACGATCGAATTCATGACAAAACATTTCCAAAGGACTATGAAAGCAAAGAAATAAAAAAGCAAGCTTACTCAGATAGATTTAAAGAATATATGGAGTTATTAAAACAAAATAATTTTAATAATGATATCGTTAAGAAAGCGGTTCGGGGCAACTGATTTACAACTTCGTGATGGGGCTAAAGAGTTTTTAAATAAAATGAATCAGATGAACATACCAGTTATCATTGTATCATGTAGTATAGGAAATGTTTTAGAAGAATATTTGAAGGTTAAGGATTGTTACTATGATAACATATATGTATATGCTAATTACTATGATAACAATGGAAATCATATATGTAATGTTACACCATATAATAAAAACGAAATTGCATTTTCAAAAGAGGTAAAAGACAAAATTAGTAATAGAGAATACATACTATTATTGGGTGATATTATAGATGATATTAATATGGTTTCAGAAGAAAAATTAAATAGTACAATAACAGTAGGATTTTTAGATAAAAAGATAGAACAAAATATAGAGACATATAGAAATACATTTGATATTGTATTAACAGATCATTCAAGTTTTGACGAAATAGAATATGAAATATTAGAAAATGATGAGACGATTGAAATAGAATAATTGATATGTTATAGGGCATGAAAATAGACCATTTTTACTTTTAAAAAATGGTCTATTTTCACGAACTGTTTCTATATTAACACATTCCACAAAAGAGTAGTAGCCATACAAATAACAATACCACAAATAGTAGGAAGAACAAAAGAGATAATAGCCCATTTCCAACTTCCAGTTTCCTTTTTTATAGTAAGCAAGGTTGTGCTACAAGGGAAATGGAGTAATGTGAAAATCATAACATTAATAGCAGTAAGTAGCGTCCAACCATTTTGCAATAAAATAGTACCAATCATATGAGTATCTTCAAGGTCGACTAAACTTCCTTTTGCCATGTAACTCATTAAAATAATAGGAAGAACAATTTCATTAGCAGGAATACCTAAAATAAAAGCAGTTAAAATATAACCATCAAGCCCCATAAGTTTAGCAAATGGGTCTAAAAAGGTAGCAGTAATCCCAAGTAAACTCATACCGCCAAGTTGTATATTAGCAAGTAACCAAATAACAATACCAACAGGAGCAGCCACTGCAATGGCTCTACCAAGAACATATAAAGTCCTATCGAAAAGAGAACGAACAATCACTTTACCGATTTGAGGTTTTCGGTAAGGAGGAAGTTCCAAAATGAAGGAAGAAGGAATTCCTTTTAATATGGTTTTCGATAAAATTTTGGATACGACTAATGTAAGGTAAATGCCAAGTAAAATAACCAACAATACAGTAAGAGTTGACAAGATAGAAGCATGAAAACCAGTAGCAACACTACCAATAAAAATACTAGCAACTGTAATTAAAAAAGGAAATCGACCATTACAAGGCACAAAGGCATTGGTAAGAATGGCAATTAATCGTTCACGAGGAGAGTCAATAATTCGACAGCCAACAACACCGAGCAGCATTACAACCAAATCCCATGCACATGGTTAGTGCCTGTTTTCCTGTGGTACACGCTTTTTTGAAGTAGTTATCTAAATTAAAGGCGATTCGTGGTAAGTAGCCTAAATCTTCTAAAATCGTGAACATTGGAAAGAAGATTGCCATCGGTGGTAGCATAACGGAAATAACCCACGAAACGGTTTGAAACATGCCTTCTATTAGGATGCCAGTTAGCCAAGTTGGTGCATGTAGAGTATGGAAGAGCGATAGGAGCTTTTCTTGTAACATACCAAAAAAGTCGGATAACAGACTAGATGGATAATTGGCTCCAGTAATGGTAAGCCAAAAGATAATTCCTAAAAACAAAATCATGATAGGAATACCAAATTTTTTGGAGGTTAGGATTTTATCAATTTTTTGGTCACGGTATGTACCGTGCAAATTTCTCGTAAGAGACAACATGATTACAAATATCTTCCGCTTTTAGTACAATACTAGAGACAATTTTATCACGAAAATTGTCTTCATCAATATCATTTTGGAGTAAAAGTTCTTTTACCTCATTTAATTTATTTTGGATATCTTCTTCTAAAAAAGAAAGTGAAAAATTTTTTTCCATAGAGTGAAGAATGCTTGGTTCGCCATCGATTAATTTTAAAGCAGTCCATCGGGATAAATGAGAATATTCCTTTGGAAGATATTTTTGAACAGTAGCTTCCAACATAAGAAGGCTATCCTCAATCGTAGGATGGTAGGTAATAAGATTTGGCTTGCAAGTAATGGAGGAAGAAGCTACTTTCACAATGGTAGAAAGTAGATGTTGTAAAGTTTTCTTTTTTCTAGCAACACATCCAACTACAGGAACACCTAAATAAGAGGACAGCTTCTTTAAATCAATATGAATGTGTTTTTTTCTTGCCTCATCTAGTAGGTTGACACAAACAACCACTTTGTTTGTAATTTCAAGTATTTGAAATACTAAATTTAAGTTTTTTTCGATGCAAGTAGCATCTAAAATAATAACTGTTGTATCTGGTTTTCCAAAACAAATATAATCCCTTGCAATTTCTTCCTCTTGGGAATTCGACATAAGTGAATAAGTTCCAGGAATGTCTACAAATAATAAATTTTTATTCTTATGGAAACAAGTACCACAAGCATTACTAACGGTTTTTCCGAGGCCAATTTCCAGTATGTTGATGCATACCAGTTAAGGCATTAAAAATTGTACTTTTTCCAACATTTGGATTTCCCGCCAAAGCAATGGTATAATCACAGTTTTTTTGAAGTAGAAGCATATCATCTTCTAACAAATTTGTTCCACAGGAACTACAGGTAAGTCCCACAAAATCACCTCTTTATAATATGTAGGGGCGGGCCCCAAAGTCCGCCCGAATTTTAAACATTAACAAAAATTAAATTAGCATCCTCTTTTCGAAGTGCTATCACACTACCACGAATCAAAAAAGCAGTAGGATCCCCAGAAGGACTTTTTAAGACAGGAAGCATTTTTGTTCCTTTCACAATTCCTAAATCTAAAAGTCGCCTTCTAATAGCACCATTACAATTTAATGTATCTACTATACCAGTTGTTTCTGGTGGTAGTTCATCTAAAGGTATTTTTCTCATTTTCTCTAAGTACCTCCGTAAAAGCTATAAAATGTGTCTATTATAGTATATAGAAAAAAGATAGAATTGGTGATAAGTAGAGATAGGTTAATTAATAATTTTCGAGGGTAAAACTTGACAATCTTTCTTGGTTCATTATATGATTAAGAAAAAAGAGAGGAGCATATGATATGAAAAAGTGCTTGTTATTAGGAAATGGCGGAAGAGAAGCGGTTTTGGCTGAATATATCAGTAAAGGATATTCATTATATAGTGTATTACCATACGAGAACCCATCGATGATAGAGGCGATAGAAGAGTCAGGAGGAAAGTATTTGATAGGGTCTCCATTTGACAAGGAAATTGTTAAGAAATTGATTCAAGATGAAGGAATTGAAACATGTGTAGTAAGTAGTGATAATTTATTACAAGAGGGATTAATTAACCTTGCCAAAAGTCTTGGTTTAAAAGTGTTTGGACCAACAAGTAAAGGAGCAAAACTTGAGTGGAGTAAGACATATGCCTTAGAGATTGTAAAAGAGTTAAAACCAGAAATGGTAATTAAGAATTTTTGCGTTACTTCGAAGGAAGAGTTAGAGGAAGCAATGGGACACTACGAAAATGACGAATTTGTTGTAAAACCAGAGGGATTAACTGGTGGAAAAGGTGTAAAAGTAGGGGGCATTCACTTTAAAGGAAAGAAGGAAGGATATGAGTATGCCACATCTTGCCTTGAAGAAAGCGGTAGAGTAATTGTACAAGATAAGGTAGAGGGGGAAGAATTTACCGTAATGGCTCTTACCGATGGCAAGAATATTGTCGTAACACCAATTACCTTTGACTATCCATATCGATATGAAAATGATAAAGGCCCAGGAACTGGGGGAATGGGGTGCATGAGCTTTGCAAATGGATTATTACCATTTTTAGGTAAGGCGGATATAGATGAGTGTGCTGATTTAATAAAGAAAACCATTCAATATGTGAACAAAGATGCAATGGAATTTACAGGAGTGATTTATGGTGGATTTTTCAAATGCAAAGATGGTATTCGTTTTATTGAATTTAATGCAAGATTTGGAGACCCAGAAGCAATTAATGTACTAAATGCATTAGAAACACCATTTACCGAAGTAATGGAGCATATTATAAATGGAGATTTATCAAAAGAAAATTGCAAATTTTCCAATAACTGTACCTTTACAGTATATATGGTTAGCAAAGAATATGCTGTTAGCAAAGCCACAGAACCTTGTGTGTTTACCTTAAATCCAAACAAAATAAAACAAGCAGGACTAAAACTATATTTTGCAAATGCGAAACAAGTAGGAGAAAATACCTATACATCGGTTAGTACCTCAAGACTATTTGCAATAGAAGGAACAGGAAAAGATTTAGAAGAAATTAGAAAAAAGGTATATGAGGTAATTGAGGAAAATGTAGATACCAAATTAGATTACCGAAAAGACATCGGAAATATTTATGTGCATTAAAAAATGCCAGTTTGGGTTGCATATTATGCAACCCAAGCCGACAAATGATTTGTTTTAAATAAAAAGAAACCAGAGATTATTTCTTTTCCCTCACAAATTCCTGTAAAGCCTCTACCAATTGCATTTTTTCTGCTTTTTGCACTTTTGCCGATAGCGTTTCTGCGGTATCGGTTGGTTCTACCTTTACTTTGGTTTGTCTAATCATATTTCCCTTATCATATTCGTTATTTACATAGTGAAGAGTGACACCACTGTATTCTTCACCTGCTTCGATAACTGCCCTATGTACATTCATTCCATACATCCCTTTTCCTCCAAATTTAGGTAAAAGAGAAGGATGGGTATTAATAATGGTATATTTTTCTAATAATCTATTTCCAATCATTCGTAAATATCCTGCAAGCACAATTAAATCGACAGGATATTTTTGCAATTTTACTGCTAATTCTTCATCCATTTCCTTCGTGGTTTTAGAGGTAATAATATAAGTCGCGATACCAAAATTTCTTGCTCTTTGCAAGGCATAGGCGTCCTCGTGGTCAGATACAACAAGACAAATGTTAGCATCCAAAACTTTATTTTCTATGGCATCAATGATACTTTGTAAAGTAGTTCCATTACCGCGATGCAAATACAACCAAATTGTACATAAAAATCCTTCCTTTCCATTGGGATACATACAATATATCAAAAACCAAAAAAAATTACAATAGCCACTATACTTTTTATAAAATTTCCGTTATAATAAAAGTATAGTGCAAAAAAGACGAAAATAAGAGAAAAAAGACAAATTTTGGTATAAGGGAGTGCAAAAACGATGTTTCGTAAATTAAGAGAAGAATGTGGAATTTTTGGAATGTATTCGATGAAAAATGAAGAAGAGTTAGCACAAGTAATTTGTGCAGGGCTTTCAAGTCTTCAACATAGAGGAGAAGAAGCGTGTGGGATTGCAGTAAATAATGGTGGAGTTGTTTCTTACCATAAAGATGTAGGGCTTGTTTCGAATGTATTTAAACCACATATTGTAGATACCTTACCAAAAGGGAAAATGGGAATAGGACATGTTCGTTATTCTACCACAGGAGCACCCAAAAAAGAAAATGCACAACCAATTGTAACAAGATATGCCAAAGGAAATCTTAGTCTTGTTCATAATGGAAATTTAACGAATGCAATGGATTTAAAAGACGAATTACAAAATGCAGGAGCGATTTTTAATTCAACAAGTGATACAGAAGTAATTGCTTACCTAATTGCAAGAGAAAGATTAAAAACGCATAGTGTAGAAGAAGCGGTAAGAAATGCAGTAAAATATATTAAAGGAGCATATTCGTTATTGGTAATGTCTTCTAAGAAACTAATTGCTCTAAGAGATCCACAAGGGTTTCGCCCTTTATGTATGGGAAAACTAGGGGATAACATTATATTTGCATCTGAAAGCTGTGCGCTAGACACAGTTGGAGCCGAATTTATACGAGATGTAGAACCAGGAGAAATGATTATTGTAACCGATAATAAAGTAACCTCTGTTACTTATGCAGATGAGAAAAATGATGGATTATGTATTTTTGAATATATCTATTTAGCAAGACCAGATTCCACAATTGACGGATTAAATGTTCACAAATTCCGAAAAGAAGTAGGAAAATATTTGGCTCGTCAAGCACCAGTGGATGCCGATATTGTAGCAGGTGTACCAGACTCCGGCAATGATGCAGCACTTGGGTATTCGAAAGAATCGAAAATACCATATGACATGGTATTTGTAAAAAGTAAATACATAGGAAGAACCTTTATTCTTCCAACACAAGCACAGAGGAAAAGTAAAGTAGCCTTAAAATTAAATCCAATTAAAGAAAATGTAAAGGATAGAAAGATTGTATTAGTAGATGACTCCATTGTAAGAGGAACCACGATTACCAGAATTGTACAAACCCTAAAAAAAGCGGGAGCAAAAGAGGTACATTTACGTATTGCTTCCCCAGCTTATACCGATATTTGTTATTTTGGAACCGATGTAGCAAGTAAAGAAAACCTAATCGCAAATAATAAAACCATAGAAGAAATTAGAAAAGAAATAGGAGCCGATTCATTAGAATATTTAAGTATGGAAAGCTTATTAGAAATTGCTAAAAAATCGAACCGAACTGGATTTTGTACGGGATGTTTTACAGGGGAATATCCAATCGAAGTACCAGATGAAATTCAAAAAGACCGTTTTGAAAAAATATTTTAATTTTTGTAAAAATAGGTTGCAATTTGTAGAATGACATGATAAACTAATTACATAGAAAGAATAGATTAAAAAAAAACTGAATTTTCAGGGAAATTTTTAATCTGTTTTTTTGTTTTTAAAGAAAAGAGGGGTAAGATGAACACAAAATATGTATTTGTAACAGGTGGAGTTGTATCTGGCTTAGGAAAAGGAATTACAGCTGCCTCACTAGGAAGATTACTAAAGAATAGAGGGTATAAAGTAACCATTCAAAAATTCGACCCATATATTAATGTTGACCCAGGAACCATGAGTCCATTTGAACATGGAGAAGTTTTTGTAACCGATGATGGAGCAGAGACCGACTTAGATTTAGGGCATTATGAACGTTTTGTAGATGAAAACTTAACCAAAAATTCGAGCATTACCACAGGAAAAATCTATTCCAATGTGATTGAAAAAGAAAGAAGAGGCGATTATCTAGGAAGAACGGTACAAGTTATTCCTCACATTACCAATGAAATTAAAGAAAACATTTACAGTTTTGAAAATGATGATATCGATGTGGTTATTACTGAAATTGGAGGAACCGTTGGTGATATAGAAGGATTACCTTTCTTAGAGGCGATCAGACAAATTGGACTAGAAAAAAATCCAGAAGACGTGGTCTATATTCATGTTACCCTATTACCATACATATTTGGTTCAAACGAAATAAAGTCCAAACCAACTCAACACTCTGTAAAAGAATTGCAAAGCTTAGGAATTAAGCCAGATATTCTTGTTTGTAGAACTGAAACTGATATACCAGAAGCCATTAAAGACAAACTTGCCATGTTTTGTAATGTTCGAAAATCGAGTGTTATTCCGAATAAAACAGCAGACTGTTTGTATGCAGTACCATTAATGTTAGAAGAAGCAGGATTGGCAAAAGAAGTTTGTAAAAAATTGCAATTAGAAGAAAGAATTCCAGATAATCATGAATGGGAAGAAATGATTAAAAACATTCGTAATATTAAAGATGACAAAGTGGTTACGATTGCGATTGTTGGAAAATACATTCAATTAGAAGATTCCTATTTATCGGTTTCAGAAAGTATTACTCATGCAGGATTTGCCAACCATGTTAAAACAAAGGTAAAATTCATCGATTCTGAAACAGTAACCAAAGAAAATGCAAAAGAAATCTTACAAGGACTAGATGGTATTGTAGTACCAGGAGGATTCGGGAACCGTGGTATTGAAGGAAAAATTCAGACCATTCGTTATGCAAGAGAAAATGGCATTCCATTTTTAGGAATTTGCCTAGGTATGCAAATGGCAGTCGTTGAATTTGCAAGAGATGTACTAGGACTAGAAGATGCAAACTCAGCTGAATTTGATGAAATATGTAAAAATCCAGTGATTCATATTATGGACGACCAAGTAGGAATTAACAAAAAAGGTGGAACCATGAGGCTTGGAGCATACCCATGTACCATAAAAGAAGGAACTATAGCAAACCACATTTATGGAGAAACCAACATATCGGAAAGACATAGACACCGTTATGAATTTAACAATGACTATAAAGAAAGAATTGAGGTCGCTGGCATGATATGCTCAGGAACATCACCAGATGGAAGATTAGTAGAAATTGTAGAAATTCCATCCCATCCATTTTTCATAGCAGGACAATTCCACCCAGAATTTAAATCAAGACCAAACCGCCCAGCACCATTATTTCAAGCACTAGTAAAAGCGGCAAAAGAAAATGCAAATGAATAAACGTAGGGGTTGCATATCATGCAACCCTTATAAACAAAACGCATAATCTAAAAAAACGTTCATACAATGATATGAGCGTTTTTTTGTGAAAAATATGTGAATTTTAGCAAACAGTATTGACAATTGCTAATAAAAGGTATAAATTATTAGCAGTCAGACAAATAGAGTGCTAAAACAAAATAAGCAAATTTTAAAGGAGGTAAAAAATCATGTTAAAACCATTACAAGACAGAGTTGTCATTAAAATGATGGAAAGTGAGGAAACAACCAAAAGTGGAATTATTCTTTCTGCAAGTAGTAAAGAAAAACCACAAATTGCTGAGGTTATTGCAGTAGGACCAGGATTAAAGCAAGATGGAAAAATCGTTCCATTAGAAGTAAAAACAGGAGATAAAGTTGTTGTTAGTAAATATTCGGGAACAGAAGTAAAATATGAAGAAGAGGAGCTAATTATTGTAAGAGAAAACGATATATTAGCAGTGGTAGAATAAATGACCTGCATTGGTCGTTCGAATACAAAAAAGAAAGGATTTGAGATAAAATGGCAAAGGAAATTAAATATGGCGAAGAAGCCAGAAAAAAATTATTAGAGGGTGTTAATAAATTAGCAGATACCGTAAAAGTAACCTTAGGTCCAAAAGGAAGAAATGTGGTATTAGATAAAAGTTTTGGAGCACCTCTTATTACAAACGATGGTGTAACCATTGCAAAAGAAATCGAATTAGATGACCCATATGAAAACATGGGAGCACGTTTAGTAAAAGAAGTATCTACCAAAACCAATGATGTAGCAGGAGATGGAACAACAACAGCAACTGTTCTTGCACAATCCATGATTAAAGAAGGTGTTAAAAACGTAGCAGCAGGAGGAGACCCAATGGCAATTAAAAGAGGAATGGATAAAGCCGTAGAAGTTGCTGTAGAAGAATTAAAAACCATTAGTTCAAATGTAAATGGAAAAGAAGATATTGCAAGAGTAGCAACCATTTCTGCTAATAACAAAGAAATTGGAACCTTAATTGCAGATGCAATGGAAAAAGTATCCAAAGATGGTGTTATTACTATTGAAGAATCAAAAACTTCTAACACCTATGTAGACGTAGTAGAAGGAATGCAATTTGATAAAGGATATGTATCTCCATATATGGCAACCGATACAGAAAAAATGGAAGCAATTATGGATAATCCATATATTTTAATTACAGACAAAAAAATTAGCAACATCCAAGAAGTTTTACCATTATTAGAAAGTTTAATGCAAGCATCTGGAAAATTAGTTATTATTTGTGATGATATTGAAGGAGAAGCATTATCAACCTTAATTTTAAATAAATTAAGAGGAGTGCTAAATGTAGTAGCAGTAAAAGCACCTGGATATGGTGATAGAAGAAAAGAAATGCTAGAAGATATTGCGGTTCTTACAGGAGGAGAAGTAATTACTTCAGATTTAGGGCTAGAATTAAAAGATACTACAATCGAACAACTAGGTAGAGCAAAACAAGTAAAGGTACAAAAAGAAAATACGATTATTGTCGATGGAGCAGGAAATAAAGAAAAAATTGCTGAAAGAGTAAAACAAATTCGTGCCAATTTAGAAGAAACCACAAGTGAATATGATACCGAAAAATTACAAGAAAGACTTGCTAAAATTGCAGGAGGAGTAGCAGTTATTCAAGTAGGTGCAGCAACAGAAGTAGAAATGAAGGAAAAGAAATTACGTATTGAAGATGCTCTATCTGCAACAAAAGCAGCAGTAGAAGAAGGAATTGTTGCAGGTGGTGGAACTGCCTATGTAAATATTAGTAAAAAAGTAGAGGAAACAATAAAAGAATTAAAAGATGACGAAAAATTAGGAGCAAAAATTGTACGAAAAGCATTAGAAGAGCCAATTAAACAAATTGCAATTAATGCAGGTTTAGAACCAGCGGTTATTTTAGAAAAAGTAAAAAATAATGAAGTAGGATTTGGTTTTGATGCAGCCAATAACGAATATGTTGATATGAAAAAAGTAGGTGTTGTTGACCCAACAAAAGTAACTAGAAGTGCACTTCAAAATGCAGCAAGTATTGCCTCTATGGTACTTACCACGGAAAGTATTGTAACCGATAAGAAAGAAGAAAAAGCATGTAACTGTGGTCATAATGATATGCCAGCTGATATGGGCGGAATGTATTAATTGAAAAAGTTTTCATAATGTAGTATAATAGTAGTATAGAAAACAAATAAATGTATGAAAAGGAGATTAAAATGTTACGGAAATTTTTAGACTATATGATGCTAAATGAGGATGATGAAGGGTCTACAGTCTTGGAACCAGAATTCGTAGAAGAGGAACAAAAGGAAAATGAAATGTTTAATAAATTTTTCGAAAAGACAGAATGGTTTTGGGAAATGTTAGGTAAAACTACAGAAAGGATTAGTGAAGTCTTTGATAAGTTACATGAAAGAATGGGAACATTTCCAATGCTTCTACTTGTAGGAATATTTGCGATATTTCTATATGCTCTGGTAATCATTCCTAGTTTTAATCTGTGATGGAGAGACTTTTATCCATTGCAAAAAAAGAGGAGCGTTCTTTAACGAACATTGCCCCTCTTTTTTTGATGGTTTGCTAAGTTAATTAGCAACATCCACCACATCCACCGCCGAAGCCGTTTCCACCGCAACAGCAGCAAAGAATTAATATAACGATGATGATCCAAATGCAACCGTCTCCACCGAAACCGCAGCCGCATCCACATCCGCAACCTCTGTTCTCTGGCATAATCTTTCCCCCCTTTCGCATATGAAATGTACTTTTCTGTTTAAGGGTAAGAATTGCTAGTTTCTACTTATGCAGCAGTTGCTTCCACAGTTACCGAAACAATAGTAAGAATAAGATAATGAACCACAAAATCTCACTGTTACAACAATTTCTCATAATTAAGTAACCTCCCCATAAAGAACTAAGTTTTTTGTTCTTTCGTATGGTATATAGTATTCTTTTTACAAAAAAGTGTTACAAAATGAAAAAAATACTTGTAATTGAATACTAGAATATGGTAAGATAATTTTATTAAATAAAGAAAGAGGAGGTGAAAATATGAGTGATGTATTGGCACAAGAAATATTAAATAAGCTTGATAAAGTAATTGATTCACAAGGAAGAATGCAAGAAGATATTGCTGAACTAAAAGAAAACCAAGGAAAAATGCAAGAAGATATTGCTGAACTAAAAGAAAACCAAGGAAAAATGCAAGAAGATATTGCTGAACTAAAAGAAAACCAAGGAAGAATGCAAGAAGATATTAATGAACTAAGAGAAAAGCAAGATAAGATGGCACAAGTTATGAGTGAACAACAAAAAAAGCAAGAGGAAATGTTACAAACACAACTTAGAATGATTGGAGATATTAGTGAGCTAAAAGAAAATCAAAATACGATGATGAAAGATATTAGTATGCTAAAAACAAATCAAAAGAAAATAATAAAAGATATTACTACATTAAAGATGGGGCAAAAAGAAACAAGAAAAGATATTCGTTTATTGAAAAAAGGACAAGAAAAGCTAAATGATCGAATGGAAGCAGTATTATTAGACATCGATTTGATAGACAGTAAAACAAAGAAAATGCAAACTGCTATTTAATTCTGAATAGGAAAAGCAAGCATAGGTGCTTTTCGTTATTTCAAAAATTTTACTCATCGTAAAATCATTTTAAAAATCAAAACAGATTAAAAATTATCTAGGAAAAATCAATAAATTATTCCAAAAAACTATACAAAAAATAATAATAAATGATATAATCCATATAAAGTGAACAATTAGAAAGAAGAGGATATTTATATGGGAAATATTGTATTATTAGATGAACTAACCATCAACAAAATTGCGGCAGGAGAAGTAATTGAAAGACCAGCCTCTGTTGTAAAAGAAATGGTAGAAAACTCAATTGATGCAGAAGCAACCAATATTAATATTGAAATTCGAAATGGAGGAATTTCCTATATTCGCATTTCCGATAATGGAAAAGGAATTGCAAAAGATGATATGGAAATTGCTTTTGAAAGACATGCTACTAGTAAAATTCGAAGTGCAAGTGATTTAAGTGTTGTAAAATCAATGGGATTTCGTGGTGAAGCATTGGCAAGTATTGCAGCAATTGCCAATGTGGAAATGATTTCAAAAACAGAAACTTCTGAAACGGGAAATCGAATTGTAGTAGAAGCAGGAAAAGTGCTATTAGCAGAGGAAACAGGATGCCCAGTAGGAACTACAATTACAGTACAAAACTTATTTTTTAATACGCCAGTACGTTATAAATTCTTAAAAAAAGATTATACAGAATCTGGCTATATTGAAGATACCGTGACAAGACTTGCTTTGGTGAATCCTCATATTGCATTTAAATTAATTAATGCAGGAAAAACCATACTTCAAACATCTGGGAATAGTAATTTGCAAGATGTTGTTTATGCAATTTATGGCAGTGATATTGCAAGTAGTGTTGTTAATGTGGATTATAGTTACGAAGATATTCACGTTACAGGAGTTGTAGGAAAACCAGAAATTGCAAGGTCAAATAGAAGTAACCAAACCTTTTTTGTAAATAAAAGATATGTAAAAGATAAGACTTTATCTGGGGCAACAGAGAATAGCTTTAAGGGACTATTACCAATTGGAAAATATGGATTTCTTATTTTAAATATTGATTTAAATCCAGCTAAGGTAGATGTTAATGTACATCCAGCAAAATTAGAAGTTCGTTTTGAAGAAGAAAATAAAGTATTTAAAGCGGTATACCATGCAATTAAAGACACATTATTAAAAGCAGAATTAGTTGCAAATACCGAAAAAACACCAGAAATTACAAAGTTTGAAGATAGTGTTTCACCAAGCGGACAGGCTGCAAAATCAAGTATTACCGATTTGTTTCGAAAAATTAAGAAAGAGGATAAACAAGAAGACATAGAAGTACATAATGATGTAAATGTAATTGAAGATATTTTCCAAAAAAGAGAAATGAAAGAACAGCACAAAGAAAATATGGAAGAGAAAAAAATGGATGTATTTAAAGAATTAATGGCAATGCAAAAAAGACTAAAAGAAGAAGCGGAAAATGATTCAAGCTTGAAAACAAACATTGATAAATTAATTACAGATACTCAAAAAATTGGATTAGTAGAAGATGAAGAAGGAAATGTTATATTACAAAAGGATAATATCCAAACCCAAGGTATGGAAGAAACAAACAACGATGAAGAAGAAAAAAATGACCCAATGTCAAATAAGAAAGACGATAGAATCCATAGTGAAATAAAAAGTTTAGAAGAAATGAACACAGGAGTATTAGAAAGCGAATATACAAAAATAGACATGCCTAGTGTAGATGGTGTCATTGGTAATATACAATATGATAATAAAATGGTAAAAAAACCAGAAACCGCTTTAAAAGAGAAAAATGAACCAACAGGACTAATGCCGAAAAAAGAAGAAATGCAAAATTTAGTAGTAAGAGAAGATAGTGAGGAATATAAGCCATTTTCATTTGATTATAAAGCTGAGAGGGAAGAAGTAGAACCATTTGGAAAAACAAATGAGATTGGCGAAAGTAAAACGTTAGAAAATGAAATAGAAGAAGAGCCAGACAAAGAACAAACGAATCCATTTTCAAGCAATGAAATACAAGAAATGATTGAAAAATTAGAAAAAATGGACGATGTTCAGAATAATCCTGAATTTGAAAATATGTATGAAAAAATATTTGGAAAATTGCCAGCCTCGACCATAGAGGAACAAAACAAAGAAAAAGAAAAAATAAGTGCCTATGAATTAATCAAAAATGACAATAAAATATCGATGTTTGATGAAGTAGAAGAATTGAAAAAGCCAACTTATAAATTAGTAGGAATTGCCTTTCGTACCTATATTATTATTGAAATTGAAAAAGAATTATATATTATTGACCAACATGCAGCTCATGAAAGAGTAATGTACGAAAAAGTAAAGAAAAATTATTATTCAGATGAAGCAAAAGAATCACAAATGTTATTATTACCAGATGTCATTACATTAACTCACAAAGAAATGGACATTCTAAGAGATAATGCAGATATGTTTGGAAAAGCAGGTTTTGCTTTTGAAGAATTTGGAGAAAATACAATTAAACTAATGGGAGTTCCTAATATTTGTATCGATTTAGATACAAAAGAATTATTCATGGAAACATTAGACGAAATAAATACCGTAGCAAGAACCGCAAAACAAGAAATAGAAGAAAAATTCATTGCAACGGTTGCTTGTAAAGCAGCAGTAAAGGCACATATGGACTTAACGCCAGAAGAAGTGGATAGTTTAATGAGCGAATTACTAGAACTTCCAAACCCATTTACTTGTCCACATGGAAGACCAACAGCGATTCGTATGGATAAGGACGATATTGAGAAAAAATTTGCAAGAAGAAAATAACCAAAGAAAAAGGCGAGTTTGAAAAAGAGTTGCAAAATGCAAGCAATAAAACAAACACAAATGCCAAAACGAAAGGATGAGGAATATGTTTATCATAACAATCATATCAATTGCTATTTATATTATAGCAATCCTAATGGTTTCTACGAATATTTATGAATTTAAAAAAGAACAAAAATTAAATTTTATCATCATAGGAATTTTTGTAGTTTTAATCATCACATGGACAATTGTAGCATTTAGCTCAAATGGCATACAAGTGAGTCAAGAAAATTTCTTAAAAACAGCTAAAATGGTATCGGTACTTCTTTTTGCACCAATTAACACAATTTTTGCTTTACCATATTTAGGAAACATCTTAAACAAATACAAACAAGAACGCCTAAAACCAGAACAAGTACAAAAAAGACTATTAATTTTAGGGATTGCGTTAGTATTAGTAATCATTATAGAAGCAAGCTATATTAAAACATTTGAAATAGGATTGTTATCAAATGTAATTAAATAAATCAATGTAGGGGTCGATGCCCTCATCGACCCGAAAACAAGGCACAAAATTAGAATGGGTCGATGTGGGCATCGACCCCTACAAACCTTTTTTATGAAGGGAGGATAACGAAACAATGCAAAAATTAGAAAAAAAGCCAACAATAATTGTCATTTGTGGACCAACGGCTTCTCGGGAAAACTGCGCTATCCATTGAACTTGCAAAACGAATAAATGGTGAAATTGTTTCGGCAGACTCAATGCAGATTTATAAGGAAATGGACATTGGCAGTGCAAAACCAAGCAAAGAAGAAATGCAAGGAATTCATCATTATTTATTAGATTTTGTACCACCAAATGAGAGATATAGTGTAGCAGATTATAAAAAGGCAGCCATAAAAGCCATAGAAAAAATTTTACAAAAAGGGAAAACACCAATTGTTGTAGGTGGGACAGGCTTATATATTGATGTTCTTATTTACAATATTGATTATCCAGAAATGGAATTTGACGAAACATATCGAAAATATTTAGAACAAAGAGTAGAAAAAGAAGGATTGCAAACACTATATGACGAAGCAACTAAAATTGACGAAGTAGCAATGAGAAAAATTACTCCAAATGACCAAAAACGAATTTTACGTGTTTTAGAAGTCTATCATCAAACTGGAAAAACTAAAACCCAACAAGAAATTGAATCGAGAAAACAAGAAGTACCTTATGATTACAAAGTGTATGCACTTACTATGGAACGAGAAAAACTATATGATAGAATTAACAAAAGAGTGGATATTATGATAGAACAAGGATTAATAGAAGAAGTAAAACAGATACTTAAAACCTACCACGAATATCCAACAGCTATGCAAGCATTGGGATATAAAGAGATAAAAGAATATTTAGAGGGGAATATAACAAAAGAAGAAGCGATTGAAACCATAAAACAAGAAACGAGGCGATATGCCAAAAGACAATTAACATGGTTTCGAAAAAATAAGCAAACAAAATGGTTAGATGCAAACGAAAAAGAAGAAAATATGAAAATCATACTGGAGGGTATTAATTGAAAAAAATAGG
>CAOKNG010000010.1 GCA_948470025.1 uncultured Clostridium sp. | reverse complement strand
AATAATTTCGAGGTGATTTTATATGAAAATAATAGAAAGAAATTACTTGAAAGAACAATAAATAGCTTACATGCGGAGGAAAAATATGATATATATATAACAGGTTCAAATGCATTTTTATTAAGTAGTGATTTAGCTACTTTATTTACTGGTAGAACTTATGAATTACAAATTTATCCGTTTTCTTTTAAAGAATATTTAGCTTACTTTAAAAATAATAATATTGAAGAAGCATTTGATAAATATGTTTTTGAAGGTGGATTGTCTGGTTCATATGAGTATGATGATATTAAAAAAAGATATAATTATATAAATGATGTCTATAATGCTTTGATAGTAAGAGATATTAGACAAAAATATAAGATACAAAATATTGGACTAATGAATAGTCTTACTGAATTTATGATGGATAATATTTCAAATTTAACATCATATAGAAATATTGCTAATAAATTAAATGAGAATAATATAAATGCAAATGATAAAACAATAGCTTCATATATTAATTATTTATGCGATGCATTTGCTTTTTATAAAGTAAGAAGATATGACATTCAAGGTAAAAAATACTTATCTTCAATAGACAAATACTATTTAGTAGACCAATCATTTAAATTTGCTAAATTAGGGACAAAGAATATTAATTATGGACGTGTATATGAAAATATTGTGGCTATAGAATTATTACGAAGAGGTTATGAAATTTATGTAGGAACTTTATATAACAAAGAAGTGGATTTTGTTGCAATGAAAAGAAATGAAAAATTATATATTCAAGTATCAGATGATATAAGTTATGATAAGACTTTAAAAAGAGAAGTTGAACCATTATTACAAATTAAAGATGCTTACCCAAAGGTAATAATTGCTAGAACAAAACATGAAGATTATCAGTATGAAGGAATACAAATATATGATATAGCTAATTGGCTTGCAAATTAGTAATTGGTAGGGAAAATAAATATGAAATTAAGAGAAGTAATGTTACAAGATAAAGGAGAAATTATGCAAATGTATGATGGATATATGTAAAATTTCCATTAGTGTATTTAAAACCAAATATCCAAACAACAACACAAGATGAGACTGGAGCATGGATAATTAGTGAATAGAAAGTAAAATGAAGGAATCTTATTCATGAAGTTGAATGTCATGGATAAGGTTCATTTTTAAAATTTGGAATAAAGTGGTTTGCCAAAAGTGGTTGACAAAAGTGCCCAAAGGGCGTACAATAGACTTGTCAATAAAAGGAGGATGTATGCAAAATTCAAATAAAAGGGCTTTTGAAATTATCAATTCAAGAACCAAAATATACTTAATTATTATTGCAATATTACTTGTGATTCTTTGTTTCTATCAGATTGAATTCATCATACCAGCAGTGTTAATCTATGCACTGATTTGTTTTTACGCATTTTGGACAAGCAATAAAAGAAAAGCAGAAATTTCAGAACATATACAAGAATTAACCATAGAAGTAGATTCTGCTGCTAAAAATACATTAATTAACTCACCATTTCCACTGATTATTGTGGAAACTGATGGCAACATTATCTATAAAAGTTCCAAATTTGTAAGTGAATTTGAAAATCTGAATATAGAAGAAACATTAAATTACTTAATGCAAGAAATGAAAGTAGAAATTGAAGAAAAAATAAAAGATAAAGATAGTAACCGCACAAAGGATAGAACCATACAAAAAGAACAGCAAATTGGAGAACGAAATTATAAAATTATAGGAGAATATGTAAAATCCAAAACCAATGAACGAAAAAATCAAACAGAATATATGGTGTTACTATATTTTATTGACCATACCGAATATGTAAAAGCAGTGAAAAAATATCATGATGCCCAAATTTGTATAGGAATTATTCGAATTGACAATTATGAAGAAATGATGCAAAGGATTGAAACAGAAGATAAACCACAAGTAAATGCTAAAATTGAAAAAGCAATGTATGATTGGGCAATCGAATCCAAAGGGGTTATTATTAAATCAGACCGTGATACCTTTGTTTATATTTTTGAGCAACGATACTTAGAAAAAATAAAGGAAAGTAAATTTCCAATCTTAGATGCAATTAAGGAAATCAAATTAGAAGGTGGATTACAAATTACATTAAGTATCTCGATTTCCAACGAAGGAGCGACTGAATATGAGAAATACAAATCCGCTCTATCTGGAATGGATATTGTTCTAGGAAGAGGAGGAGACCAAGCGGTCATTCGTGAAAATGAAAAATATTTATTCTTCGGAGGAAGAGTACAAGAATTAGAAAAAAGAACCAAAGTAAAAGCAAGAACCGTTGCACATGCGTTAGAAGAATTAATGCTAGAAGCAAACCATATTATGATTATGGGACATACCAATGGCGATATCGATTCGATGGGGTCTAGTTTAGGAGTTTATCGAATTGCAAAAAGTCTTGGAAAAGAAGCCAATATTGTAAGCGAAAATGTAGGTTTAAGTTTAAGTGCTTTTATGGATTCTGTAAGAAAAGAAGAAGAGGAAGATATTTTTATTGATAAACAAGAAGCACTAGCGAAAATAACAAATGAAACATTATTGATTGTTGTAGATACACATAAAAGAAGCTATGTAGAAGTGCCAGAATTATTAGAAAAAACCAATCGAATTGTAGTAATCGACCATCATAGAAGAAGTACCGATTATATTGATAATGCAACCTTAATGTTTCATGAAGTATATGCATCTTCAGCAGCAGAACTGGTAACAGAATTATTGCAATATGTAGAAGTGCCAGTAATGTTAAAAACAGTTGAAACAGAAGGATTATATGCAGGAATTATGGTAGACACCAAAAACTTCACTTTTAAAACAGGAGTTAGAACCTTTGAAGCAGCAGCATACTTACGAAAATGTGGAGTTGATATTATAAGAGTAAAAAAATGGTTCCAAAGCGATTTAGCAAGTTATAAAACCATTTCCAATATTGTAAAAGAAGCAAGGATTATACATGAAACCGTTGCAATATCTACCTATGAAGAAGAAACAAAAGATGCTAGCCTAATTTGTGCCAAAGCAGCAGATGAATTATTAACCATTAGTGATGTAACTGCCTCTTTTGTCATTGGTACCATTGGAAACAAAGTATGCATTAGCGGTCGTTCCATAGGAGACATCAACGTACAAGTCATCCTAGAAAAACTAGGAGGTGGAGGACACATCACCCTTGCCGGAGCCCAATTAGAAGGAAAAACAAAACAAGAAGCAAAAGAAGAATTAATAGCCAAAATTGATGAATATTTTGAGGAATTAGGAAATTAATTAATTGTAGGGGCGATTTTAATCGCCCTACATAGATTAAGGAGGAAAAATATGAAAGTAATTTTAAAGGAAGATATTAAAGGAGTAGGAAAAAAAGACCAGATTATTAATGCAAATGATGGGTATGCAAGAAATTATTTGTTTCCTAAAAACCTAGCAGTTCCAGCAGATAAGGGAAACCTAACGAATTTACAATCCAAAAAATCCTCCGAGGAGCATAGGAAAGAGTTAGAAAAAGAGGCAGCCAAAGAGACGGCAAAAAAGATTGAAAATATTATATTAAAACTTTCGGTAAAGGCAGGAGAAAATGGAAAAGTGTTTGGAAGCATTACTTCCAAAGAAATTGCAGAAAATTTAGACAAACAATATGGAATTAAAGTAGATAAGAAAAAAATCTTATTAAACGAACCAATTAAAGTAATAGGAACCTTTCCTATTGAAATCAAACTATACGATACCGTAGTGGCAAAATTAAAAATAAACGTTGTAACCATGTAGGGGCGAGCATTGCTCGTCCGCCAAATAGGAATAGACGACAATACTTGTCGTTACTATACGAAATACCAAAAAGGAGCAAAAGCCATGGAATTAGGAAAAGTACCACCAAGCGATATAGAAGCAGAACAAGCAGTTCTTCGGAAGCATGTTAACCGATAAAGAAGCAGTTACATCCGTTATTGAAGTACTAAAAGAAGAAGATTTTTACCGTGAAGATAACAAAGCAATTTATGGAGCCATTTTAAACCTATATAACCGAGCAGAACCAGTTGATATTATTACGCTAAAAGCAGAACTTACATCAATTGGTAAATTTGATATGATTGGTGGATTAGAATACTTAGCAAGCCTTCCAGACATGGCACCAACTACCGCCAATATTGACAAATACATTAAAATTGTAGAAGAAAAATCAATGCTTAGAAGCCTAATACAAACAGCAAACCAAATTATTGCACTAGGCTATGACCCAACCGAAGAAGTAGAAAACATTATGGACCAAGCAGAAAAGAAAATTTTTGATGTCATGCAAAAAAAGAACCAAAAGGGCTATGCTTCCATAAAAGATATTTTAGTAGACACCTTTGCAGGGCTTGAAAAATTATATAATCAGAAAGAACATATAACCGGTATTCCAACTGGATTTGCAGATTTAGACTATAAAACAGCAGGACTTCATGAATCGGACTTGATTTTAATTGCCGCAAGACCAGCAATGGGAAAATCCGCGTTTGCACTAAATATTGCAGCCAATGCGGCCGTTAGAGCAGGAGCACCAGTAGCTATTTTTAGTTTGGAAATGTCCAAAGAACAAATGGTAAACAGAATTCTATGTAGCGAAGCCATGGTAGATAGTAACAAAGTAAGAACAGGAAAAATCGATGATGAAGATTGGATGAAACTAGCAGGAGCATTAGGACCACTTTCCGAATCTGGTATCTATATTGATGATACACCAGGAATTTCGGTTATGGAAATACGTGCCAAATGCCGAAAACTAAAACTAGAAAAAAATATCGGATTAGTTGTCATCGACTACTTGCAATTAGTACAAGGAAGTAGCAAAAGAGGAGGAAGTCGTGAACAAGAAATTTCCGAAATCAGTCGTTCGTTAAAAATACTTGCCAAAGAAATCAATGTACCAGTAATAGCCTTATCCCAATTATCAAGAGCACCAGAACAACGTCCAGACCATAGACCAATGTTATCTGACCTTCGTGAATCAGGAGCCATTGAACAAGATGCCGATATTGTTATGTTCTTGTATCGTGACGACTATTACAATGAAGATAGCGAAAAGAAAAACGTAGCAGAAGTGATTATTGCAAAACATCGTTCAGGCTCCACTGGAACTGTAGAACTATTATGGCTTGGCAATTACACCAAATTCACCAATATTGAAAAATATCGAGATTAAGGAAAAGCGATATGTTAAAAGAAAAAGTAATGCAGACAATTAAGAAATATCATTTGGTAGAAGAAAATGATCATATTGTGCTTGGAGTGTCAGGGGGACCTGACTCTACTTGTTTATTTCATCTTTTCTTAGAATTGCAAAAAGAAATAAAGTTTACTTTTGTGGTATGCCATATGAATCATGGCATTCGAAAAGAAGCGGATTTTGAAGAGGAATATGTAAAAAACATGTGTGAGGAAAATCGCATTTCTTGTTATGTGAAAAAAGAAAAGGTATTAGAAAAGGCAAAACAGGAAAGAATAGGAATAGAGGAAATGGGAAGAAAAGTAAGATATGCCTTTTTTGAAAAAATTGCAAAAAGCGAGCAGGCAAACAAAATTGCTACTGCTCATACAAAAAACGATTTAGTAGAAACCGCCATTATGAACATCCTTAGGGGGGCAGGGCTTTCTGGTTTAAAAGGAACCTTACCAATGAGAGAAAAACGATATATTCGACCACTGATTGAATGTGAAAGAGGGGAAATCGAGCAGTATTGTAACGAACAAAAACTAGAACCGAAAATTGACCAAAGCAATTTCGATAATCGTTATACGAGAAATAAGGTACGAAACCAGTTAATCCCATACTTAAAAGAAGAATATAATCCAAATATCATAGAAGCAATTGCAAGAATGGCAAGTATTATTCGAAAAGAAGATGAATATATTGAAGGAGAAGTAGAAAAAGCATATAAAGAAATCGTATTAGAACAGTCAAATCAGGAAATCATACTCGACTTAAAAAAATTTAATGTTCTAAATGAGGTCATCAAGAACCGTATGGTGCTTTATTCCGTAAGACAACTATTTGGTTCTAGTGCAGGAATTGAAAAAAAGCATATTGAAGACATTATCCTGCTATGTAGGAGAAATATTGGAAACAAGTTCCTAATACCTAACAAAAAAGTGAAAATCTTAGTAAAAAATCAAAAAATATTTTTTATAAAGAACCAATAGTTCCGTAAGCAAAACCTTGATATGACTACATTCGACACAAAAAAGACACATTTAAATGCTTGCAATTAAAAATAAAATATGGTATAGTGCAAACAAATATGAAAGATAATAAATGAAAAGTATGAAAACAAAGATACATACTTATACTTAAAGGGAGGAATTAACTTGAAAAACGGATTAAAAACATTAGCCATGTGGCTAATTATAGGAGTCATTTTTATTGTACTATTAACATCTATTTTAGATAACCAAGATACCAAAATGACGTATTCAGAATTAATTTCTAAAATGGAAAGTGCCGAAATTTCGGAAATTGAATTATCGGCCGATAACAAAAAAGCATATGTGACGGTGAAAGGAGATGCCAATAAAAAAGAAGTAAACATACCAAGCATCGATAGTTTCATGACTTATGCAGAAGCAACTCTAAAAGAAGGAAATGTTAAATTAACCGAGCAAAGTCAATCCATCTTTATTACCATACTTAGCCTACTTACCCCATTTGGATTACTAATCATCTTCTTAATCTTCTGGCTATTTGTGATGAACCCAAACCAAGGTGGAAACAAAACCATGTCCTTTGGAAAAAGCAAAGCAAGACTAATGGGACAAAGTGAGCAAAACCGCATTACATTTGAAGATGTAGCCGGAGTTGATGAAGAAAAAGAAGAATTACAAGAAATTGTAGAATTCTTAAAAAGTCCAAAAAAATTCACCGATATGGGAGCAAGAATTCCAAAAGGAGTATTATTAGTTGGTCAACCAGGAACAGGAAAAACCTTACTTGCAAAAGCAGTAGCAGGAGAAGCAGGAGTACCATTCTTTATTATCAGTGGTTCCGACTTCGTAGAAATGTTTGTTGGTGTAGGTGCATCTCGTGTAAGAGACCTATTTGAAGAAGCAAAGAAAAAAGCACCATGTATCATCTTTATTGATGAAATTGATGCAGTAGGGCGTCAAAGGGGAGCAGGACTAGGTGGAGGACATGATGAAAGAGAACAAACCCTAAACCAATTATTAGTAGAAATGGATGGATTTGGAACCAACGAAGGGGTTATTGTGCTAGCTGCAACCAATCGTCCAGATGTATTAGATAAAGCATTACTAAGACCAGGAAGATTTGACCGTCAAATTGTTGTATCGGCACCAGATGTAAAAGCGAGAGAACAAATTTTAGAAGTACATGCCAAAAAGAAAAAATTAGCAGAAGATGTAGACCTAAAGACCATTGCCAAAAACACTTCAGGCTTTGCAGGAGCAGACTTAGAAAATGTATTAAATGAAGCAGCCTTACTTGCAGCAAGAAGAGACATAAAAGAAATAGGAATGAAAGAAATTGAAGATGCCATGGTAAAAGTAACCATGGGACCAGAAAAGAAAACAAGAGTAAGAAGCGAAAAAGAAAACAAACTAGTTGCTTACCACGAAGCAGGTCATGCCGTAGTTAGCCGTTTCTTACCAACCCAAGACCCGGTACATCAAATTTCCATTGTACCAAGAGGAATGGCAGGAGGATACACCATGTATCGTCCAACCGAAGACAAAAACTTCATGTCAAAATCAGAAATGGAAGAAAACATTGTATCCTTACTTGGTGGTAGAGTAGCAGAAAAACTAATCCTAGATGACATCTCCACAGGAGCAAGTAATGATATTGAACGTGCAACCAAAATTGCAAGAAATATGGTAACAAGATATGGTATGAGTGAACGTGTTGGAACCTTAACGCTAGGTTCTACCCAAGAAGAAGTATTCTTAGGAAGAGACTTTGCCCAAAGCAAAGAATACTCAGAAGAAACCGCAGCCATCATTGATGAAGAAACCAAGAAAATTGTAGATATTGCTTACAACAAAGCAGAAGAAATCCTAAAAGCAAACATCGATAAACTTCACACAGTAGCAGGAATCCTACTAGAAAAAGAAAAAATCGATGGAGAAGAATTTGACGAGATATTTGCGTAAGAGAAGAAAATCAATCCCCCTCAAAATTACTTTCGTAATTTTGAGGGGGATTGATTTAGAAGGTGTGTCCTTTCTTGCTTAGCAATCAAAAACAATCTGTGCTATTCGAAAATAGCACAGACTGCAAAATCACGTAAATTTAATATCTTGGAATTAGCGAATTTTTATATCTCCGCTTGTGGCAGAAATGTCTACATCAGCCGTATAACCAGTTCCACCTCTATGGCGATTTTTTACACTGCCACTAAGTACGCTTGTGGAAAGATTGATGTGACCGATATTGTTAAATTCTGCATCTACATCTCCGCTCGTTGTAGAAATTTCGACAGAAATGTTTTTGGTTGCATCGATATAAAGGTCAACATCTCCACTTGTTGTTGAAACAGAAAGATTGGTAAATGTTGCACTGGTTTCCAAATCGCCAGATTGGGTTCTTACTTTAAGAAAATCTGCTGAAACGCCTTCTCTTATAGTAATATCTGCTGACAAACTTTTTGCGGTAATGGTGTTAAATGTTTTCCGAGGTACAGTAATATCGAGCTTTAAGTCGCCATTGCAACAACTGCCTGAGAACTTTAAGATGATTCTAAGTTCATGATTTGCTGTACGAACATCGAAATCAACATTTCCATCAATATTCGCCTGCCCGTAAAAGTGTGCTTCAATCTTTGATGAATTAGAAATCGAAACAGTGGTATTGACAAATGTAGTATCAATTATTATCTTTTCAATATTGTTTCCATCTGCAAATTTCCGTTCATCAAATTTTTTGGGGGTGCCGACACCAAATCCGCTTCCATTTATAACTTGCCCATTTACCATTATTACACTGTTCCCTGAAAAAACGTTACCATTGAAATTAAACATGATTTTTCCTCCTATTGTTGTTTGATTATGATGAAATGCTACAGTAATAATAATTACTAGTATAGGAATTTAAAAAAAAGGTAATTTCCTATATCACTTTATATTGTACAACATTTTACATAAAATTGCAAATAAGAGGCTTTCTACTTATACAACAATCGAATGCGATTGCCACTTTTTTCAATAAATCCATCTTCTTTTAATAATTTCAACTCCCTCATCATGGCACTTCTGTCAATGCTTAAATAATCGGCAAGGTCTGTTAAGGAGAAGGGAATTTGAAAAGTTCTTCCCATATTTTTAGAAGAAACAACATTAAAATAACCAAGTAGTTTTTCACGAATGGTTCGTTTGCTTAATAATTCAATTCTGGTATTTAATTCAATGACCTTATTTAAAAATAGAGCAGAAAGATGATTCGATAAAATCGTATGAAACGTACAATTTGGATTGCATTTCGTTTGCAAGTCATCGTAAATGAAAAACAAGACGGTACATGCTTTTTTTGCTTCTACAAATAATTCATTATTCGTATTTACCACATAAAAAATCTCACCAAAAATATCATTATTCGAAAAATGCTCAACAATGGTACGGTTTCCATTAAAATCATAACGAATTAAATCAGCTTCTCCGAGACATCATGAAACAAAGCTGATTACGTTTGGCAATATAAGAAGTAATCAACTCTCCCTTTTTAAAGGACTTTTTTTGTGCTCTTGCACAATGACAATCTAAATCTTTTATAAATTCGGATAAATCTAAATTCGTATCCACATCTATCAACCTCTTTTTCGAACTTCTTTAATTATACATAAAACACACGAAAAATGCAACAAGAAGGTAATATACATTGTTTTCGGCAAAATTCGACAAAAGTGGAATGTCACATATTTGTAATATAAATGAAATAAAAGAAATATTCCTACACCAAGGCGGAAATGAAAAAGACAAACCCTCCATTCTCATAATTTGTTGCAATTGCAACAGAAAAAAATAAAACTTGCGATATAATAGGAGCATGATTCGAGGGGGAGGAAAAACAATGAAGGTAATAAAAAGAGATGGAAGAGCAGTTGATTATAATAGAGATAAAATTGTAACTGCGATTGAAAAAGCAAACAAAGAGGTACGACCAAAAGAAAGAGCAAATAAAGAGGAAATTAATGAAATTATTCAATATATTCAAGATTTAGATAAAAAAAGAATGTTAGTAGAAGACATTCAAGATATTATTGAAGAACAACTAATGGAACATGAAAAATACGAACTTGCCAAAAAATACATTGTATATCGTTACACAAGAGCATTGGTACGTAAACAAAACACGACAGATGAATCCATTTTAGGATTAATCAAAAATCAAAACAAAGAATTATTAGAAGAAAACTCAAACAAAAATGCCGTTTTGGCGTCTACACAAAGAGACTATATTGCAGGAGAAGTATCAAAAGATTTAACCAAGAGAATTCTACTTCCAGAAAAAATATCCAAAGCACATGACGAAGGAGTTTTACATTTCCATGATGCAGACTATTTTCTACAACCAATTTTCAACTGTTGCTTAATCAACATTGGCGACATGCTAGACAATGGAACGGTAATGAATGGAAAACTAATTGAAAGCCCAAAAAGCTTCCAAGTAGCATGTACGGTATCGACTCAAATTATTGCAGCAGTAGCAAGTAATCAATATGGTGGACAAAGTGTTGACCTAAAACATTTAGGAAAATATTTAAGAAAAAGCAAAGAAAAATTCCAAAAGGAATTAGAAGAAAACTACAAAGATAAGCTATCCAAAGAAATGATCGATGACATGGTAGAACAGCGATTAAAAACCGAACTTGCAGCAGGGGTACAAACCATACAATATCAAATTAACACATTAATGACCACCAATGGACAATCCCCTTTTGTAACATTATTTCTAAACTTAGAAGATGGTGACCCATATATAGAAGAAAATGCCATGATTATTGAAGAAATTTTAAGACAACGTTACAAAGGAATTAAAAACGAAAAAGGGGTATATGTAACACCAGCTTTCCCAAAACTTGTGTATGTACTATATGAACACAACAACCTAACTGGTGGAAAATATGACTACCTAACAAGACTAGCAGTAAAATGCTCTAGTAAAAGAATGTACCCAGATTACATATCAGCTAAAAAAATGCGTGAAAACTATGAAGGAAACGTATTTAGCCCTATGGGATGTAGAAGTTTCTTATCTCCATGGAAAGATGAAAACGGAAATTACAAATTTGAAGGAAGATTTAACCAAGGAGTTGTTAGCTTAAATTTACCTCAAATAGGAATTATTGCAGGTGGAGACGAAGAAAAATTCTGGAAGTTATTAGATGAAAGACTAGAACTTTGTAAAGAAGCACTAATGTGCAGACATTATGCATTACTTGGAACCACATCAGACACAAGCCCTATTCACTGGAAATATGGAGCGATTGCTAGGTTAAAATCGGGAGAAAAAATTGACTCATTACTAAAAGGCGGATATTCAACAATGTCTCTAGGATATATCGGAATTTATGAAGTAACAAAACTAGTAAAAGGTGTTTCTCATACGACAAAAGAAGGACATGACTTTGCTTTAAAAGTAATGATACATCTAAGAGAAACAACAGATGCTTGGAAGGCAGAAACCAATATAGGATTTGCACTATATGGAACACCAGCAGAAAGCTTATGCTATCGTTTTGCAAGAATCGATAAAGAACGTTTTGGCGAAATTAAAGACATTACAGACAAAGGATACTATACTAACTCTTACCACATTGATGTTCGTGAAAAAATAGATGGTTTCCAAAAACTTGCCTTTGAAAGCGAATTCCAAAAAATCTCATCAGGAGGTTCGATTTCATACATTGAAATACCAAACATGAAAAATAACCTAAAAGCATTAGAAGAAGTTGTAAAATTCATCTATGACAACATTCAATATGCAGAATTTAACACGAAATCTGATTACTGCCATGTATGTGGATTTGATGGAGAAATCATCATCAATGAGCAAGGAGAATGGGAATGTCCACAATGTGGAAACAAAGACCACAGCAAAATGAATGTAACTAGAAGAACCTGTGGATACCTAGGAGAAAACTTCTGGAACGAAGGAAAAACCAAAGAAATCAAATCAAGAGTATTGCATTTGTAAGAACCCCCAGTCAGCTAACGCTGACAGCCCCATTGAATAAAGGGGTCTTACTCTACTGTTTCAATGTAGAAAAAAGACAATTATAGGGGCAGGTTTCAAAGTCTGCCCATTTATAGGAGATGATAATATGCATTATGCAACCATAAAAGAATGTGATGTCGCAAATGGACCAGGTGTAAGAGTAAGCGTATTTGTTAGTGGCTGTAATCACCACTGCAAAGGATGCTTCAATGAAGTAGCATGGAATTTTAATTATGGAAAAGAATTCACCCAAGAAACCATAGACCAAGTGCTAAAAGACCTAGACCATGATTACATAGAAGGATTATCCCTACTTGGAGGAGAACCATTAGAATACCAAAACCAAAAAGGACTACTACCACTAGTAAAACAAGTAAAAGAAAAATTCCCAAATAAAAGCATATGGTGTTATACTGGTTTCGACTTTGAAAAAGATGTCATGGGAAAAATGTACAATACCTGGCAAGAAAGCAAAGAACTCATTTCTAACATTGATGTTATTGTAGACGGAAAATTTGAGGAAGAAAAGAAAAATCCATCGTTAGCATTTCGAGGTTCCGAAAACCAAAGACTAATTGATGTACCAAAAAGTGTACAAGAAAACAAGATTATTTGGGCAGATGTAGAAGGAGAAGAAATAAAAAAAGCAAATTAAAACATACCTTATTTTTCGGCGAAAACTTGTCATGTTTTATGTACAAGCCGAATACAATATAGATAGATACTGGCATTTTCGAATAGGACTAAAAATTTGACAAATATAAGACGGTTCGATATAATGACCATATCACTTGAAGGAGGGTATGAATTCAAATGATCAAAAATGAAAAAGCCTCACTATCAATCAAAAAAATTATAACAATTATGATATTACTAATTTTTGCCTGTGGTGCAGGTGCGATGGCTACCAATGCCAAAATAAGAAATGTAAAAATTGTATTATCCAACCAATATGAAATCAATGTCTTAACAACAAAAACAAAAATTTCTGATATACTAGAAGAAAATCATATTGTTGTATTACCAGAAGAAAATGTGGTTCCTAATATTGATTCGGAACTTTCAGAAAATAAAACGATTACCATAACAAAGGCTTCAAAAGAAGGGCAAGATGGAATAAAACTTGCAGAAGCTAATAGTGAAGTCTCTATTGAACAATTATTAGGAGATTATGCTCCTGTTATTGAAAAAATTATAACCGAACAAGTTGAAATTCCATTCGAAACCATTACCAAAAATGCTTCTAGTGAAGAAGGAACGAGTAAAGTTATTACTAAAGGAAAAAACGGATTAAAAGAAATTATCTATCGAGCAAAATTTAAAAATGATGTAGAGATTGAAAGAATTGTTTTATCTGAAACGATTATAGAAGAACCAGTGAATCAAGTGGTTCAAATAAATAAAGAGGCAGTTACATCAAGGTCAAATGTGGAAAGAACAAAATTAGTAGAACTGCCAAAAACAAGTGACAATAGTTTAGCCAAAAAAGTAGAAGGAAAAACACCAATTGTAAAAACCTTTAATACATCAGCCTATTGTTCTTGTACAAAATGCTGTGGAAAAACAAGTAATACCACTTCCTCTGGAGTAGCACCATCTACTTGGCATACTATTGCAGCAGGAACAGCCTATCCATTAGGAACCATTATTTATATACCAGCTTTGCAAGATAAACCAAATGGTGGATGGTTTATTGTTCAAGATAGAGGTGGGTCAATTTCAAGTAATAAATTAGATATCTACATGGGAAGTCACACACAAGCATTACAATATGGTAGAAAGAATTTAGAATGTTACGTATATGAAATGTAAAATATAAAACGTAGGGGCAGGCCTTGTGTCTGTCCTAATTTCATACGTAAAAATTGCCTATATCATGATTTGCTTTTTGGGAAAATCATGGTATAATACACATGTGTTAATAAGGAGGAGGTAATTCATGAAACTAATCTCTTGGAATGTGAATGGTTTAAGGGCAGTATTAAAAAAGGGGTTTGAAGACTTTTTTAAAGAGATAGATGCCGATATTTTTTGTGTTCAAGAAACAAAAATGCAAGAAGGGCAAATTGAGAATTTTGAATTAGAGGGGTATACCCAATATTGGAATAGTGCTGTAAAAAAAGGATACTCGGGCACTGCCATTTTTACCAAAATACAGCCCAAAAACGTAAGCTATGGAATTGGCATTGAAGAACACGACCAAGAGGGAAGAGTTATTACTTTAGAATTTGAAACTTTTTACTTGGTGAATGTCTATACACCAAACTCAAAACGAGAACTAGAAAGGCTAGATTACCGAATGGTTTGGGAAGATGAGATGAGAAAATATTTAACAAGCTTAAATAAGAACAAGCCAGTTGTGATGTGTGGAGATTTAAATGTAGCACATGAGGAAATCGACTTGAAGAATCCAAAGACGAACCGAAGAAATGCAGGTTTTACAGATGAAGAACGAGGAAAAATGACAGAGTTACTACAAGCAAATTTTATAGATTCCTTTCGTTTCATCTATCCTGAAAAAATTGCTTATACCTGGTGGTCTTATATGGCAAATGCAAGAGCAAAAGATGTAGGGTGGAGAATTGATTATTTTATTGTATCCAATGATGCAAAAGACAAAATAAAAGATGCCTATATTTATAAAGAAATCTACGGAAGTGACCACTGTCCAGTGGGGTTAGAAATACAAATATGAAAAATAATATCAAAAAGCAAATAGCCTAAGCCTATTTGCTTTTTTTGAAAATCGTGATATAATGCTCATGTTTATAAAGATAAGGAGGATATTCATGGAAAAGAAAACAAACATATGGGGCAAATGGTTATATTGGTTTATTTTTGCCGTAGCTGTGATTGCAGTTTATAAAACACTAGACAATTTTAATGATATTACTAATTGGATAAAAGATATTTTGGAAGTTATGATGCCATTTTTGCTTGGAATTTTACTTGCTTACTTATTTTATATTCCATGTAAAAAAATAGAAAAGTTATATAAAAAGCCAAAAAATAAATTTTTAAGAAAGAGAGCAAGAGGACTTAGCATTCTTACAGTGTACTTAATAGTGCTTGTAATTTTAATATTAGCATTCCAATTTATCATTCCAAACTTAGCCATGAGCATTACGGATTTAGCCAATAACATTGTGCCATATTATCAAAATACAATCAATAGTTTGAAAAACATTCCAGAAGATTCAATCTTAAGACAAATTGATGTACAGCAGATTGCAGATAGCTTAAAACAAATTGATTTAACCGAATATATTAATATGAATACGATTTTAGAATATGCCAAAGGTATTATAGGAGTAGCAGGGGGAATTTTTGATTTCTTTGTAGCACTAATTGTATCTGTGTATCTGTTATTAGAAAGAACAGATATTTTAAACTTTTTACGAAAATTAGCAGGAGCACTATTTAAACAAAAAACGTATAAAACAATTGGGAAATATTTTAATAATACAAATGATATCTTCTTTAAATTTTTATCGAGTCAATTGCTAGATGCATTTGTAGTAGGAGTATTAACTTCGGTTGCAATGAGCATATTAGGGGTAAAATATGCTGTATTACTAGGGTTCTTAATTGGAGCTTCGAACTTAATACCATATTTTGGAGCAATTGTAGGAGTAGGAGTTTCCATTCTTATTACCCTATGTACAGGAGGTCTTGGAAAAGCGATTTGGATGGCAATCGTAGTCATCATTCTACAACAAATTGATGCTAATATCATTAATCCAAAAATTGTAGGAAATTCATTAAAGATTAGTCCGCTGCTAGTTATTTTTGCAGTAACCATAGGAGGTGCTTATTTTGGAATATTAGGTATGTTCCTTGCAGTACCTGTATTTGCTGTAATTAAAATGATAATAGAGGATTATATTGAATACAAAAACAGAAAAGAAAATCAAATCGCCTAGGCGATTTGATTTTTTATACCTTCATTTTCTTAATCTTCTTAATTTCGGCATCCAATTTTTTTAATATATCACTTCTGGTTTGATATGCATCTTCGTATTCTTTTAAAATTTCTATGTAATTATCAAATGTTTCTCTTTTTGCAAACAGTACCTTCATACCATTTTCATAGTAAATTTTATCTTTTTCTTTTTTAGTTTCTCTTGCTTTTTTTGCATATTTATCAATCTCTTTTAACCTTGTGATATTTTCTTCTAAATGCTCTACATATTCTTGCACACAATATTTTTCATATTCAACATCATCAATGACTACTTTAATAAGAGCTTTTAAGATCTTAGGATTAATCTTTCCGTACCTTTTTGCCGAGGAGCAGGAGTGGTATCCTCAATTAGCATCGCAAGCGTATCGGAAATATCAACGTGAGACTTATATTGCCTTTTACTAACAATGGCATCATATTCATCGGCAACACGAATAATTTGTCCTTCAATCGGAATATCCTTTTTAGTAAGCCCTTTTGGATAGCCAGAACCATCTAAACCTTCATGGTGATAAATTGCACCTGCAGCATAAGGACGAAGTTGCAAATCTTTCATACACATATTATATCCGAATGGTTGTATGAGTTTTCATTACCTCAAATTCTTCCTCGGTCAATCCCACATTCTTTTGCAAAATCGAAGACGGAATAAACAATTTCCCAATATCATGTAAATAAGCACAAATCGTACAATACACCGTAAATTTATTTGAAGCATTCATATATTCACAAATACGACAAGTTAAATTTGCCACATTCTCACAGTGCCTTCTAGTAAAAGCATCCAAACTATCAAGCATACTCAATTGATAACGCATAACAGCATCTAAATTATACGATTTTAAACTCGTTTTACTATAAAAATCAAACTTATCTTCTTTCATATCAAATTCCTCATTTCTTCTAAAAATATCATACCATGAAATAGGGGGAAAAGTAAATAATTCAAGGAAAATCAAACGAAAATATTGCGATTTTGTCGAAATTAGGGTATGATAGTAAGGAACTTAAAGAAAGGTGGTAGACATGCATCTAAAAAGAATCGAATTACAAGGATTTAAGTCCTTTGCTGATAAAACAGTATTAGAATTTATGCCAGGAATTACCTCTGTGATTGGACCAAATGGGTCTGGAAAAAGTAATATTTCAGATGCCATTCGTTGGGTATTAGGGGAGCAAAGTATGAAGTCCCTAAGAGGAGCTAAAACAGAGGATGTTATTTTTGCAGGAACTCAGGCAAGAAAGTCATTAGGGTTTGCAGAAGCTTCTTTAATTTTTGATAATACCAATGGCAGACTTCCCATTGAATTTGGGGAAGTAACTGTTACAAGAAAAATTTATCGAAGTGGAGAATCTGGCTATTTTATTAATAAAACACCTTGCAGATTAAAAGATATTTTAGAACTTTTCATGGATACAGGAATTGGAAAAGATGGTTATAGTATTATTGGACAAGGAAAAATTGATGAAATCTTAAGCAATAAATCGGAAGATAGAAGACATATTTTTGAAGAGGCAGCAGGAATTGTGAAATATCGTGTACGAAAATTAGAATCGGAAAAAAAGCTAGAAAGTACGAAACTGAATTTACTTAGAATTAATGATATCTTATCGGAAATTGAAGGAAACTTAGAACCTTTAAAACTGCAATCCGAAAAAGCAAAGAAATTTTTAGACTTACGTGAAGAATTAAAAGAAATTGAAATAGGATTATTTTTGTATCATATTGATACCTATAAAGAAAAAATAGAACAAGTTAAAATTGATGAGGACATTTTACGAGACCATAATATCCAAGCAGAAGAAAAAATGGAAACCATCAATGCTTTCAAAGAAGAACTAAAAGAACAAATAAATCGTATTACAGAAGAAATCGAAACGATGCAAAATATGGGGTTTGAGAGTAGCAAACAAATTGAAAAAATCAATTCAGATATTAATGTTGCCAAAGAAAGAATGGCAAATAATAAAGAAAACCATGCTCGTTATGAAGCAGAAATAGAAGAAACCGAAAACCGAAAAAAAGAGTTAGAAGAAGAAAAAGTACAAAAACTAGAAAAAAAGAATAACTTATTTGATAACAAAGAAAAATTCCAGCAAGAACTAGCAAAAAAGGAAGAAGAGCTAAGTGAGCTTACCAAAAAACTATCCACAAAAGAGCTTGAAATGGAAGGAAAAAAACAAAAACAAGAACAAAATGTGGATAAACGATATGAAATTAGTTCCCAGATTAGTACACTAGAAGCAAATTTCGAAAATAATGAAAAAAGAGAGCAATCCTTAAAAACAGAAATCATGGGGACTATTTCAGAACTTGACTCTACTCGTATTACAAAAGAAGAGATGGCAAGAACTTTTCATACGATAGAAGTAGATAGAAACACTGTAACCAAAGCATTAGCCGAAATCAATCATAAAAAAGAAGAAGCGACTCGCAAAATCAAGCAATACGAGCAAAATTTACAAACTTATGAAAGAGAAGAACGTATGAAATCATCTAGGCTGACCTTCTTACAAGAAACGGAAAAAGAAAAAGAGGGCTACACAAGGAGTGTCAAATCGTTGTTATTAGATTGCGATAAAAATGCAGAACTACGTAAGGGAATGTGTGGGGTGCTAAGCAATTTAGTCCGTTCTCCAAAAGAATATGAAACTGCAATTGAAATGGCATTAGGTGCAAGCTTACAAAACATTGTTACCGAAAAAGAAGAAGATGCGAAAAAATTAGTTGAGCATTTAAGAAAAAACAATTTAGGAAGAGCAACCTTCTTACCAATTGCTTCCGTATCTGGCAAGAAACTAGACAAACTAAATGCAAAAGGAATTGAAGGAGTCATTGGAATTGCAGCTGATTTAATTAAGGCAGATAAAAAGTATGAAAATATTATCCTAAACCTATTGGGCAGAACGGTTATTGTTGATGATATGGAAAATGCAATTAAACTATCCAAACAAAACCATTATACGTTCCGAATTGTTACCCTAAAAGGAGATATTATTAACCCATCAGGAGGAATCACAGGTGGGTCAGTACAAACGAAAACCGTTAACATTTTAGGAAGAGCAAGAGAGATTGAAGAGTTAGAGAGCAACTTAAAAGAAATTAGACAAAAAATTGAAAATGAAAAGAAAGAAAAAGAGGAATATGAAAAAAGCATAGAAAAGGTATTAGAAGAGGTTGAAACACTAGAAAACAAGCTAAAAGAAATCGATATTGTATATGCAACTGACAAACAAAAATTAGTAGCAATTGAAGAAAACATTGCAAAACTAGAAGCAAGACTAGAAAAATTAAGAACCGAGCAAAAGGAAATTGTAGCACAAAAAGAACAAATAACTATACAAAAGCAAAACTTCGAAAAAGAAATTGAAGAATTAACAAAAGAAATCGAAGAATTAGCAAAAGAAATTGAACAATATGCAATTTTAAATAAAGATAATCAAAAATATATTGATGACTTAAATTTCGATATTACCAATCTTCGCATTAGTGTATCTTCTTTTGATGAAAGTGAAGCATCACTTGACGAAATTGTACAAAGAATTCATGCAGATATTGAAAATTGTAACCAAAGTATCGAAAATAAAAAAGCACAAATGGAAAATATTACAAAAGATAATCAAATGCTAGAAAACCAAATTGTAGCATTTGAAGCACAAATTGAAGACATAAAAACAAAAGTAAATAACAGTGGAGAAACCGTAGAAAATTTAAAAACGGAAAGAGCAAAAAAGAATACCAAATTATCGGAAGTAGAAGAACAGATTCATTCACAATTTCATGTGATAGAAGACCTAAAAGCACAAATTGTAAAAACAGAAGTAAAAAAGACAAAGCTAGAACAAGACATTGAAGATATCATAAATAAAATGTGGGAAGAGTATGAAGTAACACCAAATGTAGCAAATACTTATGAAAAACCAGAAAACGTAGCCCAAACAACAAAACAAGTAAATGATATTCGAACCGAAATAAAAAATTTAGGAAGCATTAATATTGATTCGATAGAAGAATATAAACAAACCAAAGGACGTTATGATTTCTTGTGTGAACAACGTTTAGACTTAGAAGATTCTATGGGAAAATTAAAAAAAGTAATTTCCGATATGACGACGGCCATGAAAGAGCAGTTTACCAAACAATTCAATCAAATTAATCGTAACTTTGATGAGGTATTTAGAGAATTATTTGGTGGAGGAAAAGCAGAATTAATCTTAGAAGACAAAAACAATATTTTAGAATGTGGAATCGAAATACAAGTACAACCACCAGGAAAAAAACTACAAAGCATGACACTTTTATCTGGAGGAGAAAAAGCATTCACCGCAATTGCACTTCTTTTTGCGATTCTAAAAATTAATCCAGCACCATTTTGTGTGCTAGATGAGATTGAGGCAGCACTTGATGATGTAAACGTATATCGTTTTGCCGATTACTTAAAAAAATTTGCAAAACAGACACAATTTTTAGTAATCACTCATAGAAAAGGCACCATGGAAGTAGCAGATACGGTCTATGGAATCACCATGCAAGAAAATGGAATTTCAAAATTGTTATCAATGAAATTACGGAAAATAAGAATAAACATTCACAATAAGCTACAAAGACATACAGGAAATCCCCTTTAACAAGGGGATTTCGCTGGTAAGAGACTGGGAATTCTTAAAAACCATGCAAGATCCCCCTTTTAAATAAAATTTTAAAAATAGTTTACAAATGAAAAATCCGTGATATAATAAGGTCATCTTGTTAAATTTAAACATAATAGTAATCTATTATTATGTTCTAAATTATCAATTAAAATTGATTCAAAAATATTCAAAAACGCTTCTATTCTAAGAAGCAAAATTTTCCCAAACAAGAATAAAAATAGAAATCTAGAATGAAAGGAGGATAGGCATTACTAGTTCTTTATTATGTTTCAATTTGACAAAGAAATATAAAAAATATTGTCATTTATGTTGAGTTTTTTTATTTAACATGATGCAATAAGAAAGGAAATACATATGAAACTAAATTTAAAAAATGATATTGTATTTAAAGCATTTTTTACGAAAAAAGGAAATGAAAAATACCTAAAAAGCTTTTTAGAATCGCTTTTAGAAGAAAGCATTGACGACATTGAAGTAGTAGGAGAAGCGAGTCTAAAACAACTAACCATTGCTAATAAAATGGGAAGGTTAGATATTAAAGCAACCATTAACAAAACAAAAATAGTAAACATTGAAATCCAATTATGCGATAATAAGGATACCAAACAAAGAACAGAATTATATGGCTCAAGATTAATAAGTGAGCAAGTAGGAAGAGGCGATAAATACCAAGAATTAAAACCAGTAATACTAATTAATATATTAAATTACAATATACTAAAACTACCAGATTATGCAACCAAAAGTGTAACGGTTGCTGATAAGCATAGAGACTATATAATAAGTGAAGATATTACCTACTGGTTTATAGAATTACCAAAGTTTCGAAAAAGCAAACCAAGACTAGCAAATGCATTAGAAGGGTGGCTAGCCTTAATTGATGATAAAGATGGGAGGCCTAAGTAAAATGGCAGAAGAAAAACATGAAATCATAAAAGAAGCAAAAGAAGAAGTAGAAGAAATCTTATCAGAAGCAGTAATAAAAGAAATAAACGAATTTAAACAAACTGCCATATGGGAAGAGAATTCAAGGAGGTATTATGTAGAACAAGTAGCATTAAAGAAGGGATTAAAAAAAGGAATGAAAAAGGGATTAGAGGAAGGAAGAAAAAAAGGAAGAAAAGAAGGCAGAGAAGAGGGAAGAAAAGAGGGGAAAAAAGAAGGGAAAAAAGAAGAAAGTAAAAGAATTATTATAAATATGTTACAAAAAGGAATGAAGGTAGAAGAAATAGAAGACTTAATAGGAGTGCCAAAAGAAGAAATAGAACGCATAAAAGAGCAATAAAATTAAATAGGAAAGTTCCACTTTTAGCCAAGCGGTTGCAAAAATTGCGAATAATAGAATATAATAAAAGCAATATTAGAGAGATTTTGGATAAAATTAAAAAAATATTGCTTTTTTTGTAATTTATACTTAGAATAGCAATTATGAAACAAAAGGGAGGAAAATCTTGGAGCAGAATAACGAAGAGATTTATCAAAAATACTATGATGAAGTATTTCAATATCTATTCTGCTTATGTCACGATAAAGCGTTAGCCGAAGACTTAACGCAAGAAACATTTATTTGTGCGACCTTTGGAATTCATAAATTTAGGAATGACTGTAAAATAGAAGTATGGTTGTGTCAAATAGCGAAAAACTTATGGAATAAAGAATTAAAGAGACAAAAGAAACTAACGGTAATTTCTATGGATTCTGAAATTGGAGAAATCGGAGCATCTAATAGTGTAGAAGATGAATTGATAGAACGTGAAAAGAGAATAGAATTATACAAACAAATTGATAAGTTAGAAAGTCCTACCAAGGAGCTTATGTATTTGAAGTTAACTACTGAGTTAAGCTTTAGCGAAATTGGTCAAGTGCTCGGAAAGTCCGAACTATGGTCGAGAGTTACCTATTATAGAACAAAGAAAAAGTTAAAGGAAAATATTCGAAAGGAGGAAGAAGAAAATGAAAGCAAATAACAGAGATTGTAAAATTGTACAAGATTTATTACCAAATTACTTAGAGAATTTAACGGATAAAGTTACAAATGAATATATAGAAGCACATGTAGCAACATGTGCAGAATGCAAACAAGCACTAAAGGATATGAACGGAGAAATTAAACTAGAACAAATTCATCAAGAGCATGAGATTAAGTATTTAGAAGGGATTCGAAGGAGAGTAAGAAGAACCATACTACTTGTAACAATAGCAATCATACTGATTGCTGGAGGTTTTGTGGGATATGTGTATAAAAAGTCACAGATACAGGTAAATAACTATACATTCTTAAGAGCGGAATATATATTAGAAGATGAAGAATTAGCAAAAGATGGGAGAATCCATTGCATAATGATTGCAGTAATTGATGAAAATAATATTTGTAAAAGTGTTAGAGTAGTTAAAAATGGATATAAAGAAGGAGTAATAAGTAAAGAATATGAAAAGATACAAGGACATAATGAGATAAAAAATGTTAAAAATGCAGTAGTAAGAGGAAATGAATTACATTATAATGATAATACTTGGAATGGAACAGAGAAGAAAGAGTTAGAACAAAGATGGAAAGAGGTATATTTTGTAGATGTAATAGAAGAAATTTAAAAATATCGAGTAGCCCTCGAGAGACTGCTCGATATAAAGATATGGAACAAAGTAACTAAATTAGAGGTCTTTGATAAAATACCTTTCTAAAGTATGATTTTGTATTTATAGTTTTTAGGTTAGAAATTAGTAATTGCAACAAAAGAAATTACTTTATTTCACAATTAACCCAACCTTTTCCAGCTCCCTGTACAGTATAGTATACAACATGTGGACCAGCTTGAAGATTGGATATGGTTACTGAAAGCGAGTTACCAGTAGTAACAGCTCGGTCAGTGAAAACGAAGTTACCATTAGGGCGTTGAAGTGAAAGATAAACTTTAGTTCCGCTGGGAAAATCCCAAACAGTTAACTTTGCACTGCCTAACACAGATGAACCACTTACATTAACGACAAAGGAATCAATTTGCGAGTCCGTATAATCAGCAGCGTAACCATATGCAGACCGTGCTGACATTGCTACAGCTTCAGATGTTTGAGTAGGTCCGTTGTAAACGGCAGGTTCCACTGTTTTTATTACGGATGTCTCTGCTGTTACTTCAGATGTTACGGCTGTTGTGTTTGTTTCGGCCGCAAATGTAGTCATCCCAAGAGAAAGGGATAAGATTAATCCTAATAAGAATGAAGCAGACCGTTTGTGTTTTTTGGTAAAAAATTTTTTCTTCATGAATTTTCTCCTTTTGAATTACATCAAAATGTTTAGTTAATAGTTTCTATGTGTCCCATACCTTTTTCCAAAAAAAAGAAGGCACCGATTAAACGGCACCTTCTTTTTTTCGAACTTTGTTACGCATTCCAAGAGGAATACTTTAATAGTTTACTACGGGAAAACAAATTATACAACCAAAACGGAATGGTGTGGAAGAGTACGACGAAAAATGTCGAAATTTGTCGAAAAATTGATTACGTTAAACGTAAAATTTGCAAAAAAATGAAAAAATTTTGATTTTTTTGTAACGAAATGGTAAAAAAATGACTCTTATATAGTGAGAATAAATATAGGAGGGAAAAAATTATGAATCGTTTAGCAATTTTAGAAAATGACTTAGAACTTTCAAGAAATTTATTGAATGACATCATTTGTAATAACAATAAGGTACGTTTAGTACAACTTGCTGTTAAGGGGGAAGAACTTGTAGGAAATTTAAAAAAATTAGAGAAGGGAGATATCCTCATATTCGATTTAGACATTCCAGATGTCAATCGATTAGAATTATTGGACAAACTAAAAGAATCACAAAGACCATTACCTTATATTATTGCAATTAGTAAAGAAATCGAACACTATCAAGCCATACCGAAATATCGTCCTTATTTTTATAGATGTATTCAAAAACCATTTGTCATAAAAAGAATTGTAGAAATAGTAAATCAGATTACATATGAAACATCAATCCATTATTATGAAAAACAAGTAAAGCAGGAACTACATAAATTTGAAATGAACATAATAACAAAAGGCTATGCGTATATTGTAGAGGCAATTACGCTTTCTTTAGAAAATGAAACTTTACTAACAGACATGACACACGGATTATACAAGATAATTGCAGCAAGACATGGTGTTACGGTCGATAATATAAAATGGTCGATTGAAAAGGCAATGAAATCAGTAATAAGATATACCAATTCTAATATTATGAATTCTTACTTTTATGTCGTATCAGGAGAAAAAATAACACCAAAAATGTTTATTAGCACGGTTGTTGAAAACCTAAAGGAAAAATTAGAGGAAGAAGAATATGCCTAAATTTTGCCTTACAAAAAATAATTTGTAGGGGTCGATGCCCACATCGACCCGAATTTAGACAGATTACAGCATAAAACGACTAATGCCAATACATATTAGTAACACACCAGATAACGTACTCCATATGTTTTCTGGAAGACGAGAAACGAAACGTAGTTTCTCACCAAGTATTCTACCAATCGATAAAAAGAGTAATTGAAAAGTAGCCACAAAAATAGGAAATAGATAGGTTGGACAACCAATCATACTACTACAAATTCCAACACAAACCGAATCAATCGACAAACAAACCCCTAAATAAATGGCTTCTTTCCAATCAATCTTTTTCGAATGGTCTAAATCGGAAGACATTGGATTACGAATAATTTGAATCGTAATTCCCAAAAAACGAATCATAAATTGGTATACAGTAGGAAAAGGAGATTGCAATACTTCTTCTTTTTTTTGGCTAAGAGCTTGGGAAATAATCCATAACCCCATTAACACCAAAAAACAAGCTCCAATCCATTTCGTAAAATTCTCTGAAAGAATCTCATTTAATACTCCACCAATTTGAATGGATATTGACGTAATCAAAATAGAAATCACAAATAAAATCATTTTAGCAGTACGGTAAATTTTGGTATTTCGTATTCCATATGTAATACCAATGCCAAAAGAATCAATACTAACCGAAAGTGCTAAAATAAGTAAACTAAGAAGCATGATATTTCACCTCATTTACATAATATGAAAAATAACGGAATTTAGTGAAAAATCTTTTTCGTATCATAAAATCCTCGTACAAGCATATAGATATAAAAAACAAACAAAGGAGAGGATTTTATGTGGCATTGTTTACGTGCAGATGAGGTTGAAAGAAACTTAAAGACAAATGTATACAAAGGATTAAGCAAAGAGGAGGCTGATAGGAGATTTGAAAAAGATGGAGCAAATAAATTAGAGGATAAGAAAAAAGAGAATATTGTCATTCGCTTTTTGAAACAATTTAATGATTTTATGATTTTGATTTTAATTATTGCTTCTGTTATTTCGGCAGGAATGGCTTATATAGAAGGAAGCCATGATTATATGGATTCGATTATTATTATTGCCATTGTTATCTTTAATGCAATTATGGGACTGATACAAGAAGCCAAAGCAGAAAAATCGTTAGAAGCCTTAAAGAAAATGGCAGCACCTCTTGCAAAAGTAAAACGAAATGGCAAAATCGAAACCATTGAAAGTGAAAAATTGGTAAGAGGAGATATCATTATATTAGAAGCTGGTAATTTTGTACCAGCAGATTGTAGACTCATAAAAAGTTCTCAATTAAAAGTAGAAGAATCGGCCCTAACAGGAGAAACATTACCAGTGGAAAAAGATGCAAATGCATTACTTCGAGAAAATGTACCACTTGCCGATATGACCAATATGGTATTTGCAACTACAATTGTAGTAAATGGACATGCACAAGCCATTGTAGTAGAAACTGGAATGCAAACAAATGTAGGAAAAATTGCAAAAATGATTTTAACAAATGAAGCACCACAAACACCAATTCAAAAAAAGCTAGATGGAGTAGGAAAAATATTAGGAACCGCTTGTTTACTAATTTGTTTTGCAATTTTTGTCATTGGAATTTTTAAAAAAATCCCAATGATGGAAATGTTTATGACCTCAATTGGACTAGCCGTAGCTGCTATTCCAGAAGGGCTTCCAGCCATTGTTACTATTATGCTATCCATAGGAGTTACAAAAATGGCAAAAAACAATGCCATTATTCGAAAACTACCAGCAGTAGAAACTTTGGGAAGTAGTAGTGTTATTTGCTCAGATAAAACAGGAACCTTAACCCAAAATAAAATGAAAGTAGTAGAAGTACAAGATATCAATGGAAAAGTAGTCCTTGAAAAAGAATATCAATATTTATTAGGAATTGCGAGTATGTGTACCGACTGCCAAATTGGACAAGTAGAAGGAAAAGAAACAGCCATAGGAGAAGCAACCGAAATTGCTATTGTAAATGAAGCATTACGAGTAGAAGAAAATAAAGAAAAATGGGAGGAGTATTACCCAAGAGAAAATGAAATCCCATTTGATTCGAACCGAAAATTAATGACAACCATTCATCGCTATGGTACGAAATTTCGTGCGATTACCAAAGGAGCGCCAGATGTATTAATGGAACGTTGTAAGGGGTACTATTATCATGGGGAAGAAAACCTTTTAACCGATAGAAAGAAAGAAGAAATTAACCAAAAAAATAGGCAAATGGGAGAAAAAGCATTAAGAGTATTAGCGGTTGCTTACCGAGATTTTGATGTATTACCAGAAAAAATTGATACTAATACCATTGAAAAAGACCTTACCTTTATGGGACTAATTGGCATGATTGACCCACCAAGAGAAGGAGTAAAAGAAGCAGTAGCAACCTGTAAAAAAGCAGGAATTAAAACGGTTATGATTACAGGAGACCATATTGTAACAGCAAAAGCCATTGCCAAAGAATTAGGCATTTTAAAACTACATGATTTTGCAATAACAGGAGCCGAGCTTGATACATTATCGGAAGAAGAACTTCGAAAAAATATCATGCGTTATTCTGTTTTTGCAAGAGTATCTCCAGAGCATAAAGTAAGAATTGTAAAGGCATTTCAGAGTACAGGCTCTGTAGTTGCCATGACAGGAGATGGTGTAAATGATGCACCTGCTCTAAAAAATGCGGATATTGGAATTGCCATGGGGAAAAATGGAACCGATGTTGCTAAAAATGCTTCTGATATGATTTTAACAGACGATAATTTTGTAACCATTGTAAAAGCAGTAAAACAAGGAAGAAATATATTTGATAACATCAAAAAAGCAGTCCACTTCTTAATTTCTACCAATATTGGTGAAATTGTAACCATTTTTATGGGATTGCTACTAGGTTTAGATACGCCACTACTTGCGATTCAATTATTATGGATTAACTTAGTAACCGATTCCATTCCAGCCATTGCCTTAGGACTAGAGAGACCAGACAAAGACATTATGAACAAAAAGCCACAAAACAGCAAAAAAGGAATTTTTGCAGATGGCTTATGGGGAAAAATCTTTGTAGAAGGTACCATGCTTGGCATGCTTACCCTACTTGCCTTTAGTCTTGGCAACCACCTATATGGTTTGGAAACCGGAAGAACCATGGCATTTTTAAGCCTAGGATTATTAGAACTAGTCCACAGCTTTAACATAAAAAGCGAAGAATCTATCTTTAAAGTAGGCCCATTCGAAAACCGTTATCTAGTAGGAGCTTTCATACTAGGGTGTATCCTACAAATCGGTGTGGTATGTTTACCAATACTTGCTAATATCTTCGGGCTTGTACCATTAACCCTAAAAGCATGGGCTTATGTAGGGCTCATCTCAATATCACCACTTTTCATTATAGAAATTCAAAAGAAATTTAATGAACTAAAATTTGGAAAACGTGTATATGGGTATAAGGATAAGATGGATTATTAGGATGTGGGCATCGCCCCCTATAATTAGAAATGTATTCTAAATTCTTGCAAATAAATAAAAAATGCAATACAATAAGATGGAAAAAAGGAGATGAAAAGGATGAAAAGAATGAAAAAACTACTTATTGTAGCAATTGCATTTTTTAGTATGGTATTAATTTCTAATATCTCAAATGCAAGTGGATTAGTTTTAAGGAATTTGGACTATCAAGTGAACTTAAATGCAGATGGAACAGCGAGGGTTGTAGAAACTTGGAAAATTTATATAGAAGATACGAATACGTTATTTAAAACGTTTGAGATTGATCGTAGTAAATATAAAGAAATATGTGATGTTACAGTGCAAGAAGTAAAGAGTAATGGCAATGTTGATTTTACCAAGATGAATCAAGAAAAATATCATGTTGACAAAAATTGTTTTTATGCTCTAATGAATAAAAAGGGACAATTTGAGATTGCATGGGGAGCTCACGCAGAAGATACCACCAAAACTTATAAAATTGCATATACCATTATAGATGCCATCAAAAATTATGCCGATTGTTCGGAATTTTATTGGCAGTTTATTTCGAATGAGTCAGAAATTCCAGCAAATAAAGTAACAGGAACTATTATACTACCACAGCCAGTTTCTAGTAAAGAAGATTTAAGAACATGGGCACATGGTCCATTAAATGGAAACATTACGATTGTATCCAATGATACGGTTTCCTTTGAAGTAGAAAATTTAGAAGAAAATACGATGCTAGAAGCAAGAGTCGTAACACCAAATACGATTTTTGCAAGCAATCAAAATATCAGTAGTGAAAGTAAATTACAAAGCATTTTAACACAAGAACAAACGTGGGCAGAAGAAGCAAATAGGAAAAGAGAGCAAATGATAAGAAGACAAGAAATGATGAAAAAATCAATTATAATTGGACTTAGTGTTCTTAATGCAATAGGGCTTATATTCGCAATCTTAATCATAAAAAAGATAATCAAATATCATAAGGAATTAAAAGAACATCCTATTTTAAAACCACAAACACAAATGGAATATTATAGAGACATACCAGATGAGAAAGAAACACCAGCTGGTGCAGGATTTCTATATTACTTTAAAAACACAGCACTTAGCTATCATATGAGTAAAATTCTATCGGCTACGATGTTAGACTTATGCCTAAAGGGTTACCTAAGTTTTGAAGCAGTAGCAGGGAAGAAAGACCAAATTAAAGTAATATTAAAACAAAAGGAATCGAACCAACTTCCAGAAGATGAACAAATCATTTATAATTTGTTCAAACAAGTGCCAAAAAAAGAAACAAACTCGTTTACCATGAAGGAATTTCAAAGATATGCTAATAGTCATTCAAGTAGTGTATTAAATAAAATAAACAAAATTGAAAAACAAATTAAAATGTTACAAGAGAAAAAAGAAAATTACAGTGAAAAACAAATACAAACCCATCAAAATTGGCTAGCAAAAGGAATATTATATATGTTTTTAAGTATTTTTAGTCTCATTTTCATGCAAATACTAATTATCCCAAGCATTGTTGCAACCATTTACTGTTTTCGAATTGGAGGACGATATAACCAATTAACACAGAAACGGAGTAGAAGAAAAAGCAAAATGGGTTGCACTAAAAAAATACATGTCTGACTTCTCATTAATGAAAGAAAAAGAAGTACCAGAATTAATCTTATGGGAAAAATACCTAGTATATGCAACGGCTTTTGGTATTAGTGAAAAAGTATTAAAACAACTAAAAATAGTATACCCACAATTAAGTGATGAAGAATACCTAAACACACATGGTTATACCTATATGTACCTAATGTATTCAGGAAGTTTTAATAACTCCTTCTTATCAAGCCTAAACACTTCTATAGGAACTTCCTATACCAGCCTTACCAATTATTCTTCTGGTTCTGGTATAGGAGGCGGATTCTCTAGCGGAGGTGGATTCGGTGGAGGCGGAGGCCGGAATGGGCGGAAGATAAATTTTAAAAAATATATTAAAAAGGAAAGATGAAAAATGAAAGATGAAAAATTTGAAGAACTTTATGCAAAATTGGCAAATGAATATGGGAAAGAGTTGGAAAAACAAAAAAGAGAAGTAGCGGCAGAACGAAAACAAAACAATAAAATTTTAATGATAGTATTTGTAATAATATTTTTGATAGCAATTATTGTTAGTATCTTTATATTAACGAGGAATACGATTGACGAAGAAATGAAAAAAAATATGTCTGGTTTTATAATGATAGGTGCATTTGTTATGATTGCAGTTATTTATGGAAAAATGAGTAAACATTCAAAAACGGAAGAATTTTGGAATAATTATAAAAGTAAAATTATGATACCGATCATAAAATCATTTAATGATACGTTAGAATATAGAACGAAAGAAGGAATATTATCTGAAGTATATAAAAATGCAGAATTTGAAGAATATAATATTTATAGTTCTGGAAATTTGATTACAGGAAATATTGAAAAAAACTGTAAGATAGAAATAGCAGAGGTGACTTCAGAATATAAGTACATAGATGGAAATAATGAAACTCATATAAAGCCAAGATTTGATGGAATATTTGTAGCGATTGAAGCTCCAAAGCCGTTTCAAACGAAAGTATATATAAGGCAAGACAGAAAAGAGGGCAATGTAAAAAAGTTACTGATGAATCCATTATCTTTTGATCACTTACGACAACAATTAGACTCACAAGAATTTGAAGAACATTTTGATGTGTATGCTGAAAATCCAGTGATAGCAATGCAATTATTAACATCAGATATTATGCAAATGCTAGTAGAATTTTATAAAGAGATAGGCAATATGTTTGAGGTGACAATAAAAAATGATTACATATATATAAGATTGTGGGATGAAAGCATATTAAAAGTGAATTCAATTAAAGGAGCTGCTTTGGAAAAAGAAAATGTATATAGAAATTATAAAGTATTAGAATTTATAGTTAATTTGTCAGAAGAAATGGTAAAATTGATAAATGAAACACAATATTAATGGGAGGAAAATGGGATGATAGTAGGAGTAATAGTACTAGCGATATTAATAATAGTTATTTTGGGACAATACAATGCTATTATGAAATTAAAAATGAAAGTGCAACAATCAAAATCAGGAATTGATGTTTATCTTCAACAAAGATTTGAATTAATTCCTAATTTAGTTGAAACAGTAAAAGGTTATATGAATTATGAGCAAGAAACTTTAGAAAAGATAACACAATTAAGGACAAAGTATAATCATACAAAAGATTTGCAAACAGGAGAAGAATTAGAAAGAGGACTAAATAATATACTTTTAATAACGGAAAGTTATCCAGAATTAAAAGCAAGTGAACAATTTTTAAATTTGCAAAAAAATTTAAAGAAAGTAGAAAGTCAATTACAAGCAGCAAGAAGAATATATAATAATGATGTAACAAATTATAATATAAAGATTAATATGGTTCCCTATAATATAATTTCTAAAATATTTGGCTTTAAAGATGAGAGGCTATTTGAAGTTGAAGGAAGTAGTAGAGAAAATATTAATGTGGAATTGTAACAAAATTGGTAATTAAAATAATAGGAGCGTTCAGTAAACGCTCTTATTATTTTAATTCCTTCTTTTTCCAAATAAAGATAAAATTCGTAAGAAGATATTAATAAAATCTAAATATAATTCCATTGCACCATAAATGTGTAATTTGCTTTGGTCTAAATTTCCTTCATATTGTAATGCTTTAATTTTGTTCATATCATATGCGGTAATGCCAAAAAATACAAATAAGATAATCCAATCTAAAACGATATCTACCATAGAATTACCAATAAATAAGTTAATGATACTTACAATAATTCCTGCAATTAGGATACCGAATAATAGCGTTTTCCAACTACTTAAATCTTTACTGGTCTTATAGCCATAAAAAGCCATTCCACCAAATAAAAGAGCACTTACCACAAATAGCCATACAATTGAGTTAAGGTCAAATAAAATAAAGATTGTAGAAAGAGTAACGCCATTTAGCATGGCATAAACAAAGAACAAAATCCCAACAATCATTGGAGGTAATTTTTTAAACAGAAATGAAAATAAAAGCACAACCAAAACTTCTGCAATTAGTAACATTTCCCAATAATCACCTAAAAGAATCGTAATAAATAATCCAGATGAATACGTATACCAAGCAACAATAGCAGTTCCTAATAATCCCAAAAACATCCAGAAAAATGTTCTTGCAATTAACGTACCTTGTTTTTCTTCTTCCATATTTAAAATCTCCTTTCTTACTTTTCTAGTACTATTATAATACATAAAGCAAAAAAATACCACTAGTATAACTAAGATTTCATATAACCCTTTTTTCAAAACCAGAATATACTATTGATAGATAGGTGTAAAAGGAGGAAAATATGGAAGATTTATTAGAATTAAAACAAGTAACCAAAAAATATCAGGCAAAAAATGGGGAAATAGAAGCAATTCGTGATGTTAGTTTTTCTGTAAAAGAAGGAGAATTTGTTAGTATTATTGGTCCAAGTGGATGTGGAAAATCAACACTTTTATCCATTATAGCAGGGCTAGAAGAAAAAAACTCTGGCAGTATTAAGATTGCAGGAGAAGAAATAAACGGAATATCGGAAAAAATAGGATATATGTTACAAAAAGACAGTTTGCTGGAATGGAGAACGATTTACAACAATGTTTTATTTGGACCAGAAATCAGGCGGAAAAAAGAACAAAGAAACAGAAGCCTATGTTGATACCTTACTAAAGAAATACCATTTATATGAATTTAAAGACAAATACCCTTCACAATTATCAGGAGGAATGAGACAAAGAGTTGCTCTTATTCGAACATTAGCAATTAAACCCCAAATATTGCTATTAGATGAGGCATTTTCTGCGCTAGATTACCAAACAAGACTCATGGTAACCAAAGATGTATATGAAATTCTAAAAAATGAAAACATGACAACGTTAATGGTAACTCATGACATTTCAGAAGCGATTAGCATGGCTGATCAAGTAGTGGTTTTAAGCCATAGACCAACGACAGTAAAACAGGTCTGCAAGGTAGATTTTGAAGTGGAAAAAAGGGACCCATTAAATTGCAGAAAAAGCCCTAAATTTAGTGAATATTTTGACTTATTATGGAAGGAGCTTGAGGTACATGAATAACAAAGCCATATCGCAAGATAGGAAAATATACTTAAGAAAACAAAAAAGAAACAAAATAGCGATTTTTACCGTACAAATGTTAATCATCATAGGAGGAATTACTTTATGGGAAGTGTTAGCAAACATAGGAGTAATTGATAGTTTTATTGCTAGCCAACCAAGCCGTATTGTAAGAACCTTCTTAAATCTTTCACAAAATGATTTGATGACTCACTTAGGAATAACATGCTTTGAAACAATCATTGGCTTTGGCTTAGGAGCAATTCTAGGAGTGCTAGTTGCCATTCTATTATGGTGGTCGAACTTCTTAGCTAAAGTAGCAGACCCATTTTTAGTCGTATTAAACAGCTTACCTAAAATTGCATTAGGACCAGTTATCATTATATGGGTAGGTGCACGGAATGGGAGCCATTATTACAATGGCACTAGCCATATCATTAATTGTAACGGTATTAGAAATTCTAAATGGATTTTTAAATACCGATGAAGAATTATTAAAAATGGCAAAAACCTTTCATGCAAGTAAACTACAAATCTTAACCAAAATAGTTATTCCTGCCAACATCTCTACGTTCTTAAACTCACTAAAAGTCAATATAGGACTTTCTTTGGTAGGAGTAATCTCAGGAGAATTTCTAGTTTCCAAAGCAGGGTTAGGGTATCTAATTGTATATGGAGGTCAAGTCTTTCAATTAGACCTTGTTATGACTAGTGTTATTATCCTAAGCATTGTTGCAGCCATTATGTACCAAGGCGTTGTTCTACTTGGAAAAATCGCTCAAAAACAACCAAAATAAAAAATATCAAATTTAAAATTTGATTGTAGGTGTCGATGCCTACATCGACCCGTAGACATGAACAAGAACGGGTCGATAAAGGGAATTGACCTTCTGCAAATGAAATATGCAATTAGAAGGAGGAAAATCATGAAAAAGATAATTGTAACAGCAATCATTTGTGTGATTGTAATATCCTTAGCCGTTACAACGGTTATCCTAAAAAACAACAAAACCGACAATAGCCTAAAAACCATTCGTGTCAATGAAGTAACACGCTCAGTATTCTATGCACCACAATATGTAGCAATTGCCAATGGCTATTTTGAAGAAGTCGGTTTAAAAGTTGAACTTACCACAGGGCAAGGAGCCGATAAAGTTATGACAGCAGTAGTAGCAGGTCAAAGCGATATTGGGTTTGCTGGTCCAGAAGCCTCTATTTATGTGTACAATGAAGGAAAAGAAGACTACTGCCAAGTTTTTGCACAACTTACCAAAAAAGATGGATCATTCTTAGTTAGCAGAACCAATGACACGAATTTCAAATGGACCGATTTAAAGGGAAAAACGGTTATTCCAGGAAGAAAAGGTGGAGTACCATATATGACAATAGAATATGTCTTAAGAAAAAATGGAATCAATCCACAAACCGATTTGGTATTAGATGATAGTATCAAATTCGACCTTATGGCAGGAGCTTTCACAGGAGGAAATGCAGATTATGTAACCTTATAAAAATAAACCTTAAGTATACAAAATAAATTGTATACTTAAAGTACAATCAAACCTATTTGAATAAACCTTAAGTATACATTAATGAAATTATAAAAAGATAAGTAGTAACTATTCATTAATGTAACAAACCAAATAATTAAAAAATACTTAGCTTTTATATGGGCTAAGCATTTTTTATGAGTGCAATTTTATTACTGTCGATTTATACATTTCATTAGAAAAATTGTATAAAAGGTGGTAATGAAATGAATATTTTAGAAAATATAAACGATGAAATAATAGTAGTAAAAGCAATAAATGAGAAAAAAGGAGCATTTACAGAAAAGGCTGTAGCATTTTTAGATTGTGAGTATTCTCTAATTAGATTTTTAAGCAGCCAACTATTATTGAAAGAAGTTACTTTGAATAATTGGAACTACCCTGTTATCAAACAAGGCGATTCAATTACACTCTTATATAGATTAGTTCTTCAATATTATTCAAAATATGATGAAGAATTAGCTAAAATTTTACAGAATAAAAATTATGAAGTAAACCACATAAGCAAAAATACACTAGATAACAGGCTTTCTAATTTAGATATAGTTACTCATCAAAATAATATTAGACACTCTAAAGGACTGAAATATGAAACAATAATGAGTTCACAGCGATTACAGGAGATACAGCAAAAAAGTATGAAGGA
>CAOKNG010000009.1 GCA_948470025.1 uncultured Clostridium sp. | reverse complement strand
TGGCAAGAGAAGAAATTAAGAATCGATTATCTGTTTCATGGCTAAAAAATAACTAGGAATACATAAAAGTCGGGGATGGGCATCAGAGAAAATCTGATAAAACACGTCCGGCTTTTTAAAATATTTGTAGGGGGAAGTATGCACATTTATATGGACGAGAAGTGTTCGCCACTACAATAGATAACTAGACATAGGATTATTTTAAAGGAGGAAGAAAAATGCTAACACCATTAGAAATTGAAAATAAAAAATTTTCAAAGCAAATGATGAATGGATACCATGTAGATGAAGTAGATGAATTTTTAGATATATTAACAGCAGATTACGAAAAACTATACAAAGAAAATGCAGAATCACGTGAAAAATTAGAACAATTAACACAAGATGTATCTCATTATAAGACCATTGAAAATACCTTACAGAGTACCTTAATGATGGCACAATCCACAGCAGAAGAAGTAAAAAATGTAGCACGCCAACAAGCAGAACAAATTATTAATGATGCACAAGCAAATGCAAGACAAGAAATTGGTAATTTGGAACAAGAAATTTTGTTAAAGAAAAAAGAATTAGAAGATGCACAAAAACAATTTGATATTTATAAAGCAAAAATGGAATCACTACTAATTTCTCAACTAGAAATATTAAAAGAAATTAACAAAGATTAAAATGAATGTAGCAGAAACTACAAAAAATTTTTTATACAATATCAAAAAACAAAAGAAAAAGGCAGAGAAAAATCGTTCTCTGTCTTTTGCCGTCTTTATTACAGAATTGTTAAATGTATGTTACATTTACGTGTTTCCTATTGACTTATAGGAGAAAACTAAATAAAATAGTAATATCAAAAAGAGGGATTTTAGATGCGAGTAATTAGTGGAACTGCAAAAGGGACGGTATTATATGCTTTAGAAGGGAATGCAACAAGACCAACCTTAGATCGAGTAAAAGAAGCAATGTTTAATATATTGCAAGTAGATATACAAGAGGCAGAAATTCTAGATTTATTTTCTGGTAGTGGAGCGTTAGGAATTGAAAGTTTAAGCAGAGGCGCAAAAAGAGCAGTTTTTTGCGACAAATCGAAAAATGCAGTAGAGATTATCACAAAAAATTTGGAAAAGACACATCTAAACCCAAAAGCCATTATCATGCAAAAAGATTACGAAAAAGCATTGGAATTTTTAAAAAATCAATTTCAATTTGATTTTATCTTTTTAGATCCACCATATGCAAAAGACTTTGTAAAAATAGCGGTTCAAAAAATCATTGCATTAGATTTACTAAAAAAAGATGGAACCATTGTGATTGAAACTGATGAAGAAGAAAGAATTTTAAAAGAAATAAAAGACACGGATGTCATTGTGAAAGATTTGAGAAAATACGGAAGAGTTCATTTGATTTTCTTAAATCGAAAGGGGTAAGAAATGGAATTATTTACATTACTAGAAACATTAGAAGAAATGCTAGAAAACAGTAAGACGGTACCGTTTTCTGGAAAAGCCATTATTGAAAAAGAGGAAATGTTAGATATTATCAAAGAAATTCGAATAAAACTGCCAGATGAGTTAAAACAAGCAAAATGGGTAAAAGAAGAAAGACAACGTATATTAGTAGAAGCTGGGAAAGAGGCAGAAGATATTGTAAAAGAAGCAGAAAATAGAATTATTTCGATGATTGATGAACATGAAATTACAAGAAAGGCATATGAACAAAAAGCACAAATTATAGAAACAGCAAATGAAATGTCAAGAGAAATTTCAAAAGGTACTAAAGATTATGCAGATGGTTTATTAGGAAATATCGAAGTGGTATTAGAGGATGCATTGAAAATGATTCAAAATAATAGAAGAGAGTTACAATAAATGACCTAAGTTAGTGGTAAAGTCACTTATAAATTATTATATGTATTAGAATAAAAAAGAGGGTGTCAAAAAAGACACCCTTTCGATTTTTTTCATCAAATGGATTCCATTGCCAGTTCGCACATCTGAATGACACCTGCTTTACTTTTGGCCCTTACAAAGAAACAATTATTATGGCAAAAAGTTGCATCATCAACCCCAGATATATCAGAGAGACGCTCTGTTTGACCCGCCCAAATCTTCGGGAAAGGGACAAGTTGTTTGAAAGGTTCTTTCAAAGAAGGCGGAACGCATTGTGCAGCCCATCCACCAGCCGGATAAGGGAAGATGACAAAAGCAATGTCCATATCTTTTTGGTGATTAATGTTGCAAACAGGCTCTAACCACGGAGTGGTCTGAGAAGGAATTTCTAAAATGCGGTTTGAAAAGTATTGTGTTGTTGTAACCCGATTTCGGACTACTTCTGTTGCATATGCCTGTGCAATTTTTTGGCGAATATTTTGCTCTAATACTGAGATGACAATGTGTAAGAGCTTTTCAAAGTTCTGCTCAAAATTGGGATTGCTTTCATACCATTCAGGAAGGTATGTTGAGATAAAGCTAAAACAATGCAAACCTAAATCAATACCATTGTCTTCTGCATCGACAAACTGAATTACGTTTTCGTCAATTGTGCGAGCAATATTAGAAGAGGTTTCGGAAAGCATATCTAACAAATTAGCTTTTTCTAAAAAGTTAAGGATAATCTCATTTCCAAAGTGTTTCCAAACCAGCCCAGCACTTGCATATGGAATTCCATTATTCCGTTTTAAGTTAAATCCCGGAATATGGTGGTCAAATTCTCCACCCCCAATGTTAACCAAAATATCACACTCGTTTAAGACTTCGGTATCCCGACTTCTTACAACGACGATATATTTGTTACGGTGTAACAAGCAAAGAATTGCAGTAGCAACTACATCGTCTGAGTGGAATATTCCATTGTGCGTTCCTATAACAAAATAAAACCGTCTAGGACAGGGAAATGATGTTATAGATGTTAAAACTTTAATAGCCATAAAAAATCCTCCTATTTTTTTGATAGCATAGATTATATCATAAAAATTAACATAATTCAAATTTTTAAAAGCAATTTTAACTGTTAAAAAATAATAAATTTTTCATCACAATTATTGCAAATACTAGGATAGAATGATAGAATTAGAAAGGAAAAATTTGCATACATACGAAGGAAGGATGTTTTAGAAAATGGCAAAAGGAAAAAGAAGTAAAACGAGTAGTAAAACAGGGACTAGAACGGCAAGTAGAAATAGAAAAAAACAAAGTGGAATTGATATTGATTTAGCAGTCGTATCAATGATAATTATTAGTATATTATTAGCAGTATTAATTTATACAAATTCGGGAACTATGGGACAAACATTAAGTCCACTTCTTGGCGGACTTATGGGATGGATGAAATATATTTTACCAATTGGCACATTTGCAATTGCCATTCATTTGGCATGCGAGAAAAAAGACACATTAACACCAAAATTAATTCAATATGCTATCTTTCTTATGTCGATTGCAGTTGTGATGAGTGTATATCAAATGACAAAACATACGATTGATACTACGAAAGAATTTGGCGTTATTTTAGAACAAGCTTATGAGCTAGGACAAAAGAATATTGGAGGAGGGGTGCTTCGGAACATTAGTGGCATTTCCAGCAGTTAATTTACTTGGAGAAACTGGAGCAGTTATTTTAGCAGTCGGTGTTGCCATTTTACTTCTTATTTTCATGTTTGGTATTCATCCAGCAGAGATGATTACGGGTGTAGTAGAAAATATGGAGGAAAAACGAGAATTACGAAGAGAACGTAGATTAGAGGAAGAAGAGGAATATGAAGATGAGGATGAGGAAGAAGAAATTATTGTAAAACCTCAGAAAAAAGAACGAACTAGAAGAACAAAAGCAAGCTCTATTGATATTCCACTAGATGATGACCAAATTACAATTAATTTAAACAATGAACCAAAAGGATTAAAAAAATACGATCATTCAGATGATGACCTAACACCGCTTACGGCAAAAACGCCAAAACCAAAAAAAGGAAAATCCATTGACATTGACATTGGGGAAGAAGAACCACCAAAAGAAACCATACCAGAATCATCACCAAACGAATTAGAAAATATTTTTAAAACAGAACAACCAGTAAAAGAAGAACAAACCAAAGAAGTATTGGTATTAGAACATACCATGACAACAGAAGATGACAATTATGAATTTCCACCAATTGAACTATTAAGCGAAGGAAAAGTAAGCCAGAAGGGTGGAAAAAAAGCAATTGCGGATAATGCAACAAGACTTCAAAAAACCTTATATAGCTTTGGCGTATCTGCAAAAGTTGAAAATGTATCAGTTGGACCTTCTATTACCAGATATGAGTTAAAACCAGCAGAAGGAGTAAGAGTAAACAAGATTGCAAACTTAGCAGATGATATTGCACTAAACCTAGCAGCAGAGTCTATTCGTATTGAAGCACCAATTCCAGGAAAACAAGCAGTAGGAATTGAAGTACCAAACAAAGAAACGGAAATGGTACATTTAAGAGATATTTTAGAAAGTAGCGACTTTGTAAACTTCTCATCAAATCTTGCTTTTGCACTAGGAAAAGATGTTGCAGGAAATGGAGTTGTTACAGACATTGGAAAAATGCCACACGTCCTAATTGCAGGAAGTACTGGCTCACGGAAAGAGTGTATGTATTAATACCCTAATTACAAGTATCATTTATAAAGCCAAACCAAGTGATGTAAAACTATTAATGGTAGACCCAAAAGTAGTAGAACTTTCGGTATACAATGGAATTCCACATTTGTTAATTCCAGTTGTAACAGACCCTAAAAAAGCAGCAGGAGCACTTGCATGGGCAGTACAAGAAATGGTAAACCGTTATGGACTATTTGCAAAAAAAGGTGTAAGAGATATTAAAGGTTACAATGAAGCCATTGAAAAAGAAGGTTCTACAGAAAAATTACCACAAGTGGTTATTATTATTGATGAGCTTGCTGACCTTATGATGGTAGCGGCAAAAGATGTAGAAGATGCGATTTGTCGTTTGGCACAAATGGCAAGGGCTGCTGGTATGCATTTAGTAATTGCAACCCAAAGACCATCCGTAGATGTTATTACAGGTATTATTAAAGCAAACATTCCATCAAGAATTGCTTTTGCTGTATCTTCACAAGTCGATTCAAGAACCATTTTAGATATGGTAGGAGCAGAGAAACTATTAGGAAAGGGAGATATGCTATTTTATCCATCAGGAGCACCAAAACCAACAAGACTACAAGGTGCATTTGTGTCAGATAAAGAAGTAGAAAAAATCGTTGATTTCCTAAAATCGAATGGTGGAGAAATTACCTATAATGAAGATATATTAGATTCGATTGAAAAATCAAATAGTACAGATAAAGAATTAGACGAAGCGAATGAAGATGATGATACAGACCCATTCTTAAACGAAGCCATTGAAACCGTAGTAGAAACAGGACAAGCCTCTACTTCATTCATTCAAAGAAGATTTAAAGTAGGGTATGCAAGAGCAGGAAGAATTATCGACCAAATGGAAGCAAGAGGGATTATTTCAGGATATGAAGGAAGCAAACCACGTCAAGTGTTAATGAGCAAAGAAAGATGGCAAGAATTAAAAATGGGACCAACATCCCAAGAGGAAGCGGTTGAGGAAGAGGCTATGGAGTAGAACCCCCAGTCACCTACGGTGACAGCCCCCTTAAGTAAAGGGACCGTTGTTTATCCAAAGGCTATTAAAAAAAGACTCCTTTATCTAAGGAAAGTTTGAGATTAGTTGTTAACGAACGATAGTGAGTGTTACAGATATCTTATGCATAGCTGGCTTGTATAGCGAGACGGAGGGTTCTTATAGCACGAATTATAGAGCACCTAAAAACAAAAGAAGAAAGGAAGAAAATTTGTGGATACTGAGAAAATTTTTTCCAAGATTACACCAAAAGATTATCATAATGAATTAGAATTAATTTTAGAAAATAAAGACTTTTCAGAAGATGTAAAAAATCTTCTCCTTTCTTGTGTCTATAAAATCGAAGCAGGATATCAAGATTATGAAGTAGTAAAACAAATAGTGCTTAGCAAAAAAGAATATTTAGAAGAAATTTTAACGATTATCAAAGAAAAATGCAATCACATTGAAATAAAAAAACAAGAAACCAAAAGCATAGAACAAGAAGGAAAAAGAAGGTACGAAATCGACCGTACAGAAGGAAACATTATTTTATGGCATCCAAATGAGCAAACCATATTATATGCCATTTATGAATTAGATGATAACCAAATTTATGTAGATGAGCGATATAGCCTAATTCGAACAGCGCTTTCTGAATTACTAAATAAGGGCGAAAATATGAATCGCTTAGAAGTATTAAGAGACTTTAATGGGTGGAATTGGAATACCAATCCACAGGACTTACAAAATATAACCATTAACCTAGTATATCAAAACCTAATTGACTTATTAGGCACCCAATTTTTAGAACAATGGATTCATACAAAAAAAGTAACAGATTATTTTGGACTTGCCAAAGAAAAAATAGCAAAGGAATTTGGAGCACAAAATGAAGAGGAATTATTTTACTGGATTAGTCGATTAGCAATCATTACTTGTATGAAAACAAACCAAAAAGAAAAACGAAATTTGATAGAAGAAAAAAAAGAGAGAGAAGAAGAGCTTGTAAGGCTTACCTACAAAAGAGAATTGTTAGAAGAAGTAACTAGTAAAAACAAAGAAGCACGTACACAAATACGAGAAATCGATACCATATTAAATGATAAAGAGCGATTAGCAAATGAATTTATCACAAGAAATGAAAAACTTCCAGAATATCATAAAATAATGGATTTATTGCATTTAGTAGAAATTTTAACCAAACAAAGAAAAAAAACAATAGCTAAAATGGAAGAACAAAGTAAAATATTAGAGCCAGCTTACTATGTAGAGGTAAAAACTAAAATAGAAGAACAATTAGAATTATTATCCAATATAGAGTTAGATGAGGAAGACGCAAGCAAACGAATATTAGAGTATAGTATTGAATTACAAAAAGTGGTCATGAATTGTTTTAAAATACGAATTAGACAGATAGATAAACTAGAAAAATCACAAAAAAGAGAAGAAATACTAAAAGTCATTTATCGTTTCCGTTATTACTGTTACTTATATTTAGAAAATGAAAAATACATTGGAAAAATAACACAATTAGAACAAGAAAGAACCGAAATTAAAAAGATGCTATTACAAAAAGCAGAGGAAACAAAATGTATCAGTAAGATTACCGCCGAAGAAAAAGAATTAGAAATTTTTAATATTCTTTTTGAAACAAGAATCATTAACCTAGAAAACATTGTTATTGAATTTCATGAGGAAGAAAACATAGAAACAACAATCTATGATGGAGATGTTCTAGAAAAAACAATATCATTACCAATTAATAAACAAGATTTAAACGTAAAATTAGACAAAAAAATTAGATTATTAGGGTAAGAAATGATTATATTAAAAGGAGGAAAATATGAAAATTACCTTTTTAGGAGCCGCCAAAACGGTAACAGGTTCTAACTTTTTAGTAGAAGCAGCAGGAAAAAAATTTTTAGTCGATTGTGGTATGTATCAAGGAAAAGCAACAGAAGAAAAAGACAATGATGACCCATTTTTATTTGATGTACACGAAATTGACTTTATGCTATTAACCCATGCTCATATTGACCACTCAGGAAGAATTCCGAAACTATATAAAGAAGGATATCGAAACCCAGTCATTGCAACAAAAGCAACCTGCGATTTATGTAGCATTATGCTTCCAGACAGCGGACACATTCAAGAAATGGAAATTGAGTGGAAAAACCGAAAACGTAAACGTGAGGGAAAACAAGACTTACCACCTTTATATACAGCCGAAGAAGCAACGGATTCACTAGAATTATTTAAGGGTGTACAATATGATGAAATTATCGAAATTGACAGTCATATCAAAGTACGATTTAATGATGCAGGACATATGCTAGGCTCAGCCATGATTGAAGTATGGGTAGAGGAAAATGGTAAAACTGAAAAAGCCGTTTTTACAGGAGATATTGGAAATAATGATATTCCGTTACTTGCCTCACCAACCATGATTGAAACAGCAGATTATCTAGTCATGGAATCCACCTATGGCAGTAGACTTCATATGAGAAACGACGATAAAGCAGAACTTTTCCTAAAAATCGTATCGGAAACCATTGATAATGGAGGAACCGTTGTTATTCCATCCTTTGCCGTAGGAAGAACGCAAGAAATTGTATATGAATTAAATAAATTAAAAGAAAAACGTGATGATGAAGAATTTTTAAGACAATACGAAGCCCTTATGAGAGTACCAGTCTTTGTCGATAGCCCACTTGCTATTTCGGCAACCGAAATCTTCCGAAAAAATATGGATTTATTCGATGATGAAGTACAACAAGAAATGGAACATGGGGATAACCCATTAGAATTTCCGGGACTACAATTTACCAAAACAGCAGAAGAATCAAAAGAATTAAATGAAAGAAACGATTCTTCTATCGTCATATCAGCAAGCCGGAATGTGTGAAGTAGGTCGTATTAAACACCATTTAAAACATAACCTATGGAACCCAAAGAGTACCATATTATTTGTTGGTTACCAAGCACCAGGTACCTTAGGAAGTAAGCTCGTAAATGGGGAAAAGAAAGTAAAAATTTTTGGAGAAGAAATTATGGTCAATGCTAGAATTGAATACATCGAAGGATATTCAGGACATGCAGACCAAGAATGGCTACTAAACTTCATCTATTCCTTTATTCAAAAACCAAAACAAATCTTTTTAGTCCATGGAGAAATAGAATCGCAGGAAGTACTAAAACAAAAAATACTAGAAACCACAGGCATTCCAGTTACCATACCAGATTTTGGAGAAACCTATGAATTAGTACAACAAGAGGTAACGCTAACAAACAAACTAGAATTAACCACAAGATACAAACCACTTCGCCTAGAAGTATTAGACCGCATGCAAAAACTAAAAGACGAAGTAGAAGACATGACCCAAATTTTAAAAGAAGAAATCATTACCGAAAAAGCAAAAGACGCAGAAGTTGCCTCAATCAATGAAAGAATAAAAGAATTAGAAAGACAAATTGTACGTATTATTGAAGGATAAAAAAGAAACCCTAGTCTTTTAAAGACTAGGGAAAGATAGAAAGAAAATGAAGCATTCTTTTTGCGATACTATACGTATAAGTATTCAATTTTTAAAGTTACAAAAAATAGCATTCCACCTTTCTAAAAAGTAAGAAACAGAATTCGCATATAAGTTCCATATTTAATTGTAACTTTCTATCTTTTTCTATTTAGTTTTTGCACAAGGAAACGACATTTTTAAAGTGTTGTCGAGTTTACAGTATGTATCTATAAAAGCCTACAAAGTGCTGTGCATTCCTATGAATAAGTAAAATTCATAAAAATATAATATCATAAATTTTGTACAAAGTCAACATAAATTAAGAAGGAGAAATAAAAATGGAAAACAAATATTATAATGATGCCGTGATTGGAAATAAGAAATTAAGAGCAAGCTATACCAAAAAAGGAGAATTATTAAGGATGTATTATCCAACCCCAGACCATAGGCAATATATTGATTACAGCTATGCCGGTTTGAAAATCAACGATTCTGGGTTAATTAATTTATATGATGATATTAATAATGAATACAATCAATATTACACAGAAGATACCAATATTTTAAATACTGAAATTGATAATACGTATTTTAAGATACGAGTAAATCAAGTAGATTTTGTGCCAGTAAAAGAAAATGTATTAGTAAAACGATATGAATTTGTAAACAAAAACAGTATCGATTTAGATGTTAAATTCTTAATCCATACGAAACTATTAAGTGATGAGAACAATCCAGTAAGTTGCAAAGTAACAAAACAAGGAATGCTTCAATATTCACATGACTTTACACTTTCAACCATTTCCAAAAAGACACCACTTGCCAGTTTTCAAATTAATGATACGAAAAGAAATATTCATACAGGGGTCATTGGAGATAAGGATTATATTGGAATGAGTGCCGATTCTAGTATTTGCTATGATATTGGAGTATTAAAGCCAAATGAGAAAAAAGAGTTAATAATATACATGTGGATTAATGAAAACAAGGAAAAACAAAAAATTGATGAAGTAGAACGTCTAAATGAAGCTCTAAAAGATATGGAATATGAAAAACAACTAACAAACACGCAGAATTATTGGAGAAAATTTGTAAAAGACCATGAAACCATAGAATTAAAAGAAAAGACAGAGTATGATAAAAGAATCAAGCGAATTTATCATAGAACCATTTTATTATACCCATTATTAATCAATGAAGAAACTGGTGGAATTTCTGCTAGCATAGAAGTAGATGAAGCAAAAACAAGATGTGGTAGATATAGTTATTGTTGGCCAAGAGATGCTGCATTTATTACAAAAGCATTAGATATTCTTGAAATGGAAAAAGAAACCGAGAAATTTTATAAATCCTTTTGTAAAAACACACAAAGTAAAACTGGTATGTGGGAACAGCGTTTTTATACAGATGGACGTTTAGCACCTTGTTGGGGATATCAAATTGATGAAACGGCAAGTGTTATTTATGGTGTATATGAACATTATGACCGAACGAGAAACATTAAATTTTTAAAAGACAATTTAAAAATGATGGAAAGAGCAACAAAATTTTTGCAAAAATATGTAAGCGATGTGATAGAAGAAAAAGGGGAAATGCAAGTAAGTTATGACTTATGGGAAATGCATGAAGGAGTACATTTATACTCGATAGCAAGCATTTTTGCAGCTTTCAATGTTATGATTAAAACATATGCGATTTTAGAAACAGCAAAAGAAGTAACAAATCGCTTACAACAAGAAAATATGTCAAAACAAAGGGCAAGTCTTATAAAAGAAGTTGGTAAAATAAAAAAATATGTGACCAAAACATTTTATGAGGAAGAAAAGAAATATTTTAGAAGAAACAACAAAGATGAAAAAATGGATATTAGTGTATTAGGAGCTGTAACACCATTTGGCATGTTTTCACCAAAAGAAAAAAAGGTACTAAACACAGTAGAAAAAATCAATATGACATTACGAACCTATACAGGAGGCTACAAACGCTTTGAAGAAGACCACTATATGGATGGAAACCCATGGCCAATCGCGACCTTATGGATGGCACTGTATTATATAGAAGTAAAAAATTACAAAAAAGCAAAAGAATGTTTTGATTTTGTAGTAAAATCAAGTACAAAACATGGTTTCTTAGGAGAACAAGTAGATAATACTACCATGGAGGCAAATTGGGTAATTGGACTTGGTTGGTCACACGCGATGTTTGTGATTGTATTAGAGAAATTAATGAACAAATAGGAAGTAAGAGGAACACGGTTATTTGTGTTCCTTATTGACTTTAAGAAGTAATCTATATATAATTCGTATTAGAAATAAAGAAAAGGAGAGAGTAATGGCAAAGGAAAAAACAGTATTTGTATGTAGTGGGTGTGGGTATGAATCACCAAAATGGATGGGAAAATGTCCGGCTTGTAATGAATGGAATACGTTTTATGAAGAAAAATTAACAAAGCAAGCAGGTTCAAAATATGAAAAGAAAAAAGAAGTAACACCAATGGTGCTAATGAATTTAGAAGGAAAAGAAATTTATAGAAATTCAACTGGTTTTTTAGAACTAGACCGTGTATTAGGTGGAGGACTTGTAAATGGCTCTTTGGTCTTGCTTGGAGGTGAACCAGGAATTGGAAAATCAACTCTAATTTTGCAAATATGCGATAAAATCAAAGGGGAAGGAAAAGTTTTATATGTATCTGGAGAAGAATCAGCCGAGCAAATAAAATTACGAGCAGACCGACTTGGGATTCATAATGAGGAGATTTTGTTTTTAGGTGAAACGGATATTGGCATAATTGAAGATGCAATTTTAAAAGAAAAGCCAAAACTTGTGATTATCGATTCTATTCAAACCATGTATTCCGATGAAATCACCTCAGCACCAGGAAGTGTTAGTCAAGTAAGAGAAATTACTTCAAAAGTAATGAGAGTGTGTAAAGAAAATGCAATTACAACCATTATTATTGGACATGTTACCAAAGATGGAAACATTGCAGGACCACGTGTATTAGAACATATGGTAGATACGGTGCTTTATTTAGAAGGTGAACGATATTTTTCTTACCGTATTTTACGAGGAGTAAAAAATCGTTTTGGTTCAACGAATGAAATTGGCATGTTTGAAATGCAGGATAAAGGCATGTGCGAAATTTTGAATCCATCCTCGGTTCTAATATCAGAAAGAGAAGAAACGCCACCAGGTTCGATTATTGTTGCTACTATGGAAGGAACAAGACCTCTTATGGTAGAAATTCAAAGTTTAACTTCGGCTAGCGTATTTGGCTTACCACGAAGAACAGCAAATGGTATGGACTATAACCGTTTAACGTTACTAATTGCGGTATTAGAAAAAAAGGTAGGATTAAATTTAGGAAATCAAGATGTGTATGTAAATGTAGTAGGTGGCATTAAACTAAACGAACCAGCAGTAGACTTAGGAGTCGTGCTAGCAGCAGCCTCTAGTTATAAAAATATTCCCATTCCACAGGGAACAGTTGCGATAGGGGAAGTTGGGCTAACTGGAGAAATCAGAAGTGTTAATTTAATTGAAAAAAGAATCAAAGAAGTAGAAAAATTAGGATTTAAAACATGTATCATTCCAGAAAATAATAAAAAACTATTGAAAGAATCTTATAAATTAGATATAATAGGCGTAAATGATATTGGGGATGTCATCAAGAAAATGGGATTAAGATAGGAGATGGAAAATTTGAGAAAAAACCGAGACACTTCTGTAACCGATATTTTAAAATTAATTGCACCAGGCACACCAATTCGAGAAGGATTAGAAAGTATATTAAAGGCAAAAACAGGGGCATTAATTGTTATAGGAGATTCGAAGGAAGTATTAGACCTCGTTGATGGTGGTTTCTCAATTAATGAAGATTATACTTCTTCAAGACTATATGAACTTGCAAAAATGGACGGAGCCATTGTACTTAGTAAAGATTTAAAGCGTATTTTATTTGCCAATGCACAACTAATTCCAAATGCAAATATTTCTACCAAGGAAACAGGAACAAGACATAGGACAGCAGAGCGTACAGCAAAACAAACGAAAGAATTGGTTATTAGTATTTCTCAAAGAAGAAATATTATTACGGTTTTTAAAGGGGAATTTCGCTATGTGATTGAAGATACAGCAAGTATTCTAGCAAAGGCAAACCAAGCTTTACAAACCGTGGAAAAATATAAAAAAGTATTTGATGGCAAATTAAATATATTAAACGAATATGAATTTAACGATATTGTTACATTAGATAATGTGATTACCGCCATTCAAAGAGCAGAAATGGTTATGACTATGGCAGAAGAAGTACAAAGAAGTATTTATGAATTAGGAGAAGAAGGACGTTTAGTACAAATACAATTAGACGAATTAATAGGGGATTTAGAACGAGAAGAATTGTTAATGACTAAGGATTACATTGTACAAGGAAGAAAAAGAAATCCAGAAAAGGTATTAGACGAAATTATCAATTTAAGTTACGAAGATTTAATGAACCCACAAGTGATCGCTAAAATATTAGGATATGAAATTTTTGATAACTATGATGAAGTTGGTGTGTATACAAAAGGATATCGAATTTTAAACAAAATTCCAAGAATGCCAAATAACATAGTAGAAAACCTAATTAAGAAGTTTAAGTCTTTGCAATATATTATTGCAGCAGATATTCATAAATTAGACGAAGTAGATGGAATTGGAGAAGTAAGAGCAAGAACGATTAGACAATCATTAAAGAGAATGCAAGAACAATTTGTTTTTGATAATGTGATGTTATAACAATACATAGGAAAAGAGGTGAAGCAAGCTTGAAAAAAAAGAAAATGCTACTTAGAAGGTTTACAAGAGATAAGATGCTTGTACATGCTAACAAAAATACATCTGGAATAACGTTACTTAGTTTGGTTATTACCATAATTGTATTAATAATAATAACAGGTGTTGCGGTATCGGCAGGAATTAGTTCAATTAAAAGTGCAAAAATGACAAGTTTTATGACAGAGCTAGAAATGATACAAGAAAAAGTAAATACGATTTATGAAAAAAGAAAGCTAAATGAAGAAGATATTGCATATTATAGTTCTTTAGGACAAGATATTTCAGTAGTAGATTCATCAAAATTAGTAAATGTTTTAAATGAAATATCGAAAGAAGGCTATCGCTATTTTTCAAAAGAGGATTTAAGAAAATTAGATTTAGATAATGTTTCACAAGATGTGATTATCAATTTTGAAACAAGAGATGTTGCAAGTGTAGGTGGGCTTTTAGTTGAAGACAAGATATGTTATCGTTTAACAGATTTCCCGAGTTATAGAGGGCAAAATATAGATTATACCAACAAAAATGTAAATGCTCCAACATTTGATGTAGAAGTAACAAAATTATCAAATTCTTGGCAGATTGTACTTAAGAATATAGTTTACCATAATAGTACAGAAGGAGGAACAATAAGTTACAAACTACATAAAGATCAAGATTGGACTTTTATAGAAGAAAAAAAGTATTTTGAAGTAAATAAACCACGGATTATATGATATAAAACTGATAGATAAAGCAGGAAATAGCACAGTTGTACAAACATATATTTATGTACAGCAAGGACTGATGGCACATTATGATGGAGAGAATAATACTAAAGTAGGACATAATAATAATTGTACAATATGGGAAGACTTAAGTGGTAATCATAATGATTTGAATTTTGAAGGAACAACTACAACATGGGAAAATAATTATTATAACTTTGTAAATTCAAGTACCAATTATTTTGAAAGTACAAAGATATTTAATTTTGGGACAAGTGATAGAACGATAGAGTTTGTTATTAGTAATGAAAATCTAAATCTACAAAATATATTTGGAATAGGGAAATGTGAAGGAAAAAGAATGTTTGATGCAGTATTATATAATAATGGGTATAATTGCCATGTATATGGTAATAGTGCGAAAGATTCTATTATGAGTATTGTACCAAATAAAATTTATTCAAATACATGGAGATATAGTGATGGTAAAATGAAATATAGAACAAATGAAACAAACCAACTAATTGAAAGTACAGTATTTTCAAATTTAGATACATATCCAAGTAAATTGCTAGTTGGTATTGGAAAATACAGTGCACATAACAATAATAATACATTTAAAATATATGAAATACGTATATATAATAGAATTTTGACAGATGAAGAAGTACAGACAAATTATGAAATTGATAAATATCGTTTTGGCATAGAATAAATTATTAGGAGGAAAAGTAATGAAAACAAAAAATGTAATTATGGTAATTGCCATTGTGTTAGTGATAGTGCTTATTGGGGGGTTATGTTATGGATATGGGAAAAAGGTATTTGGTAAAAAAGGGAACCCAATTGCAACAATGGAAATAGAAGGGTATGGAACCATTAAAATCGAATTATATCCAGATATGGCACCAAATACAGTAGCTAATTTTATTAGACTTGCTAATCGTGGATTTTATAATGGATTAACGTTCCATAGAACCATTCCAGGATTTATGATTCAAGGTGGAGATGCAAATGGAGATGGAACAGGAAGTCCAATGTATAGTAATATACAAGATGATGGAGCAAGTGATAAAGCCTATACTATTAAGGGAGAATTTGTGGCAAATGGATTTAAACAAAATACCTTACGACATGAAGAGGGTGTTATCTCTATGGCAAGAGGAGATTATTCAAGCTATGGTATGACAGAAGAAGGATATAACTCAGCAGGTTCTCAATTCTTTATTATGGCAGATGATAATTCACAGTTAAACGGTCTATATGCTGCATTTGGTAAAGTAATTGAAGGAATGGACGTTGTACATGCGATTGAAAATGTAGAAGTTGTTACAAGAGAAAGTAAAGAAGGACAAGATAAACCAGTTACACCACCAGTCATCACTAGTATCACAATAGAGACAAATGGGGTCGACTATGGTATACCAGAAGTACAAGATGCATTTGATGTACAACAATGGTTTATGAATAATTATTTGCAAGGATTGCAACAATAAGAACCCCCAGTCAGCTTTGCTAACAGTCCCTTATGAAAGGGGCGTTTTTCTAAGGCTTCGTAGGTTATTTTAAATAGAGTTTGAAATGTAACAATAAAAAACAAGCGAAATTGCTTGTTTTTTTAGTGCAAACAGTATATAATTAGGAACAATAAAGAATTAGGAGATGAAATGTATGCAAGTAAGTAAAGAAGAAATTTTACACATTGCAAAATTAGCGAATTTAAACTTAAAGGAAGAGGAAGTGGAAACCTATATGGGACACTTAGAAGAAATTCTAAATTTTGCAAATGTGGTAAACCAAGCACCAATTGATGGATTAGAAGAAACCATTGGTGCCAATGATGCCTATAATATGTTTAGAAAAGATGAAATTGTACAATGCCTAAATAGAGAAGAATTATTACAAAATGCCAAAGAGACACAAGAAGGAATGTTCAAAATTCCAAAGGTAATTAATTAGAATACAAATAATGCGAACCATGAAATAAAATTTGTAGGGGCGTCTAGTAGACGCCCGTGCTCCAAAGCATTGGGAGACTGCTAGTCGCCCCTACAAAGCAAAATGAATTTAAAATACGAATTAAGGGAGGAAATGAATGGAAGTCTACGAATTAACCGTACATGAATTATTAGAAAAATTAGACAAAAATGAAATTACCAAAGAGGAAATATTAACCTCTTATCAAAATCGAATCAATGAAAAAGAAAAAGATGTACAAGCTTTTATTACGATTACAGATAACGAAGCAAAAGAACAATTGCAAACAGAAAAAATAAAAAATAACCCATCAAAATTAGCAGGAATCCCAATTGGAATCAAAGACAACATTTGTACAAAAGGTGTCAAAACAACCTGTGCATCTAAAATGTTAGAGGATTTTGTTGCACCTTATGATGCAACTATTACCGAAAAATTAAACGAAGCAGGACTAATTTCATTAGGAAAATTAAATATGGACGAATTTGCCATGGGAGGTTCCACAGAGCACTCTTATTTCAAAAAAACCAAAAATCCTTGGAACCTAAACAAAGTACCAGGAGGCTCATCAGGAGGTTCAGCAGCAGCTGTAGCAGCAGGAATGGTACCATGGGCATTAGGCTCAGACACAGGAGGAAGTATTCGTCAACCAGCCTCTTTTTGCGGAATCGTAGGCTTAAAACCAACCTATGGATTAGTATCACGTTATGGGCTTGTAGCATTTGCCTCATCACTAGATCAAATAGGAACTCTAACCAAAGACGTAAAAGACTCTGCCCTTTTATTAAATGTCATTGCAGGACATGACAAAAAAGACACAACATCTGCCAACAAAGAAAAAGAAGATTATGTACAAGCTTTAAAAAATGATGTAAAAGGTTTAAAAATAGGAGTGCCAATTGAATACTTTGGAGAAGGAATAAACGAAGAAGTAAAAGAATCCATTAACCAAGTAATCGAAAAATATAGGCAATTAGGAGCAACCGTGGAAGAATGTTCCTTAGACGTTGCCCAATATGCTTTAGCAACTTATTACATCATTGCCTGTGCAGAAGCAAGTTCTAACCTTGGACGATTTGATGGAATCCGTTATGGATATCGAACAAAAAACTACGAAAACCTAAAAGATATCTACCGTAATTCTAGAAGTGAAGGCTTTGGATCAGAAGTAAAAAGAAGAATTATATTAGGCACTTATGTACTATCCTCCGGATATTACGATGCCTACTACAAAAAAGCACAACAAGTTCGCACCCTAGTAAAAAACGAATTTGCCAAAAACTTTGCCAAATACGATGTCATCCTAACTCCAACCGCATCCAATGTAGCATTTGACATTGATTCTAAAGTAGACAATCCATTAGAAATGTATTTAGCAGACCTTTGTACCGTACCAGTTAACATAGCAGGACTTCCAGGAATCAGCATTCCATGCGGATTAAACCACGAAGGTATGCCAATTGGTTTCCAACTAATTGGAAAACCATTCGAGGAAGCCACCATCCTAAACGCAGCCTACACCTACGAACAAAACACAAACTTTAAAAGCAACAAACCACAATTCAAAACAAACTAAAATAAATCAAACAACTAAATCAATAACCAAAACTAGCGTGAAACCAATAGTCGATTTATTTTCGTAATGTAGACCCGACAGCCGGGAGGCGGGGGAATACCCGTGAGCTTGGAGGGCGAAATGAAGAAAACAAATCGACTATTGGTTGGAAGCGGAAACCCAAACGAAAAAACAAAAACAAGGAGGAAAATCGATGTCAAGAGAAAATTATGAAGTTATAATCGGATTAGAAGTCCACGCCGAACTATCCACCAAAACCAAAATATTCTGTTCCTGCCCAACCGAATTCGGTGGAGCCCCAAACACCCACTGTTGTCCAATCTGCATGGCACTACCAGGAACCTTACCAGTCCTAAACGAAAAAGTAGTAGAATACGCTGTACGTGCAGGACTTGCAACTAATTGTGAAATTGAACAAAATAGCAAAAATGACCGTAAAAACTATTTTTACCCAGACCTACCAAAATCCTATCAAATTTCACAATTTGATAAACCACTTTGCAAAAAAGGTTGGATTGAAATAGAAGACGAAAACGGAGAAAAGAAAACCATTCGTCTTACCAGAATCCATATAGAAGAAGACGCAGGAAAACTAAACCATGACGAATTCGGAGGAGGAACCTTAGTCGATTTAAACCGTGCAGGTGTCCCACTAATCGAAATCGTATCCGAACCAGACCTTCGTTCAAGCTGTGATGTAGACCATTACCTAAAGAAACTAAAATCCATTTTAGAATACATCGAAGTATCGGATTGTAAAATGCAAGAAGGCTCCTTCCGTGCCGATGTTAACGTTTCGGTTCGCAAAAAAGGAGAAACCAAACTAGGAACCCGTACCGAAATGAAAAACATGAACTCCTTCCGTTCCATTACAAGAGCCATCGAATACGAAATCGACCGCCAAATCGATGTTATCGAAGACGGAGGAATCATTGAACAAGAAACTTTACGTTGGGACGATGTATCAGGAAAAACCTTCTCTATGAGAGATAAAGAAGATGCACAAGACTACCGCTATTTCCCAGACCCAGACTTAGTAGCCATTCGTTTATCCGATGAATACATCGAAAACATCAAAAAAACATTACCAGAACTACCAGAATCCAGAAAAGAGCGATATTTACAAGAATTTGGACTATCCCAAAGAGATGCAAACCTATTAACTGCATCAAAATACTTATCAAACCTATTTGAAAAAACGACCGCCATTTGTAAAAACGCAAAAATCACAGCAAATTGGATATTATCAGACATCTCAAGAATCTTAAACGAAAAAGAACTAGAACCAAACCAAATTCCATTTACAGAAGAACACCTAGCCGAATTAATAAGCCTAATTGAAAAAGGCACCATCAGTAGTGCTATCGCCAAAAAAGTAGTAGAAGAATTATTCGAAAACCCAAATAACCCAAGTAAAATCATAGAAGAAAAAGGATGGATACAAATATCAGACGAAGGAGCCATCCGCGAAGTAGTCCTACAAATACTACAAGCCAATCCACAATCAGTAGTAGACTACAAAGCAGGAAAAGAAAGAGCAATTGGGTTCTTAGTAGGGCAAGCCATGAAACAAACCAAAGGAAAAGCAAACCCACAAATGTTAAACAAAATGTTTGTAGAGGAAATCACAAAGAGCTAAAAGGGTAAAAAGAAAAACGCCATCGGCACAGTGCTGATGGCGTTTGCTAATGTTAACAAATTTGCTTTTTTATGGTGTCAATGGCAATGGCACAAATGAAAAATTCAACTCCAAAGAATAGGCTTAAACGAAAAACGGATAGACCGATGTAGTATAGGTCTAGGTTGGCAGTTAGTTCATAGGAGATTAGCAAGCCTGTACTAATCAAACATACAATAAAAGAAAAAATGAAACCACTATGTAATACTTTTTTTACTTTGTCCTCCATGGAATGTAATTTATTGGCTAATAGTTTAAACATAACAATTTCCTCCTAATCAATACACTTATAATATAATGGTAACATGAAAAGGAACGAAAAGCAAAGGTAATTCATGGAAGCTAATAGAAAAAAGGCATAAAAAAATCTTCCTTTTGGAAGACTTTCTTATGCTTTTACTGCATTTAATTTCTTTGCTAATCTAGATTTTTTTCTAGCAGCCGTATTTTTTACAATAACACCTTTTGAACAAGCCATATCGATTTTTTTGCTAGCTTCAACGAATAATGTTTTCGCATTTTCTACATCTTTTGCTTCTACTGCTTCTTCAAACTTTCTAACGGCAGTTCTATAACCAGATTTAATCATACTATTTCTTAACGTTTTCTTTTCAATCACACTTACTCTTTTTATTGCTGATTTAATGTTTGGCATGTGTTTGCACCTCCCTCAAATGATAAAATAAACTATAACGCATAATATTCTATCATAGAATGTACAAATGTGCAAGAGATAGTGACAAAATATTTTAATTTTGGTATAATTTAGAATATGGAGGGGTGGAAAATGAAAGATCAATATAATTTAACCTTAGAAGAAAATGTGTTTTTAGCCAAAAGGCTAATTGTTGATAATATATATAGTAATGCTAGAATAGAAGGATGTAATGTAACATTTCCACAAACACAAACCATTCTACAAGGAGTAAATGTACCAAGTGTTAGTCTAGATGATATTAATTGTATTTTAAATCTTCGTGATGCATGGAAGTTTATGATTGACCATGTAACCGATGAGTTCAATTTAGATTATACCTGTAAAATTAATTCTTATGTAGCAAGAAATGAATCTTTAGAATGGGGAGTACTTCGTACAGGAAAAGTAGGAATATCAGGAACAAACTATGTACCAGAAATTCCTAAGGAAGAAGAAGTAGAAAAGCAAATTCAAGAAATAATTAGCATACCAGAAGTTACTAAAAGAGCCATTTCCTATATGCTTTATGGAATGAGAGGACAGTTATTTTGGGATGGAAATAAAAGAACAAGCCTAATTCTTGCGAACAAAATTCTAATTCAGAATGGAAAAGGTGTGTTAACCATAAAAGATAAAAATTTAAATGAATTTCATGAAAAATTAACTGAATTATACAATACAAACAATGCAAAACCAATAGAAGAATTTCTATACAAAAACTGCATTTTCGGTATTGATTAATCAATACCGAAAATGCTAATTAGGATGCAATAGGAAAATGTAGGAGGGTACTTTTTGGGTGGAATATCTAAAACTTGGGATACCACACTACCCTCCTGTAGAGCTTAACTTATTCTTTAATTTCCAATTGCTCGTAAGTAATTTCCTCATGAGGTTCCTCAAAAACAGAAGTACAATGAGGACATCTTGAAGCTTTTATATTAATTTCAGATAAACAAAAAGGACAAACTTTTGTAGTAGGAACTGAAACTTCTACCTTTTGTTGTTTTTTCTTTTTTTTATGCTTAAAAAATTTACTTTCTTTTTCTAATTTTTGATTAAACTCTTTTGACTTTTCTTCCAATGTTTTATTAATCTTATTCACATATCGTACAATCAAGAAAACACAAAATGCCATTAAAAAGAAGTTAATTGTATTGGTAATAAATGACCCATACTTAATAGAAGCTCCACCAATCGTAATCATCATATCATTAAAATCAATTTTTCCAGTAAAAATAGAAACGACAGGCATAATGACATCATTTACAAGAGAGGACACAATTGACTGAAAACCGCCACCAATAATCACACCAATTGCCAAATCAATCACATTTCCTTTTGTAGCAAATTCTTTAAACTCTTTCCACATACATCTTATCTCCTTTTCTTATTTTCATTATCATACGCGAAAACAAAGGAAAAGTCAAATTTGGAAAAAATAAAAGAAAAATAGAATATAAATTTATTACAATTTTGAAATTACATTTTGATTTTCTCTTCTAAAATCCAAAAAAATAGTGTATAATAAACCATATCAAAATCGAAGGAGAAAGAGCACACATGAATGAACTTACAAAAATGCTATCGAATTCGGAAAAATTTAATAGCTTTTTAAAAGAGATAAAAACGAAAAAAAGTCCAGTTATGCTAACTGGGCTTACTGATGTTATGAAATGTTATTTTGCACATGCAACCAATGAAAACTTAAGAAATAAAATTTGTATCATCACCTATAACGAAATACAGGCAAGAAATATGGTAAAGAATTTAGAATTTTTTACAGACAAAGTGGTATTTCTTCCTAAAAAAGAAATTGTTACTTATGATTATGTAGTGGATAGTAAGGAATTACCATATGAGAGAATCGAGGCACTAAACAAATTACAACAAAATAAAGTAGAAGTAATCGTTACCACCATAGAAGCTTTAATGCAAGGAATGATGGAAAAGGATAAGTTGTATCAGTACCAAATGAGGTTTCAAGTAGGAAAAACCTATTCATTAGACCAAATTAAAGAGAATTTGGTTCATTTAGGCTATGTACGTTATGACCTAATTGAAGGAAGAGGACAATTTAGTTTACGTGGTGGCATTTTAGATATTGCTTTAAATGAAAAAAAGGGAATTCGTATTGAGTTTTGGGGAGATGAAGTGGATTCCATTCGTTATTTTAACATTGCAAGCCAGCGCTCTACCGAAATGTGTAAAGAAATTACCATATACCCTGCCCATGAATTTGTATTAGAAAAACCAACTCATGAAGTAGTAGAAAAGATTCGTGAAGAATACGAAGAACGTTTCCCAGAACAAGTAAAACAAGATATCGAGCAAATCGAAAATGGCGATTATATTAGTAAAATGGATAAATATTTTCAGTGCTTTTATGAAAATCAAGTAAGCCTACTTGATTATATTCCAAAGGATTACATCATTTTGATTGACGAAATCAGCAAAATGAAGGCAAGAGCGAAAAATATTTTAGAAGATAATCACAATATTCAAAATATGCTAATCGAAAAGGAAAAAATGATTCCAGAAGCAATTTTAAATTTGATGGATTATGATACCATACAAGAAAAAATAGCGACTAGAAAAACGGTTTATTTAGAAAAACAAGATGTAGGAATAACCAGCAAAGAAACAGGGCTTGCGAAGCAAAATGAAATTCGTTTTTTAGCAAGAGAAGTGAATTATTACAAAAGTAGTATGGAAGTATTTCTAGAAGATATTGAAAAAGCAATCAATGAAGAAAAAACCGTCATTGTGCTAGGGGGAAGTGAAGAAACGAGTAGAAAGCTATCACTACTACTACTCGAAAAAGAAATCCCTCACAAATACCTAGATAGCTTAAATCACACCTTACCAAAGAAAATGGTAGTTGTAACACCAGGTTTACTAGAGGCAGGGTTTGAAGATTATGACCTACATCTAATCATAATTAGTAGTAAAGAATTACTAAATAGTGATACCAAAAGAAGAAAGCCACATACTGCATTTTCAGAAGGAGAAAAAGTAGTATTTGCCGATTTAAAACAAGGAGACTATGTGGTTCATAAAACCCATGGAATTGGTCAATTCATTGGAGTAAATACCATAAAAGCAGACAACATTACCAAAGACTATATAAAAATCAAATATCGTGATGACGACGTATTATACATTCCAACCAATCAACTAGATAACATTCGAAAATACATTGGAGCAGGCGAAAAAGAATTAAAACTAAACCGATTAGGTAGTAAAGAATGGAACAATACCAAATCAAAAGTAAAAAATAACTTACGAGAAGTAGCAAAAGAATTAATCGAATTATATGCCAAACGTCAAAAGGCAAAAGGGTTTGCCTTTGAAAAAGATACTCCTTGGCAAACGCAATTTGAAGATAGCTTTCCTTATGTAGAAACCGATGACCAACTACGTTGTATTGCCGAAGTAAAAAAAGATATGGAACAAGATAAGCCAATGGATAGACTTCTTTGCGGAGATGTAGGGTATGGCAAAACCGAAGTTGCTATTCGTGCAGCTTTTAAAGCATGTATGGACCAAAAACAGGTTGCTTACCTAGTACCAACTACGGTGCTAGCAAACCAACAATACGAAAGTTTTAAAGAACGCATGGAAGCCTTTGCCATTAAAGTAGAATTATTAAACCGTTTCCGTACCAAAAAAGAACAAGACCAAGTCATCAAAAAATTAAAATTAGGGGAAGTAGATGTTGTCATTGGAACTCACCGAATTTTAAGTAAAGATGTAGAATTCAAAGATTTAGGATTATTAATTATAGATGAAGAGCATCGTTTTGGCGTAAAAGATAAAGAAAAAATAAAAGCATTAAAAACCAATGTGGATGTACTAACCATGACAGCAACCCCAATCCCAAGAACCCTGCATATGTCGATTGTAGGGGTAAGAGATATGTCAGTCATTTACGAACCGCCACAAGACAGAAGACCAGTACAAACGTATGTATTAGAATACGATGAAGAAGTAGTAAAAGAAGCCATTACAAAGGAATTAGAACGAAAAGGGCAAGTTTTCTACTTATTCAATAATGTAGAAAACATAGACACAAAAGCAAGGCAAATTGCAAATTTGGTACCAGAAGCGCATGTTGCTTTTGCCCATGGAAAAATGACAGGACGAGAACTAGAAGATATCATGATGGATTTTATCGCCAAAAAAGTAGATGTATTAGTGTGTACCACCATATTAGAATCTGGAATCGATATCCCAAATGCTAATACCATTATTGTAGAAAATGCAGACCGATTAGGTCTTGCACAATTGTACCAAATTCGTGGAAGAGTAGGAAGGAGTAATATCCAAAGCTATGCCTATATTACCTATAAACCAGACAAGTTATTAAGTGAAGTTGCCGATAAACGCTTAAAAGCAATCAAAGAATTTACAGAATTTGGTTCTGGGTTTAAAATTGCCATGCGAGATTTAGAAATTCGTGGAGCAGGAAGTCTGTTACGGAGAAATTCAACATGGACATATGGACCAAGTAGGGTATGATACTTATTGTAAGCTATTAGATGAAGTCATTAAAGAAATACAGGGAGTGGAAGTAAAAGAAGAAATCGATGTACAAATTGATTTAGACGTTTCAAGCTACATTCCAGACGAATACATTGAAAATAGTAGCCAAAAAATTGAAGTTTACCAAGAGATTGCTCTTGCAAGAACCGAAGAGGATCTAAGCAATGTAACCGATGAAATGATAGACCGCTACCGGACAGGTGCCAGAAGAAGTAAACAATTTATTAGAAATTGCCAGAATTAAAGAGTTGTGTAAGAAAGCCTATGTTGTAAAAATTGCACAAAGACGAGAAAGTATTGTATTTCACTTTGATGTGGACAATTTCAAAATGGAAGTAACCGATGGATTAATTAAGAAATATCGAAATGAAATTCGATTTTCACCAGGAAAAGAACCATATATCACGTATAAAGTTCCACAAAATAGTGATAAAGTTATTGTAAAAAAAGTAAAAGAATTTTTAAAAACAATACAAGAGTTATAGGAGCGTACATAGTACGTCCAGCAATTAGCAACAATTTGGCTAAAAAATAAAAAATAGGTTACAATATAGAGAAAAGATAAAAAGAGGAGAAAATATGCAAGTTATAACAAGTAAAGACAATGAAGTCATCAAAAAAATTCGCAAATTAAAAGATAAAAAATACCGTGAACAAGAACATAAATATTTAATTGAAGGCATAAAGCTAATCAAAGAAGCAGTAACAGAAAAAGCCAATATTGATACCATTGTTGTATGCGAAGATTGTGTGGAAAACGGTAGTATCGAACCAAAACTATTATATGAAATTGCCAAATACAATTGTATCTATGTAGCCGAAAAAGTATTTGAGGCAATTACAGAGGTAAGCAATCCACAAGGAATGTTAGCCGTTGTCAACAAAGAAAACAAAGAAGAAAACATTAATTATAATGAAGATATGATTGTTGTATTAGATGGCATACAAGACCCAGGTAACTTAGGAACTATCCTAAGAACTATCGATAGTGTAGGACTAACACAAATCATTCTTTCCGAAAAAACAGCAGATGCCTACAACCCCAAAGTAGTAAGGTCAACCATGGGAGCCATTTTTAGAGTAAATGTCATTGTATCAACGAATATTGTAAAAACCCTAAAAGAACTAAAAAAACACAAATTTAAAATTCTAGCAACCTCCCTAGAAACCAACCAAAACATCTACGACATCGACTACCACAAAAAAGCCCTAGTCATCGGCAACGAAGCAAACGGTATTTCAAAAGAAGTACTAGCCCTAGCAGATGAAACCGCCAAAATCCCAATGCTACGGAAAAACCGAAAGCCTAAACGCCTCAGTCGCCACCAGTGTGATTCTATATGAATATGTGCGAAGAAAAATAAGTAAAGAGTAAGAAAATCCAAAAGAAATCTGGTAATTGTTAATTTTAATGGAGCGACCGACGAGCAGTTGGCGTTAGCCAACAAATGGGAGCGAATGCGACCAGCGCAGGAATGGAGCGCAATTAAAATTAACAATTACCAGATTTCTAGCACGACACTTATTTCTTCGTCAACATTTCCAAAATAATCGGATAAATTTCTTCGTGTTCCTTTTCCCATTTCGTAGCAATCCATTTTGCTTGTTCACGAGAAGGAGCATGGAGGCTTAATTCAAATACCGTCATATTATTTTGCACAAGCTTACATTTCACAACAAATTCCGTCTCATTTTGAGGAATAAATTCAGAAACAGCATGTTTTTCATTTTGAACCGTATCAACCTCTTTTTTTAAAGCATTATCAATTTGTAATTTCATAATACCAGGAAGCAAATCATCCGTCAAACCTAAGGTTTTTTTGCCAGCCTCTGTTATTTTATACATAGTGGTATCTTCTTTTGTATATCCAATAATATATCGACTATCCAATAAATCCGACAAGAATTGTTGAAAATAGAAATAATTCAATTCTTTTACTCCTAGCACAAGAGTAAGCAAACTATTACTACTAATAGGCTTATTTAACTTATCTAAAATATATAAAATTAATACCTTATTCTCTGCCAAAGTCTCACTATCTTCCGTTAATTTCATGATGGATACCTCCTTCTACCTATTTTTATTGGTGTATTATTTTCTCAATTTCTTCCCAAACCGTATCACGATAAATCTTTCTTTCCGAAGAAAAGGGAAGAAGAATACTAAACGATATGCCAAATTCCTTTTTTAAATCCTTAACATAGTCATCCACCTTCGTAACCGCAATTTTATCCGCTTTATTAGCAAGAACCATAAATGGCAAATTCGAACTCATAATATAATGATACATGTGCAAATCATTGTTAGTAGGCTTATGGCGAATATCCACCAAAAAGATAATCATACGAATGGTATTTCTTTTTACCAAATATTCCTCCGTAAACTTTCCAACCTTCTCTTGCTCCACCTTCGACATCTTACTATAACCATATCCCGGTAAATCCACAAAATAAAACTGCTCATCAATATTATAAAAATTAATCTGCCTCGTTTTGCCAGGTTCACTACTCGTCCTTGCCAAAGCCTTACGATTAATCATACAATTAATAAACGACGATTTTCCCACATTCGATTTCCCAACCAACACAATCTCAGGCAAACCATTTGTAGGGTACTGTTTTGGACTAACCGCAGACACCTCAAACTTAGGATTCTTCACAACCATTTAACTCTCACCTTCCCAACCAATCAACTATTCATCATTCACGAAGCATGAAGTGCCTCCACGCCTCCCATATAAGGTCGTAACGCCTCTGGAATACGAACACTACCATCTTCCATATAATTATTCTCTAGTAAAGCAATTAGCATACGAGGAGGGGCAACCACTGTATTATTTAACGTATGAGCATAATAATTACCTTTTTCGCCCTTAATACGAATTCCCAAACGTCGTGCTTGTGCATCCGTCAAATTCGAACAACTACCAACCTCAAAATACTTTTGTTGTCGTGGGCTCCAAGCCTCAACATCCACACTTTTTGCTTTCAAATCCGCAAGGTCACCACTGCAACATTCCAAAGTACGAACAGGAATATCGAGGCTCCTAAACAATTCTACTGTATAAGACCACATCTTATCATACCATTCATAACTATCTTCTGGCTTACATACCACAATCATTTCCTGTTTTTCAAACTGATGAATACGGTAAATTCCACGTTCTTCAATTCCATGAGCACCTTTTTCCTTCCTAAAACATGGGGAATAAGAGGTCATTGTATAAGGCAAATCCGTTTCTTTTAAAATTTGACCTTTAAACTTACCAATCATAGAATGCTCACTGGTTCCAATCAAGTACAAATCTTCTCCTTCAATTTTATACATCATGGCATCCATTTCCTCAAAACTCATAACACCAGTTACCACATCAGAACGAATCATAAAAGGAGGAATGCAATAAGTAAACCCTTTATTAATCATAAAATCTCTTGCATAAGAAATAACTGCACTATGAAGTCTTGCAATATCACCGAGTTAAATAATAAAACCCATTACCAGCTACTCGTCTTGCAGCATCTAAATCAATCCCGCAAAGTGATTCCATAATATCGGTATGATAAGGAATTTCATATTCTGGCACCACAGGTTCACCAAATTTTTCTACCTCTACATTTTTCGAATCATCTTCACCAATAGGAACAGAGTCATGTATCATATTTGGAATTTTCATCATTTTTTCTTGTATTTGACTAGCCAACTCATTTTCCTGTTTTTCGTTATCCACTAATTCTTCATTAATACGAGACACTTCCGCCTTAATCTTTTCGGCTTCCTCCTTTTTACCCTCACGCATAAGTCCACCAATCTCAGCACTTAAACGATTACGACTAGCACGAAGTTCATCTCCTTTTAACTTCGTAGCACGATTGGTTTCATCAAGATAAATTACCTCATCCACAAGAGGCAATTTATTATCTTGAAATTTCTTTTTGATATTCTCCTTTACCAAATCAGGATGTTCCCTTAAAAACTTAATATCAATCATCAACAATTCCTCCTTCCAAACAGCTAAAAAACAACAAACGTCCTTATGAAAACATAAGGACGAAAGTCTTTCGCGGTGCCACCTTAATTACTGTAAAAAAACAGTATCTTAGTAATGCATGATAACCGTGCATTTGTCGGTCTTAGATTTCTCTTAAGAAGCAAACAAAAGTGGATTCTTAACCCCATTTTAACCTAAACTTCCACCAACCGTAGGCTCTCTATATAAAATCGAAATTAATACTATTCTTATGTTATTGCTGTTTTTTATTCATTTGTACGAATTATATCATATAAAAGAAAGAAATTCAAGCAAAATCGAAAAAGAACAAAAATTCGCAAGAGCTATTGAAAAGATGTTTGGAATATGATATAAATAAGAAAAACAAAGGAAAGGATGATTGTATGGAGGATTTGGTAAAAATAACAGAGCAAAGTTTTGAAAGTATAAAACATATGGATGAGAGTGGCATTGAATTTTGGTATGCGAGAGAATTAATGAGTGTGCTAGAATATAAACAGTGGAGAAGATTTGAACAAGTCATAGAAAGAGCAAAGGAATCTTGTAAAAACAGTAATATCAATATTTGCGACCATTTTGCCGATGTTGGCAAAATCGTAAAAGCTGGAGCTACCTTTAAAGATATAGGAGATATAAAATTAACAAGATATGCATGTTATTTGATAGCACAAAATGGGGATAGTAAGAAAAAACAAATAGCATTAGCACAAACATATTTTGCCATACAGACCAGAAGACAAGAAATCACAAGGCAAGAATATGAAACTTTAAGTGAAGATGAAAAAAGATTATATACAAGACAAAATGTTAAAGATAAAAATAAATATTTATTCAATACAGCAAAACTTGCAGGAGTAAAAAATTACGGTAAGTTTAACAATTATGGGTATAGAGGACTATATAATGGAGAAACTGCGAAAGATATAGCAACTAGGAAAGAAATTCGTGAAAAAGAAGATATATTAGACTATATGAGCAGCACAGAGTTAGCAGCAAATTTATTTCGAATTACACAAACAGATGAAGTATTAAAAAATAAAAATATCAATAATGAAGACGACGCTTGCAATACACACCACAAAGTAGGACAAGCAGTTAGGCAAACAATAAAAAGAATAGGTGGTACTATGCCTGAAAATTTACCAACTCCAAGAAAAAGTGCAAAACAAATAGAGGCGCAAAAAAATAAATTAGCAACTAACCAGTAACAGTTTGTTGCTAGTTATAAGATGGTTACAAAATAATAGTTAGATATTAGAAAGGATAAATAGAATGGTAAAAATAGTTGTTTTAAATGATACAAGAAATTCTCATAAAGATAAATTTGAAAATGATGATGGTTTTTCAGTTTATATAGAAGTTGAAAATAATAAGATTTTATTTGATGTAGGTCCAAGTGAAAATTTTAGTAAGAATGCAGAAAAGCTAGGAATAGACTTTAATCAAGTAGACACCATCGTATTAAGTCATGGTCATTATGACCATGGCGATGGACTGAAATATTTTAATAAGAAAGTAGAGTTTATAGCTCACCCTAATTGCATATTAAAAAGATGGTGGAAGGATGACCATTCACATTACTCTGGTTTACAATTAACCAAAGAAGAAATAGAAAATAAGTATAATGTCCATTTTGCGAAAGGGCCATATAAAATTAATAAAAATATATATTACTTAGGAGAAATTAAGAGAAAATATCCAGTCCATTTTACAAAGTGGGTATTGGAAAATGGAAAAAACGATGATATATTGGACGATTCTGGAATGGTAATAAATACAAAAAAACGGAATAATCGTAATAGCAGGATGTAGCCACAGTGGTATATGCAATATAGTAGAACAGGCAAAAATAGTTACGAAAAACAATAAAGTATTAGCAGTAATAGGCGGGTTTCATTTAAGACAAATAGATGAAAATACAAAACAAGTTATTGAATATATGAAAGACAATGTAGAAGAAGTGATATTAGCACATTGTACAGCAGATGAGGTATGCAATAAATTTATAAGTGATTTAGACGATAAAATAAAAGTATCTGTTACAGAAGTTGGAAAAGAATATTATTTTTAATGAGTTAGGAAATGAGAAAGGAAAGAGCAAGAAAATGAGTTGCAAGAAATTACAGAGGAAACTATTGACAATTTATTCAATCGTGTAAACAGTTTTATCAATGAATTGAAGAGGAAAAATTATAATATAATGTTGATAGTAGCATATAGTGGAGTATCGAAGGCATTTCATGCATATTTTAATGGAATACCGAAAGATGGAAAATTTTTAAACCTAGGATTAAAAAATGGAGAGATAAAAGAGTATGAAATTAAGTAGTAAAAAAGAAATTTGAAAAAGCAGAAAATTACCTAATTTTTTTCATTATAATAAAAGATACCTCATATAAATAAAGGAGGTGTTTTTATGGGGCAAAAGGGGTTAGATTTTAAACATAAGGAAGTTGTGAATATAAAAGATGGACGTAGGCTTCGGGTTTGTGCAGGATGTAACGGCAGATTTGGAAAGTGGGATGATTACCTCTATTATTGTGCCACGGGAGCAATAAGTTACTTAGTATGTTTTCAGGGAATAATGATATTGTGATTCCTTGGAAGGACATCCGATGTATTGGAGATGACATTATTTTGGTGGAAATTTAAGAAAATCAAAAAAGCACTATGCTTTTTTGATTTTCTTTGGTATAATAGGGCTATTAATGAAAAAGGAGAGAGAAGAAAGTGGAGGACAAGCAATTAAAAATAAAATTTAATCTAATCGCAATTGTATGTATTATAATTTTCTGTTTTGCTATTACACCAATTACCTTGCAAAATGATACATTTTATACCATAAAAATAGGAGAACATATTGTAAATAGTGGAAATATTGATATGAAAGACCCATTTTCAATGCATGATTTACCCTATACCTATCCTCATTGGCTATACGATGTAGGCATTTATTTGATTTACCAAGCAGGAGGAATGGCAGGAATTTATTTATCTACTGTAATACTAGCATGTATCTTAGGAGTTACGGTATATCTTACCAATAAAAAGATTGTTAAAAATGAATTAGTATCATTTTTATTAACAATGGGCGTTATGTACATTATTACAGGCTTTATTGCAGCAAGAGCGCAACTTGTTACTTTTATCTTATTTGTATTAGCAGTATATTTTATAGAGCAATTTTTAGAAACAAAGAAAAAACGTTATGCGATTGGATTAATTACAATTCCAATTATAATAGCAAATGTTCATTTAGCGGTATGGCCATTTTACTTTATTATTTTCTTACCATATATTGCAGAATATCTAATTGCCTTACTAGCAGATTCGCATCTTATCTATAAAGTGCAAAAAAAATATTATGAACATAAAATACAAGTCATAAAAAATAAACAAGCACCAGAAGAAATTCATCAAAAACTACAAAATAAGATGGAAACATTAGAAAATGAATTCCAAGAAAGCCTACAAAAACAAAAAACAAGAAGAAAAAATCCATATAAAATGAAAGTGGAACGAAAAAATACAACCAAATGGCTTATTGTTATTATGCTAATTTGTGTACTAACAGGATTACTAACTCCACTTGGAGATACACCATATACCTATCTTGTAAAAACAATGCAGGGAAACACGACAAAAAGCATTAATGAACACTTACCAATGGTATTAATTCAAAATAAGGGAACTCTAACCATTCTTGCCATTGTACTTGCTATTTTAATATTTACCGATACAAAAATACGCCTAAAAGACTTCTTTATGCTAGGGGGACTGATTATCTTAGCACTTGCCTCAAAACGACAATTGTCTATGCTTACCTTAATTGGAGTATATTCAATTAATCGTTTGGTTTGTGACTTATTCCACAAATATGATCCACAAGGAACGACCAAATTTATGAAAAATATTACCTCTGGTTTTGGAGCGGTGATTACCATATTATTGGTAATTTTAGTAAGTATTGTAGAATTTAAACCACAAGCAGGAGATTCCTTTATTGACGAAAAAAATTATCCAGTACAAGCAGTAGAATGGTTAAAAGAAAATGTTAATATTAGTGAAATACGTTTATATAATGAATACAATTATGGAAGTTATATTTTATACCAAGGAGTACCAGTGTTTATCGACTCAAGAGCAGATTTGTACACACCAGAATTTAATGGCGATAAAGACAAAGACATTTTTACCGATGCAATTCAAATTGCCAATGTTAGTAAATATTATGAAGATGGCTTTGAAAAGTATGACTTTACTCATTTACTAATACCAAAAAATACAAAAATAGGAATGTTTCTAAAACGTGATGAAAATTATAAGGAATTATATAAAGATGACTATTTCATTATTTACGAAAGACGAACGAAATAAAAGGAAAAAAGAAAGGGGAAGATTAGTGTTAAACTAATCAATTAGAAAAAGTGGGGGAACAAAAAAAGAAAAGATTAAATATACCAATTTTGATGTTTATTATACTATTAGGAATTGACCAAATCACAAAAATAATCGCAACTTCAAACCAGTGGAATATAACGATATTAGAAAATGTACTTCATTTAAAATTGGTATTCAACAATGGAATTGCTTTTGGCATAGGGCAAGGAACGAGTACAGCAACCTTTATTGTTAGTAATTTGATTGTAATAGGGATTATCATACGTTTCATTTGGCTACAAAAAGACCAAATGGATATGCCAACCATTTATGTGTTATTTATGATTGTGAGCCGGAGGAATTGGAAATGTAATAGACCGAATATGTAGGGGCAAGGTAGTAGATTTTATTGAAATTTTTCCAAGCACTCATTTTCCAGTATTTAATATAGCAGACATCTATATTGTAATAGGATGGATTAGCCTTGCGTTTCTGTTTGCACGATATAGTTATAAAGAGTTACAAGAAAGAAAAAAGAGAAAACAATCATAAAAATAGAAGGGAATAAAATCAATTTTGAAAAAAATAGAAGTTACAAAAAACGAAAATATGAGACTAGATAAATGGATTTCGGAAGAATGGGAAAAATTATCTAGGAATCGTTTGCAAAAGTTAATAGAAGAAAATAAAATCTATGTAAATGGAAAACCACGGCAAAGCATCTGGAAAAGTAAAATTAGGTGATATAGTGGATATTGAAGAAGTGGAAGTAAAAGAAACAACACTAGTGGCACAAGACATTCCTTTGGACATTGTATATGAAGATAGTGATATTATAGTAGTAAATAAGCCGAAAGGTATGGTGGTACATCCAGCAAACGGGAATCCAGATGGAACACTTGTAAATGCAATTATGAATTTATGCAAGGATTCTTTGTCTGGCATTGGGGGAGAATTACGTCCAGGGATTGTACATAGGTTAGATAAAGATACCTCTCGGGCTAATCATTATTGCGAAAAATGATAAGGCACATATTGCCTTGAGTGAGAAATTAAAAAATCATGAAATCCAAAAGACTTATCTTGCCTTGGTAAGAGGACATGTAAAGGAAAACGAAGCAACCATTCATATGCCAATTGCAAGAAGTACAAAGGATAGAAAGAAGATGGCAGTAGCAAAAGATGGAAAAGATGCTATTACTCATTTTAAAGTATTAGAAAGATGGGAAAGATATACCTTATTAGAAATCAAAATCGAAACAGGAAGAACACACCAAATTCGTGTACATATGTCACATATTGGCTATCCAATTGTAGGAGATATGGTGTATTCCAATGGGAAAAATCCATTTGGAGTAGAAGGGCAAATGCTACATGCATATAAGCTTGCATTTGAACATCCCATCACCCAAAAGGAAATAACCTTAGAAGCACCACTACCAGAATATTTTGAAGAAGTATTAAATATGTTAAGAAAATAAGAAAAATACCTCTGCCATTAAAAACGTAAGAGATATTTTTCATTTTTAAAATCTATATAAACTTTATACTATGAAAGTATAAAGAAATTAAAAACATAGCTTGTATAGATAGTATATGATGAAGGAAATAAGAATGTGATAAATGAGGTAAGAGAAAAGATGGAAGAGATTAGGTTGCAAAAATTTATGGCGGATTGTGGGATTGCTTCTAGGAGAAAGTGTGAAGAATATATTGTACAAGGAAGGGTAACAGTAAATGGAAAAATACAAAGTCAGTTAGGCATAAAAATAAACCCTAAAAAAGATGAGGTATGGTTTGATGGAAAGAGAATAAAGGAGCAAGAAGAAAAAGTATATATTTTGCTAAACAAACCCATCGATTATGTTACAACAGCAAATGACCAATTTGGTAGAAAAAGTGTATTAGAATTAATAAAGGGAGTTGAAAAAAGAATTGTGCCAGTAGGAAGGCTAGATATGTATACATCACGGAGCATTGCTACTAAGCAATGACGGCGATTTTGTTTATGAAATTACCCATCCAAAACATGAAATCAACAAAACCTATGTAGCAACCCTAAAAGGAATCATAACGAAAAAAGCAAAAGAGCAATTAGAACAAGGAGTACCAATAGAAGACTATACCACAAAGCCAGCAAAAGTAAATATACTAAAAATAGACAAAGAAAAAAATAGGTCAAGAATTGAAATCACCATTCATGAAGGCAAAAACAGACAAGTACGAAAAATGTGTGAAACAGTAGGATATACGGTTATAACACTACATAGAAGTAAAATTGGAAATCTAACAGTAAAAGATTTAAAAATAGGGCAATGGCGATATTTGAAACAATCGGAAATAAAAAACCTAAATAAAAATATGCCATAGGGGTTATATGATACGCCCCATCAAAATGAACAATAAAAACAAAAAATATATTTACAATTCCGAAAATTATCGGTATAATAGTACTAACAAAAGAAAAAAGTAAAATTAGTATTTGTAGGAGGGATTTAATTATGGTTGAAGATAACCAAATTGAAGCAAAAAGTTCACCATTCGCAATTCGTCAAGGTGAAATTAAAGTATTTGACGGGAAAGATGGATATGTATCCATGAATCAAATTGTCCATAAAATTAATATTGGACATATTAATGATTTACACTTTAAAATATTAGAGTTAGTAAATGAATTTGAATTTATTACATCAAGACAATTATGCCAAATTTTAACTTGGAAAGGAATTGACTATAAATCACAAG
>CAOKNG010000008.1 GCA_948470025.1 uncultured Clostridium sp. | reverse complement strand
ACAAAATAAACTTTGCCGTATGCCAGAAGATGCACAAGGAAAACTACAAGAAACACTAGAACGTATTGTAAACGAAGGCAGTGGCGGATTGATTTGTATTATATTATAAATTACAGAGTCGATAACACATCGACTCTTTTTTCACTTTTTCATGCATATTTATTTCCTTTTTTGTTAAAAATATGTGAAAGAATAAATTAGATTGGAGTAAATCACGTGGAAAAAGTAAAAAAGAATTCAATGATAACTTGTTTTAAAAGTATATTTTCTTATCAGCCAAAAGAACAATATCATTTCTCCATTCCAGAAACAAATGAAGAAATAGCAAGCAATCCCACACCTCCTAGTAGTATCGAAACTCCGAAAAATATTTTTTCTAGCATTGATGTTAATTTAGAAGCAATTACTTCAAGATTTAACACTTTAATTAATAGTGATATTATTGTTCGAGAATTTCGTTTGATTGCAAAAAATAAAGAGTATAAGGCTTTTTTACTATATATTGACGGTATGGTAGATACCACAAGCATTAATCATTTTGTGCTAGACCCTCTTATGCTTCGAAATACTGCTAATATGTACCAAAACCCCGAAAATGAAACCGTAAAACAGGCCGTAGCCAATAATATTGTCGTAAGAAAAGTGAAAAAATTTGATTTAGGCACTTATATTTTTAACCACTTAGTACCACAAAACAGTGTAAAACAAATTTGTACTTTTGACGACGTTGCCTCTAGTGTGAATATGGGAAATTGCTGTCTTTTTGTAGATACCCTAAATATTGTTTTTGATATTGATGTAAAAGGTTTTAAACAAAGAAGTGTTGGAAAACCAGAAAACGAAGTGGTAATTCGTGGGTCACAAGAAGCCTTTACCGAAAATATTCGTACCAATACCTCCCTTCTTCGTCGTTTTGTTAATAATGAAAAACTAATTATTGAAAACCTAGAAGTAGGCACCATTACCCAAACCAAATGTGCTGTTTGCTATATTGAAAATATTACAAACAACGACTTAGTAGCCGAGGTAAAATATCGCTTAAATAACATTGATGTTGATAGCATTCTATCTTCTCGGTCAATTAGAACAACTCATTGAAGATGATGGAAAGTTCAGTCTTCCTCAAATGATTTCCACCGAAAGACCCGATAAAGCCTCAAACTTTCTTTTAGAAGGTAGAGTCGTTATTTTAGTAAACGGAAGCCCATACTCCCTTATTGCCCCTGGTACTTTTATTGACTTTATTACCTCACCTGAAGATACTAACTTAAAATATCAATTTGCGAATTTACTAAAAATAATCCGTATATTAGCAGTCGTCTTAACTTTATTATTACCAGGATTTTATGTAGCAATTACAAACTTTCATCAAGAACTAATCCCTACGGAACTTCTCTTTGCCATTGTCTCTTCAAGAGAAAACATTCCACTTCCCATTATCTTTGAAATTTTGGTAATGGAGTTTTCGTTTGAACTAATTCGTGAAGCAGGACTTCGTGTTCCTACCCCCATTGGCCCTACCATTGGAATTGTTGGAGCCCTTATTTTAGGACAAGCAGCAGTAGATGCCAACATTGTAAGCCCAATCCTTATCATTATTGTTGCCATTACTGCGATTGCCTCTTTTGCTATCCCAGACTTCTCCTTTGGCTTCCACTGCCGTGTTTCACGTTTTGTCTATGTAATACTTGGCTATTTCTTAGGATTTTTAGGAATTGGTATTTGCCTATTTGTTCATGCACTTATCCTTGCCGATTTAAAATCCTTTGGTTATTCTTATCTACAACCATATGTCCCTGTTACAAAAGATTACAAAGGCTTGTTTCTTTCCCCCGCTTGGCGAAGAGAACATCGTGCTGATTTTCTAAATACAAAAAAACCAAAGAGACAAGCAGATACGAGTATGACATGGAAACATCAAAACCATTAATACGGGCGATTTTTCCTATATGCAATTAGAAAGGAAGTTTTTTATGAGTAGTTCAAAACTTGGTACAATCGAAGGAATTGCTTTTGTTATTATTATTATTTTAAATCATCTTGTACTAAATCTACCACAAAATATATTAGAACATTGCGGTTCCTCCGCCTCTTTAAATATTATTTTTATTACCCTTTTGGTCTTTCTCTTTTTAGGTCTTATCCTAAAACTGTGGAAACCCTTTGGTGATAGCGATATCTTAGATATTAGCGAATTTTTAGGAGGAAAAGTACTAAAAACCATACTTGGTATTTTATTTATATTATACTTTATTATCATTTCTAGTACCGTTCTTCGTAATTTTTCGGAAATGATAAAAGTGGTCTATTTTGAAAAAGCTACCATTTGCTTAATGCTACTATTTTTCTTAATTGCCGCAGCCATTGCCAATCGCTTTGGTTTTCGAACCATTACCAAATGCAACCTTATTATTGTACCAATTATCTTACTAAACCTACTAATTGCTTTTTTTTGCATTTTCTCAAGGTTCGAAATAAAGCGAATTTTCCCAATATGGGGTTATGGTATAAACCAGACCTTTTTTAGTGGTATGAGTAATTTATTTGCCTTTACTGGAATTGCTTATTTATACTTTTTAAAACCCTTACTAAAAAATCCAAAAGATTTCCATAAAATCAGCTATATTTCAATTGGTATTTCTGCTTTTTACTTACTTTTAAGTGTAACAACTCTTCTTTTCTCTTTTGCAGATGTTTTAACCATAAACGAAATCTCTCCTGTTTATTTGTTGATTCGTGGAACAAATTTTGGCAGGTTTTTACAAAGACCAGATGCACTTTTTATTTTAGGTTGGATTTTATCCCTTATGTCTTACCTAAGCATTACGGTTTGGACGATTTCAAATATTTTCAAAAAAATTGCCAAAACCTCTGATACAAAACCAATGATTTATTGTTTTTGTGCCCTTATCTTTGTATTTGCTCTCATACCAAAAAACATTGCCCAAATTCGATTTGTACAAGATACAGTATTTCGCTATCTTACCCTTCTTCTTGTATTTGTTCTTGGCTTTGTTGTATTGTTCCTTGCAAATTACAAGAAAAAACATATAAAAAAGGGACAGAGTAATGTTCCTTCAGGAAATAGCGAAGGGAGGTTTTAACGGTGAATAAAAAATGGAAAACAAGTACCCTACTTTTCCTTATTTTAACCATTCTTCTTTTTTCACTTTCTGGATGCTATAATGAACAAAATATTGACCATCTAGCTTTTGTAGTAGCAATTGGGTTTGATGTTGGGGAAAACAATAAATTAAAACTTAGTTTTCAAATTTCCGTTCCTGGTGGTTCTTCCGAAAGTGGCGGTTCTTCTCAATCCGATTCTTCTATTGTTACTACCATCGAATGTGATTCTTTCGATTCTGGTGTTAATTTATTAAATAGCTATTTAAGCAAAGAGTCAAATCTAGCACATTGTAAGATTATTGTATTTTCAGAAGAATTTGCAGCAAATGGTATTTCAGAAACTTTATTTACCTTAATGAATAAAGTAGAAGTACGCCCAGATTGTAATGTACTTGTTAGTAGATGTAGTGCAGAATATTTTCTAAACAATTCCAAACCAGTTTTAGAAAAACTATCTGCAAGATATTATGAAATTGCTCCTACTTCTAGTGAATATACTGGTTTTACCCAAAACATTACCCTTAGCGACTTCTTTTCGGATTATAACGATACCTTCCAAACTTGTTATGCTATTCTTGGTGGTATCAATTCAGATGATACACATGATTTAAATACTGGGGAAAATTCCTTTGAAAAGGATTCTTCTAATAAAGCAAATGAAACATTAATTCAAGGAAAAAGTAACATTGAAAATATGGGACTTGCTGTTTTTTTTGGTGATAAATTAGTAGGAGAATTAAATGGATTAGAAACCATTTGCCATCATATGATTTCTGGCAGTTTAAATAGTTGTATTATAAATATCCCAAGTCCTTTTGAAGAAAATGATACGATTTCTCTTCGTGTTCGTCTTGTAAAAAATACAAAAAATAAAGTAAAACTTGTCAATGGTTCGCCATACATTACTTCTACTATCAAATTAGAAGCACGTATTTTAACCATGGACGAAAATGCGAAATACATTTCATCTAATGAAATAGAAACCTTAGAAGAAGCTTTAGATTCTTATTTAACCACAAAAATATATGAATATCTCTATAAAGTTTCAAAGGAATTTAAAAGTGATATTGATGGATTTGGAAAATATGTTGTACAAAATTTCCAAACATTTGACGAATGGGAAAGCTTTAATTGGTTAGAACATTTTAAAGATTCATTTTTTCATGTATCGGTTGATACGACTATAAAATCAAGCTATATTCTTATGGAAAGCTAAAATTTAAATCAGAAAGTGAGTGTATCAAATGAGGATTGTAATTGGTCTTATTTCAATATTTATTTTTTTTAAAACATTGTTTTATGGAATTTATGAATGGAAACAAAATCAAAATAAACGGAGGTAGTATCGCCATTTTTGCCCTCGCCACAATTTCTCTTATTTTACCAAGTGTCCTAGTCAATCTGCGTGTTAATTTGTCATCGTATTCGTAGAACCTAATTATTTGCACATTCGTAGGGACAGTCCTTGTGTCTGCCCGAAGCAAAATATAATTATCTAATACTCAAGAAACCTTCTTTAACAAGGAATGTGACAATATGAAGGGCGGACGGAAAGTTTTCAATTTTTTTAATTGAATTTATTATTAAAATATGATAATATTAAAAAAAATGATTGGAGGTGTAAAATTTGGCGACTCAATTTTACTTTAAACGGGAATGGCTAAATAGTGAAAAACTAAATAACTGGCAGTGTAGAGATTATGTTGATAGCATTCTTTTTTCAGCTGTTACTAAAACGGACCCTTTAGGTATATACACTATAAAAAGTGAATTCTACCTATCGCATAATTCGTCATTTAGTTTACTCTGTAAAGTTTTAGATGAAATCGGTTTTAGAGTTGTAAGATTCAAAAACATTAGAATCCCATATTCTACTAGGACTTTTGTTAAAATTTTACCCTATCCCTATACTGACAAACGTTGTAGAGCAAAAGAGTTGTAAATTTTGCAAGCAATTAGTAGTACTTTTGCGAACCTGAGAGAATCAGAAAAATCTGGTTCTCTCTTTTATAGAATTATCCACATAATATCACATCTCTCTTTAAATATCCATTTTGTATGATTCCTAATCCAATAAATCTATTGTTATCGTATATTCTGTAGGTTTCTTCTGGTAATGCATATGATAGTTTTACTCCATTTAAGAATTTTTCTAATTGTTTTTTATTTAACATTATTTTTTCCTTATTTGCAAAAAATTCTTCTATGGTAATCATATTATCGCCTAGATTGTCTTTTTTTTCTTGTAATTCCGAGATTGTAATGCTGTTGTTTATATGAAATTCGCCAACTTGCAAACGTTTTAGGTCTTTCATGCAGCCTATTGTACCTAGATTTTGTGCTATTTGTTCGCAAAGGGTTCGAATGTAGGTTCCTTTGGAGCAGTGGACTGTGAAAGTGATTTCGTTTTGAGTTTTGTTTATATTGTCTAAATTTAGGGCATAGATTTCAATTGGTCTTGCCACTATTTCTACTGTTTTTCCTTGCCTTGCGTACTCGTATAGTTTTTTTCCTTTTACTTTGATGGCAGAATACATTGGTGGCGTTTGGGCTGTTTTTCCTACCATTACAGATAAGACTTTATTGATCTTCTCTTCTTTTGGCATGTCCACGTTTTGCTCTTGCAAGATTTCGCCTGTTATGTCTGCGGTATTGGTTTTGATGCCTAGTTTTAATACAGCTTGATAGATTTTGTCATGATTGACTAAATATTTTGCAATTTGAGTTCCTTTTCCTACTAGTAATGGTAATACGCCTGTTGCATTTGGGTCTAAGGTACCTGTGTGTCCTATTTTTTTGCCTAGCGTTTTTTTTGCGATTGCTACAACATCGTGTGAGGTGTAATTTTTTTCTTTGTTGATTAGAATAATTCCATCCATTTATTTTTCTCCTAATACACAAAAAACCACCATTTGAACACTAACGGTTTTCGGACGAGCAATGCTCGCCCCTACATTTCTCTACATTTTATTATTAACTATAATCAGTAGAGAAACGGCCCCTTTATTTAAGGGGGCTGTCACCGTAGGTGACTGGGGGTTCTTTCTATTTTAAATGTTCTCGTATTTCGTAAAGAATTCTTTCTTTTGCTTCTTCTAGTGATGCATGAATTTGGCACCCTGCTGCTCGGATGTGTCCTCCTCCACCAAACATCATACATACATCAGATACATTAACATAGTCGTTTGAACGTAGCGACCCTTTGAAACTGCCATCTTCTTTTTCTGTAAGAAGAATGGATACTTCTACTCCTTCAATACTTCTTCCAATATCCACTAATCCAGAATGGTCTCCATTTTGTGCTTGCACATCTTGTTCATCTTTTTTGGTAATATACGTAAAGGCTACTTTGCCATCTTCTAATAACTCTAAACGATCCATTGCAATTTTACTTAAGGCAAAATGTCCTTTGGTTTGTTTTTCTAATACATTACGGTAAATATCTGCTATATTAACACCAATACTTAACAACCAAGCGGTAAATTCAAAAGTTTCTTTTGATGTTCCTGAGTATTTGAATCCGCCTGTATCGGTAATGATTCCCGTTACTAGGCAACTTCCTATTTCTTTGGTAATGGTTACTCCTAAGTATTCCAATACTAAAATAAGAATTTGACAACATGCTGGTGAATCTGGATTGACAAAATTATAGTCTGCAAACATAGTATTCACACTATGATGGTCAATATTAATCGTGGTTTTGGCATGTTCAAAATAGTTTGCAAAACCATTTAAGCGTTTGATATCGCTACTATCTACTGCAATTGCCAAATCGTAAATTTCCCTTGTTCCTTCTTTTTGCATTTTATCTACATTTGGTAAAAAATTATAGATAGCAGGGTATTCTGGTACAATTACTTCTACCTGCTTTCCTATTTGAATGAGAGCATTGTATAAGCCAAGAGCACTTCCGAATGGCATCTCCATCTGGATTTTCATGGGTTAAAATTACAATGCTTTCTGCCTTTTGTATTTCTTCTTTTATATTATCTAGGGTCATCTTTCACTTTCTCCTATTCTTTTTCTTCTGGTTTTATTTCTTTTAAAATTGATTCAATTCTTGCACCATATTCGATAGAGTCATCTTTCTCGAAAATTAATTCTGGTGTAATTCTTAAATTAATTCTTTTGGCAATTTGCGTACGAATAAATCCAGAAGATTTTTTTAATCCTTCCAATGTTTCTGCTTCATTTTTGGTGTTTAGCATACTAACATAAATTTTAGCATATTTTAAATCTGGTGTTATTTTTGCTTTGGTAACACTAATTAAACCAGTTACATTTGGATTTTTTAGTTCATAACTAATTATATGACTAATTTCCTTTTTTAATTCTTCATTTATCCTCTCAAATCTCGTATTATTTTTTGGCATGGTTTGCCTCCTTATTTGTATTTGTTTTTGTGAGCAATCCTCATAAGAACCCCCAGTCGCCTTCGACGACAGCCCCATTAAGTAAAGGGGCCTTTTGTTTACTGTCATTTCTTCGAAGACTAACCCTATAAAAGCCTCCTTTATTTAAGGGAGTTAAGATAGCTGTTAACGAACGTTAGTGAGTATTACAGATATCTTATGCGTAGCTGGCAAGGCGTAAGCCTTGACGGAGGGTTCTTAGGCACTCATTTACGAAGATTCTCTATTTTTTAACCTCTTCCATTACATATACCTCTAAGGTATCGGTCTCGATGATGTCATTGTAATTTTCAATTTGTAATCCGCATTCATAGCCTGAGGCTACTTCTTTTACGTCATCTTTAAATCTCTTTAAAGAAATTAATTTTCCATCGTGGATAACAACATTATCACGAATGACACGAATTCCAGCATTTCTTGCAATTTTTCCGTCTGTTACATATGCTCCAGCAATCGTTCCTACTCCGCTTACTTTGAACGTTTGTCTTACTTCCGCTGTTCCAATTACTTTTTCTTCGAAGACTGGGTCTAGCATTCCTTTCATAGCTGCTTCTACATCTTCAATAGCTTGGTAAATGATAGAGTATTGTTTAATTTCTACTTCTTCTTTATTTGCCATGTCTTTTGCAATTGGGTCTGGACGCACATTAAATGCAATGATAATGGCATTGGAAACTTTTGCAAGAGTAACATCGGATTCGGTAACACCACCAACATTTGCATGAATTACTTTTACTTGTACTTCTTCATTGGTTAATTTTTCTAGACTTTGGGTTACTGCTTCTACAGAACCTTGTACATCGGCTTTTACAATGATATTTAGTTGTTTTAAGTTTCCTTTTTCGATTTGACTAAATAAATCATTTAAGCTGACTCTTGCTGTTTGATTAATGCTCTTTTCTCTTGCTTGACGTTTTCTTCTTTCAATTAAATGTTTTGCGGTTTTTTCGTCTTTTACCTCATAGAAAGTATCTCCTGCTTCTGGTACTTCTGTTAAACCAGTTACCTCTACTGGAGTAGATGGTCCTGCTTTTTTTACTTTTTTACCTTTATCATCTGTCATGGTACGAATTCTACCAATGGCAGAACCTACCACAATCGTGTCTCCCACATCTAAGGTTCCACGTTGTACAAGCATAGATACAACTGGTCCTCTTGTTTTATCTAGTTTTGCTTCAATAACTGTACCTTTGGATTGTTTATTTGGATTTGCTTTTAATTCTTTTACATCTGCTACTAACAATACCATCTCTAACAAAGTGTCAATATTCATTCTCTTTTTCGCAGAGATTTCAACAAAGATGGTATCTCCACCCCATTCTTCTGGCACTAATTCATATTTCATTAACTCTTGTTTTACTTTTTCTGGGTTGGCACCTTCTACGTCAATTTTGTTTAAAGCGACCACAATTGGAATTTCAGCAGCTTTTGCATGGTTAATTGCTTCAATGGTTTGAGGCATAACACCATCATTTGCTGCTACTACTAAAATAGCAATATCCGTAATTTGTGCCCCTCTTGCTCTCATACTTGTAAATGCTTCATGTCCTGGTGTATCTAAGAAGGTAATTTCTCTATCATTAATTTTTACTTTGTATGCACCAATATGTTGGGTAATACCACCGGCTTCGCCTTCAATTACATTCGTACTACGAATAGCATCTAATAATGAGGTTTTTCCATGGTCAACGTGACCCATAACAACAACAACTGGTGGTCTTGGTTGTAATTCGCTTTCCGTATCTTCGGTTTCATCAAATAAAATATCCTCTTCTGTTACCGTTTCTTTCTTAATAGCAGTAATCCCAAATTCTCCTGCAATTAGGAAGGCTGTATCAAAATCCACTTCATTATTAATGGTTGCCATGACACCATAACCTAATAACTTTTTAATAACATCTGCTGTTGTCTTTTTCATTTCTGCTGCTAAATCTTTTACCATTACTGGGTCTGGTATGGTAATTTCCGTTAATTCGAAGATTTTTTGTTTTACACGTTCTTCGTCTTTATTCACACGTTTTTTATTTTTCTTTCCTCTTTGTGTGGTTAAATCATAGAAATCAAGCATTCCACCGTCTTGTTCATCAAACATAGATGATAAACGGTCATGTTGTTTTAAGCTCTTTAATTTATCTTCATTAATTTCATAATCTCCACCACGTTTTGAACGTTGTCCTTTTTTTATTTTGTTTTCTTCGTAACGGTTTTGTTTTTGTTTATCAATTGATTTATTGTACTCTCTTACTACTTCTTTTTCTACTACATCGGTCATAATGTTTTTAATATTTTTCTCAATTCCCTTTTCATCTAGTGGTCTTCTTCCATAACCATTTTGGTTATTACGATAGCCACCATTTCGGTTTTGATTATATCCATTTTGAGAGCGATTGTCTCTTCCAAAATTATTTCGGTTTTGTCCTCCAAATCCGCCATTTCCATTTTGTCTATTATAACCATTTTGATTTTGAGTACGATTATCTCTAGAAAAACCATTTGCTCTTTGTCTATCATTATAACCATTATTTTGATTATTATGATATCGATTATTTTGATAATTACCACCTTGACGGTTATTTTGATAGTTACCATTTTGACGGTTGCCACCTTGGTAACCACCATTTTGGTTACCTGTTTGATAGTTGTTATTTTGACGGCCATTATTTGAGTAATTACCATTTTGTCCATTCCCTGTTTTGTTATCATCACTTAAGTTATTATTGTTTGGGCTATTATTTACTTGAGCATCTACTTCTTCACCACTTTGATTCTGTTTTACGTTTTTGTCTTTTTCAACACTATGTTCATCTTCTTTTTGTGCAATTGGTTCTATCGTTTCTTCTTGTTTCGTTACCTCTTTCTTTTCTTGACTGATTTCTGTTTCAGAAACTAGTTCTTCCTTTTTTTCTTCTAGCTTTGGCTCTTCTTGCCTTGGTGTTTTTAAACCAAACAATTCACTTACCGTCATTGGCTTTGATGGTTTATTACGATAGACAATATTATAGTCTTTGTTTGTATTTCTTTCTACAAACCCAACCTCTTTACGTTTTTGCTCTAACTTTCTTTTATTCTCTTCTTCTTCTCTTCTTGCAAGTTCCTCTTCTGATACAATTACTTCTCTACGAATAATAACTGGTGTATCTGGTTTTGCTGTCTTTGCTTTTTTCTCTTGTTTGTCTTCTTTTTTATTTTCCACTTTCTTTTTCGTTTTCAAACTCCCCTTTATTTTTTTTGCAATTTCTTCCTCAACCGAGCTCATATGATTTTTTACTTCTATTCCTAGCTTTTTCGCACTCTCTATAATCTCTTTACTGGTTAAGTCTAATTCTTTTGCAAGTTCATGTATTTTTACCTTACCCAATAATTTCACCCCCATTAATTATTTTGCATAGTTCCATCGCAAAACTTTGGTTTCGAATTCCAAAAATTGCTTTATTCGGCTTTCCAATTGCATTACTTAAACTTTCTATACTCCCATAAATGCATATTGGTATTCCATTTTGTTTACATGCTATTTCAAAATTCTTCTTCGTTCTTTCAGCTGCATCACCTGCCACCAAAACAAGTTTTACTTTTCTTTTTTGGATTTGCTCCATACAGGCTTCTGTTCCAAAACAAACGCCTCCTGCTTTCATACACAAGCCTAATAATCCCTCTATTTTATGACTTATCAATCATCACACCTCTTAATTTCTCATAAATCTCTTCTTCTATTTTCATTTCAAAAACTCTTTCTATTCTCTTGGTTTTAATTGCCTTTTCTAAACATTCTAAACTTTTACATATGTATGCACCTCGACCAGGCATCTTTCCTGTTTTATCAAGATTAATTTGTCCATCACTCGATTTCACAACACGAATCAATTCCACTTTGTCTTTTTTTGCATTACACCCCATACAGGTTCTTTGTGGTATTTTTTTCAAATGAAAACACCTTCCCTTCGCCTTTATTCTTCCTCTTCTTGAGGTTGTTCCTCTTGCATAGCAGCAATCATTTCTCTAAATTGTGATTCCGACTTAATATCAATTTTCCAATTGGTTAATTTTACAGCAAGTCTTGCATTTTGACCTGATTTTCCAATTGCTAATGATAATTGGTCATCTGGCACAATAACTTGTGCAAATTTTTCTTCTTCTTTAATATCCACCGCTAATACTTGAGCTGGAAGTAATGCTGCTGCAATATAAATACTTGGGTCTTCATTCCATTCAATCACATCAATTTTCTCACCATTTAATTCATTAATGATGTTTTGAATACGTACTCCCTTTTGTCCTACACAAGAACCAACTGGGTCAATATTGGGATTGGTCGAATACACTGCTACTTTACTTCTATAACCTGGGTCTCTTGATACACTTTTAATTTCAATTAAACCTTCATAAATTTCTGGTATTTCAAATTCGAATAATCTTCTTACAAATTCTGGGCAAGCACGAGAAACAACAACTTGTGGATTTCCCTTCATCCCTTTTACAACATCTAATACATATCCCCTTACTTTTTGGTTCACACTGTATTTTTCAGTTGGAATTTGTTCTTTTCCTGGCATAATTCCTTCTAATTTTCCAAGGTCCATTACTACAATATTCGTATCTGCTTTTTGAATAATACCAGAAACAATTTCTCCTTTTCTTTCGTGAAATTCATTAAATACAATATCTCGTTCTGCTTCTCTTAGTTTTTGAATGATAACTTGTTTTGCTGTTTGAGCAGCAATTCTCCCAAAATCCTTTGGTACCATCTCTACATCAACACTATCACCAATTTCTAATTTTTTGCTAATCTTTTTAGCATTGTCTAAATTGATTTGTAACTTATCATCTTCTGCCACTTCTACTACTTCTTTTACTGCATATAAATGAGCCTCTCCTGTTACTTGATCCATCACAACCTTTACATTTTCTGCTGAATCAAAATTTCTTTTATAGGCTGTAATTAGTGCTTGTTCAATTGCCTCAATCACATATGCTTTTTTTATTCCTTTCTCTTTTTCAAGTTCTTCTAATGCTAATATTAATTCTTTGTTATCAATCGCTTTCATTTTTCCATTTTCCTCCCTTATTAAATATATATTAAGAACCCCCAGTCAGCTTCGCTGACAGCCCCCTTAGGTAAAGGGGCCTTTTTTCTATCCGTTTTGGTTTATTGGTTCCAGTCATATTTGGTTTTAATTTGTGAGATATTTTTTCTTGGTATTGATATTTCATCATTTTCGTAGGTCATGGTTAAGTTTTCCTCATCATACCCTGTTAAAACACCTTCTATTTTTTTCTTTTTATTGATTGGCCTAAATAGGCTCACTTCAATTTTTTCTCCCATTGCCGTATCTAAATGTTTCTCTTTTCGTAGCACTCGTTCAATTCCTGGTGACGATACTTCTAGGAAATATTGCTCCTTAATATAATCTGCCTCATCTAATAAATCCATAATCCCATCATTGACCTTTTCGCAATCATTTAAGTCAATTCCTTTTTCCTGATCAATAAAAATACGTAAGAAATAATTCTTTCCCTCTTTTGCATATTCTACATCATATAAATCATATCCTAATTCCATGATTTTAGACTGTAAAAGAGTTTCTACTTTTTCTTCAATACTAGCCAAAGCCGTATCCTCCTTAATACAACCGAAGAGTGGGATTGGTTCCCACTCTTCTAGTTTTTATGTTTTGCATACCTATTATACTCTGTTTATTTACAAAAATCAAGGGTTTTGGGAAGTTTTTTTGCAAATTGCTGAAAACTATTTCTTTTTTCCATATTTTATAGTATAATAGTACTGTAGTTTTGTAAAAAGTGAGGTTGATATTTATGTGGCAAGTATGGTTAATTATTTCTGGAGTTTGTTTTATTTTAGAAATTATTACAATTGGATTTTTAGTGTTTTGGTTTGCAATTGGTGCATTAATCACTGCTCTTGTTAGTTTGTTTACCGATAATATTATTGTTCAAACCACTGTATTTGTTCTTAGTTCTACTGCCTTATTATTTTTCACAAAACCATTTGTAAAAAAATGTTCAAAAGATGATAAAATTCAAACCAATGCTTATTCTGTAATTGGTAAAAAAGGAATTGTTACAAAAGAAATTGATGAAAAAACTGGAGTTGGCTTAGTTAGTATTGGTAGTGAAGTATGGACTGCAAAAGCTTCCCATTCCATTTCAAAAGGTAGTGAAGTGCTTGTAAAAGAAATTGATGGCGTAAAAGTAATTGTAGAACCTTTTGAAGCACCTGTTTTAAAATAGTTTTTGGTATTTTTATTATATATATTATAAAAGGAGGATTTATTATGGCATTTTTAATTATATTATTAGTCATTATAGTAATTATCGCATTTAAATCAATTAAAATTGTTAAACAAGCCGAGGTGTATATTATTGAAAGACTTGGTAAATACCACAAAATTGCAGATGCTGGTCTTACCATTATTGTTCCATTTATTGACCATGTTCGTAGTGTTGTAAGCTTAAAACAACAAACCATGGATATTCCACCTCAAGGCGTTATTACCAAAGATAATGTTACGATTACAATTGATACGGTTGTATTCTATAAAATAACAGACCCTGCAAAAGCAGTGTATGAAATTCAAAGCTTGAAAAAAGGTATTGAATATCTAGCAATTACCACCATTCGTGATATTGTTGGTAAAATGGACTTAGATGCTACTTTTAGTTCAAGAGATGCCATCAATGACCAATTACGTGTCATCTTAGATGAAGCAACTGATCAATGGGGATGTAAAGTTGACCGTGTAGAAATTAAGGATATTACCCCACCTGCTGATATTCGTGATGCTATGGAAAAACAAATGAATGCAGAACGTAATAAAAGAGCTTTAATTTTACAAGCAGAAGGTGAAAGGCAATCTGCTATTACCATTGCAGAAGGACAAAAAGAAGCTGCTATTTTACAAGCAGAAGCAGACCGTGAAGCAAAAATAAGACGTGCTGCCGGTGAAGCAGATGCGATTAAAAAAGTAGCAGAAGCAAAAGCAAAAGAAGTAGAAATGATTTATGCTGCTATGAAAAAATCTGCACCAGATGATAAATTAGTTCAACTAAAATCATTAGAAGCCTTACAAGAAGTTGCTAAAGGAGAAGCTAATAAAATTTTCATTCCATTTGAAGCAACCTCTGCTCTTAGCTCACTAGGTGCAGTAAAAGAGATTTTTAAAGATGATGCGAAAAAATAAAATATGAAAACTGTAGGGACGACCATTGGTCGTCCGTCTTCATAGAAAATGGCAAAATTCAATATATTTTTAGGCAATTTCTATGGAACGGACGGGAAATCGCACGCCCCTACAGTTATTTTAATGAATCCTCATCAATTTAAAATCTAAATAATCTCCGCTAATGAGATTAAATTCGATCCCCTCTATTTCCCCTTCTATAGCATCTTTGTGGGAATGTGAATGCAAATGTCCATACATACATTTTTGTACATGATATTGTTTCATGGTTTCTACAAATTGTAACTCTAATTGGTTTAAGATTGCTGCATTTGTAATTGGTGGATAATGCATAAACACATAAATTGGTTTATCGTCCCCATACTTTGTAATTCCTTCATGAAGCGATAATTCTAGCCTTCCTAGTTCACGGTTTAAAATTTTTCCTTGTCCTTCTAAATCGTTTAGTGTCCAACCTCTTGTTCCTGTTAGAATAATTCCTTCATAGAAAAAGCTATTATTAAATAGGAAATCAATCGTATCAAAATGGTTTTCGGCTAAGTAGTTTTTCATTTTGGTTAAGGTTGTCCACCAATAATCGTGGTTGCCTTTTAATAGGATTTTTTTTCCTGGTAGTTCGTTTAGGTATTGGAAATCTAAATATGCATCTTCTAAATTCATGGCCCATGAAAAATCACCGTGGTAGTACCACGACATCTTCGTCTTTTACTTTTTTTAACCAATCTTCTTTTATTTTCTGTTCGTGGTTTTCCCAGTTTTCTCCAAAAATATTCATTGGTTTTGGATTTTTAAATGATAAATGTAAATCGGCTATTACATAGATTGCCATGTTTCTTTCCTTTCTGTGATTTTTATTTGTATTCGTATCGGCGAACACAAGGCTCGCCCCTACATTCCTATTTTTAAATTTGGTATTGCGTTTAATGATAAATCTGAGGTTTCCCCTTGAAGGAAATGATAATATCCAGCAGATGCTATCATGGCAGCATTGTCTGTACATAGTGACATTTCTGGATAATATACTTTGATTCCTTCTTCTTGTCCTAACTTCAAGAAGCTTTCTCTTATATAGGAATTCGCAGAAACCCCTCCTGCAATAGCTATTTTTTTTATTTGCAACTTTTGTAATGCTTTTTTGGTATTGGTAAGTAGCATATCGGTTGCTGTTTTTTCGAAACTTGCACACAAATCTGCCTTATTTATTTCTGGATTTTTATGATGTAAATTTAAGATTGCTGTTTTTATTCCACTAAAGCTAAAATCGAAACTATCTTCAAAATAGGTATGTGGTAAAGGAATATTTGCCTCCCCTTCTTTGGCAAGTTTATCAATCTTTGGTCCTCCTGGATATTGTAACCCTATTACTCTTGCCACTTTATCAAAAGCTTCTCCGTATTGCATCATCTCGAGTACGTGCTAAAATCTCAAAATCAGTATAATCTTTAATATGCACTAAATGCGTATGACCTCCTGATACGACTAGGCACAAAAATGGTGGTTGTAAGTCCTTGTGAGTAATGTAGTTTGCCGCAATATGTCCTTCAATATGGTTTACTCCTACCAATGGCTTTTCTAATGCATAGGCTAATGCTTTTGCATAGGCAACTCCTACTAAAAGAGCTCCTACAAGTCCTGGTCCATAAGTTGGACAAATAGCATCAATGTCCTTAAATGAAACTTTTGCTTGTTCTAATGCTTCTTTGGTAACTGCTGAAATAGCTTCTACATGATTTCTAGAAGCTATTTCTGGAACTACTCCTCCAAATTGTTTATGAATATCTATTTGAGAATGAATCACATTCGAAAGAACCTCTCTTCCATTTTTGACAACCGCCACAGAGGTTTCATCACAACTTGATTCAATTCCTAGTGTATAAATATCTTTCTTCATTTTTTATTTCCTTTTTCTATTTTGATTCTTTTACTTTAAATGGGGCAATGTAGACATTAGACCCTATATAATACCAAATAGCATTCCTATTAGCTTAAATAATCCTGTTGTTATCCACGCTATGATTGGTGAAATCATTCTTCCTGCAAGTCCTGTAACCCATAAGACTAGGAATGCAATATAGAAATATTGTTGATACGTATCTAACCAAGTTTTTACTTTATAGGACATAAAATTTCTAAAAATTTTACTGCCATCTAGTGGTGGAAGCGGAATTAAGTTAAACACACCAAGTCCCACATTCACAATTGCTGCTGACTCAATCATAATCATCACATATGCTCCAATTTGTGAAATTGCAAAAGTGGTAAAAAATTTTCCAATGACAAAATACAAAATAGTAAACACAATTGCAAGTATGAAATTCATCGCTGGACCTGCTACCGAAACAATCGCTTCTCCTGCTGACATAGAATGTTTCCTATCAAAATTTCGCGGATTAATTTGCACGGGTTTTCCCCATCCAATATGAGCAAAAATAAGTAACACAAAACCAATTGGGTCCATATGGCTAAGTGGGTTTAAATTCAATCTTCCTTGCATTTTAGGCGTATCATCGCCTAACTTGTATGCTGCAAATGCATGAGCAAATTCATGGAAGGTAATCGCCACAATAACTCCTGGAAGAGTTAATAACAAACTAATTATTTCTAGTTTATCCATACTAGCCATTCCATAAATCACACTAATTCCTAAAATAATATATAAAATTCGTTTATCATACGAAAAATGAAACATATTCTCTCTCCTTTACCTTGTCACAGATTTTTCAAATTATAATTCATCTGTTTTGAACAATAAATATCCCTCATACAGATAACTATTGTCAATTCCTTTCATATATACTTCTCTATCCTCTATTTTATCTGTTAAACTTTGTTTTAATAATTCTTTAATTTCTATATCTTTTATAGGGCTACGTTCCATTGCAAGCAAGTAATCGGTTTTGTTCACTTTGTTCCAGTCAACTACTACATTTAATTCTTTTTTTAACATTAAATCTAACCAAATTCTTGTACTTCTTCCATTCCCTTCTCGAAAGGGATGTGCAATATTCATTTCCACATATTTTTCTATAATTTCTTCATAGGTTGATTGTGGCATTTTTTCAATATTCTTAACTGCTTCTTCAAGATAAGTAAGAGGCGTAAATCTAAAATTTCCTTTTGCAATATTTACTTTTCTTAAATTTCCTGAAAATTCATATATTTCTTCAAATAAATATTGATGGATTTTCTGTAACGTTTCAAATGTTCCTGGTTCTAATGTATTTAAGTATCCTGTTTCAAACATTTCTTTTGCACGTATTTTACTAATCCTTTCTTCTTGTCTTGCTAATTCTACTTGGTCTGTAATGTTTAATTTATTTTCTAAAACCATTTATACCTCCTTTAAGAAGCCATAGAAAAGTTAATTTTTGTTAAAAGTTTACTTGTTTAAAATTTCTTCATAAACTGCAATTTCTAGTAATTCTTCCAATGTGCTTTTACAATTGCTCTTTACTCTATTTTGTTTTTCCTCTAAATTCTCAATATTTACTACTGAAATTATTTGTGGATTATATATCTTGCTATAGTCTTGTTCACTCATTACACAATTTATGTTTAAATCACAAATCATTCCATCCCATCTATAATATGAATGATAATATAAATCATTAAACATAATAGAACATTTAGCGGTTACTGCTTCCCCTTTTTTAAGGGATTTAAGTAAGAACAACGTATTTACATGGCAATTTCTATTTAAATCTGCATTCTGAATATAAGTTGCAATCTCTTTGTTTTCACTATAATATTCATTTGCAAAAAAGAAATTATATTTTCCTAAGCAAGATTCTATATTAACGGAATTATCCTCCATATCATATATATTGTTTATCAATCCCACATCAATTAATCCATCTACAAAAGCCTGTACATTACTTGCATTTTTAGTAATCTTTTTTATGGCATAATCCAAATATGTTTTATCATTAAATGCATATTTACTTAAAATCTCATGAAATTCCTCAAAAAATTGTGGTTGTGCAACCGTTAATTGAAATAACGAATCAAAAACTTCATAATCATTATGAGCAAATTCATTTTCTTTTCTAAAATCTACATTGCACAATTTACTGTATTCATCAATAACCTTTTTAAATATTTCCATTTGTTTTGTTGTATTTTCCGCTTCCCAGTTATCACAAACCAAGTCCAAATCAACTTTTTCTTTCACATCTTCCCCCCTTAGCTATTAAATTTCATTAGCCTTTTTTTAATCCCATTTTCTATTCAATTTTTTATAAGCTACTGTTAATATTTCTTTATACTTTCCTTCAATAACCTCTTTATAAAATTCTTTTCTTATATTTGAAATTATATCAATTTCATCTATTAACTTATCAATTTCATTTAAATTAATTTTATCATACATTCTAATTAATGCATTATTACAATCTTTATTTCTTAAACTTGTAATAAATTCAAAATATTTTATTTTTGCACCATCATCTCTAATTGCAGATGATGTATTTTTAATACAATCTTGCATTTTTGTACTATTCTGTATACATTCTTGCATTTTTTCATCTGTGTATACCGAAAATAAGCAAGACCCACAGTCATAAATTGGAGCAAATACCAAATTTTCACTTTTTATATCTTTTAAAAACCCCCAATTTCCATTATGCCTATCTTCATTTCCTATTAAGCAGTCGATTATAAACATATTCCAAAAACTCTCTTTTAATTTGTTTAAGTCTATGTTGTATACTCCTGATGATACTATATGAAATATGTCTTTTAACTCTCTTTTGAAAGGATTCGGTTCTATACTAGCATTTTCAAATTTTTCAAATTCAACTAATTTAGTTTCACTATTGGTAAAATCTTCACATCCACAAACAATTCTTTGTTTTCCATCTTTATTGTAAATACCAAGTTCTACTTTTTGTGTTTCAAATCCACATAATTCAAATACTTTAGTACCTATATATTCAGAATATACATTATTGATATAAGAAATTTCTAATTTTGTTGACCTATTTGGATCTGGAAATTTAACTAAATACTTTTTGTCATTTAATATCATTGTCTTTTTCTTTTCACTACCAGTATATTCTGGTGCTATTTCTAAAGCTTTCGAAAAATCTAGTAATTGCATATTTTCCACTCCTTTCGCTTTATGTTTCTATTTATCTACTAATTCATTATCAACATACTCTCGTGCTTCTTCAATATTATCTGTTTCTACAAAGATATTTTCATTTTCATCTTCAACAGAATATCTCGTATATTCTCCTCTTATATAACTATATATTGCATATCCTTTATATCTTTCTACTAAATCATTGTATCTTCTTCTCATTGGTCCTTTACACATTAAGTCTTGTGTTTCATATTCTTTAAAATTAAATTTCATATTTTTTTACTCTTCCTTAAACTTTTATTACAAATTAGTCGTTACCCTAGTGGTTTCATGGACCTTTTTAGCAAATTCGTTGTAACCTGCTCTATTGTGATTGTTTTTGGTGTTTTTTATTGTTCAAAAACTGTTATTTTAATGCTACCCGATTGAATTTATTAAAACTCATTAAACTTTATTAGCAATTTTCTATCTTTAAATTTACATTACATACTATACTATATTTTAATGAAAATTTCAATTAAATTTCTATTTCTTCTTTTTTCTTCATTTTCATATAGAATTCTTGCATTTTTAATACTAATTCATTTTTATCACATTCTAATCTCAAAGCTTCTTTCTCTAATATATCATCCACATCATATCCACTTTCAATTTTTTTTAATATTCTAGCTATAATTTTTTCAATACTTTCTTTGTTATCTTCCCCATTTTCTTCTAGCCCTTTCAATGTTTCTTCTTCAACATTTGTTATTTCATCACGTATCTCTAAATCATCTTCTGAATTGTAGTAATACTTAGTAATAGATGTTTTTCTCACACCAAAATTATCTATTATTATTTTTCCTTTTAGAGCCAGTCTTGTTCTTTGTTTTATTCTAGTTAATAAAGTGTCTTCATCTTCCTCATAATTTGCTTCTAAATCACCACATTTTTCTATTATGTACAATGTTGCCTCTGCTGCATACTCTTCATCCATTCCTTTTAATCCATATTTCCTACATAATCCTCTTGCTATAACTTTAGCCATTCTCATAATTTCACTATCATATTTTTTTGTAAATTCTGCTGAACAGCTTATCTTTCTCCATACCATAATCCCTGCTTTTCTTCTATTAGTTTTTTTAGTTTTCCTGTATCAATAAAGTATATGCTTAATATATATTTAGCAAATTCTTCAAAACTAATTTTATTTTCCTCACAAAAACCTTTCATTTCTTCTAAAGTATGAAAACTTACTTCTTTTCCTTTTACACTTTCTTTAAAATTGATTTTTGCCTTTTTTATCCTTCTATTTAAAATAGGTACTTTTAAACCTTTCACCAATAGGCTATATTCTATTCCAAGTATTTGAGCGAATTTTCTTTTGGTTACTTTGTTTTCGAATTTTTTATATAGTTTTTCAAATTCTTCTAGCTCTACCTTATATCCAATATAATATCCATCTTTGTGTAATGTTTCAAATAAATTATTTGTAAATTCTTCTTCTCCAATTTCAAGTGTGATTTTCGTTTTTTTAGATTTCATATCTTTAAATTGCATTCTTGATATATGTAAAATTTGTTCTGCATAATCCTTTTTAGATAATCTAATTGGATATCTCGTATATATTTCATTAAATATGTTTATATCTATTTTTTCTCCAACTCTATAATTCTGTTTTATTTCTCCTTGAATTTGTTTAACTTCTTCATTTAAAATTATCTCATTTTTCAAAATAATTGCAGTTCTATCTTTTATATATTTTAGTTGCTGGTAATTCTTTTGCGTAATATCTAGTATCTTTTCTGCAAATTCCGCTTCACTAAGTGGGAAGTAATTTTCATCATATATCTTCTTTAATTCTTTATAGCTTATCCTTTGTCCTATATATAAGTTGTTCTGTTCTATAACTTTTTTTCTAAATTCTAGTATCGATTTTTCCGTTACCTTTAAATTCTTTAAAATTACCGCTTTTTGTCCATTGGACTTTATTGTCCTAAGAGCTATTTCCGTTATATCTAACATCCTTTTTGCAAATTCAACTTCTGATAAAGGAGTATAATATTTATCAAAAATTTCTCTAAATTTATTGTAGTCTATTAAATCTTGCTTATGAAGTCCTTCTGTTACAATTATCTTTTTCTTTACTTCTTCTATAGTCTCATCACTTAGCGACTCATTAGATAAAATCCATACAGTTTTCTCGGGATTATATCTAGCTTCATTATATGATTTAAACGAGACATCTAAAATTCTTAGCATAAACTCAGTTTCTGATAACACTATATAGTTTCTATCAAATATTTCTCTGCACATAGCATAAGTTAGAGAGTCTTTTATATGTAAATTTTCTTTCCTTAATACTTCTCTCCTAAAGCTTAACACTTCTTCTTCACTTATTCCTTCATTAGTCAATATCCTAGTTTTTGATTTACTGTCTTTTTTTATGTGTTTCTGATTTAACTCTAAAATATCAAGTATTTCCTTATAGTAATCACTTTCTTTTAGTGGCAAGTAATATTCTTCGCTATCAAAAATTGCCTTAATCTCTACAATTGACATCATATCTTCTCTATGTAATCTTTTGCTTCTTATCACTTTTTGCCTCATTGCTTGTATTTGCTCTATATCAATTTCATATTGTCTTAAAATTCTTGGTGCTTGATTTACAAATTTCATTGCTTTGTATGATGAATTAGTCAACTCTAGTATTTGTTCTGCAAATTCTCTTTCTTTCAATTCTATACTATATTTAGCTAAAATTCCTTTTGATGATTGATATATTTCTAAAAATCTTTCATAACTTATATGATCGAATTTATGAAGCTTAAACTTTTTTATAATTGCATTTTTACATTTTAGTAATTGTTCATTTTGCATATTAATTGTTCCTTTTAAAATTTTCTATATTTTTAATATCTTGTATAAATATGACTAAAAAGTTTTACTTTTTATTAAACTTTTTATTAAAAAGACGACATGATATATTTCTATACCCTGTTTGTAATGTAAATCTCCCTACTTAAATAGCAAAATTTTTCCATTCTTCACTTTTATAGATTATAAAATCATTATTTTTGCAATGCTATTTTAATGCTACTAGCTTATTTTTAACAAATTTTACTTTTTTAGCAACTTTTATAATATTATTTATATCCTTACAGCTATGGAAGTTTTGCGAATTATAAATCGCTATTAAAACTCATTAAACGTTATTAAGTGGTTTCATTGTTGGGAATAGTAGTACATCACGAATTGATGCAGAGTCAGTTAATAACATAATTAATCTGTCAATTCCCATTCCTAATCCTCCTGTTGGTGGTAAGCCAATTTCCAAACTTTGTACGAAATCTTCATCCATCATGTTTGCTTCTTCGTCTCCTGCTTCTCTTGCTTCTACTTGTTTTTTGAATCTTTCATATTGGTCGATTGGGTCGTTTAACTCAGAATATGCGTTTCCATATTCTCTTCCTCCAATAAATAATTCGAATCGTTCGGTTAATCTAGGATCACTTGGTTTTCTTTTGGTTAATGGTGATACTTCTACTGGGTAATCGTAAATAAAGGTTGGCTCTATTAAAGTTTCTTCTACATATTCTTCAAAGAAAATGTTAATAATATTTCCTCTTGTTTTTTTAATGTCATCTACTTGTAGCTTTCTTTCTTCTGCCAATTTTACTGCTTCTTCGTCTGTATTAATTTGGTTAAAATCAATTCCTGTTACTCCTTTGATTGCATCAATCATGGTAATTCTTTTCCATGATGGGGTTAAATCAATTTGCGTTCCTTGGTAAGTAATTTTTGTGGTTCCTAAAATATTTTTTGCAATCGTAGCTACCATTTCTTCTGTAATGTTCATCATATCATTGTAGTCTTCATAGGCTGCATATAACTCCATGGAAGTAAATTCAGGGTTATGTTTTAAATCCATTCCTTCATTTCGAAATAATCTTCCAATTTCGTATACTTTATCAAATCCACCAACAATCAATCTTTTTAAATATAATTCTGGTGCAATTCTTAAATACATATCGATATCTAATGCATTATGATGTGTTATGAATGGTTTTGCAGTTGCCCCTCCTGCAATGGTGTTTAGAATTGGTGTTTCAACCTCTATGTATCCTTTGGTATCTAAAAAATTACGCATTTCTTTAATAATACGACTTCTTAATTCAAAGGTTTTCTTTACTTCTGGATTCACAATTAAATCAGTATATCTTTGGCGATAACGTAAATCTGGGTCTTTTAGTCCATGGAATTTTTCTGGAAGTGGTCTTAATGATTTGGTAAGTAAGGTTACGCTTTTTGCATGTACTGAAATTTCTTCGGTTTTGGTTTTAAATACAAAACCAGTTATTCCAATAATATCACCAATATCATAGGTTTTAAATTCTTTATAACTTTCTTCTCCTAAATCATTAATACTTACATAACTTTGTATTTTTTCATCACAATCTTGAATGGTACAAAAAGAAGCTTTTCCCATGATTCTTTTTGCAATAATCCTACCTGCTACGGTGACATCTTTCCCATCAAACTCATCAAATTTTTCTTTTATTTCTCCTGCCGTATTGGTTCTGTCAAACTTGGTAATTTCAAATGGATTTTTTCCATTTTTCTGTAATTCTTCTAATTTTTCTCTTCTTACTTGCATAAGATGGTTTACATCTAATTCTTGTTCTTCATTTACATTATTTTCTTTCTCACTCATATTCTTCCCTATCCTTTCTATGATATCTTATTATACCCCAGAAGCCGTATAATGTAAACCTTTATCGAGAAATTTTTAAAGGAAAAAACGGAGAAAGCAAAGAGTGCAAACTTTGCTTCTCCTTGCTTTTTAGTATTCGAATATGTAGCATTCCTGATTTCTGCGACCATATTCTTTTGCCGCCAAGTGGCTGTCGAAATAGATGTCCAGCTTATCGCTCGATATGGCCCCTCCTCTGTCTTCCACAACAAACCATCCTCCATTTGGTTTGTCATTCAAGCTTGGTATGTAGACAACTGTTCCAAACTGATATCGTTCTCCTGCAGCTACTGTGTACCATTCTATTGCTTTTGTCCCAGTAGCTGTAATCCCATCATCCTTGCCACAACATTCCACGCAAGGGCAATAGGCTGATGTATTCATTACTCGGACTGTCGGTGTAATCCCTTGTACCCTCCTAGATACATTAGGATTTCTTGACATAGCTTCTTCTAGCCATCTTGCCTCTTCCTCTTCTTGCGCTCTCGCCATCAAAATATTCTCTTGATGAATCGAGACATAAGTCCTTGGAGGTGTTGGCAGCGTATCAATATAGGCATCTACCTGCTCTTTTACAGATACCTTTTCTTCTTGTGGATTGTAAGTTTTCACTTTTATCCCAAGCTGCCGTTCTCGCTCTGCATTTTCCCATTCTCCTATTTTCATCATGAAAAAGGTAAGAACTAGCATAAAAATAAGCCCTATGCTAAACGCTGTTGTGAAGGTTCGGTAGAGAAATTCTCTGAAGTTTTCCTTTGTCCTTTTTCTTGGTATTGCTGCTGTCATGTTCTTTTTTCTCCTTTCAAAAATCCCTATTCTAGGAATTATTTTTTTACATTAACATACCTATCTCTTATTATACCACTTTTTTAACATAAAGTCCAATTTACGTCACTTTAAGCTGCATTTTTTCTTAGTTCCCTTGCATGTTTTAAGGCAATATCGCTTACTTCTCCACTTGCAATTCTTGCAATTTCACGAATTGTTTTTTCTTCATCTAGTAGTTCAATACCCGTTTTGGTTATTTCATTTTCTACTTTTTTACTAATATAGTAGTTATAATCTCCTCTTGCTGCAATAGAAGCTAAATGAGTAACACATAATACTTGATGATGGTTTGCAATTTGTTTCATCTTGTCTGCTACTCGGTTAGCTGCAATTCCACTAATTCCAGTATCAATCTCATCGAATATAAGAATTGGTACTTGGTCTATACTAGCAAGTACATGTTTAATTGCTAGCATAATTCGAGACATTTCTCCTCCAGAAGCAATTTTGGTAAGTGTTTTAAAATCGTCTCCTGTATTTGTTTTTATAAAAAATTCTACAGTATCTAATCCATTTTTATGGAAATTTCTATCCTCATCAAGCTCAACTTGTATTCTAAAACTTGCTTGTTTCATTTCTAAATCTTGTAGTTCTTCGCTAATTTTATTGGATAATATTTGTGCACCATTATTTCGCACTACATTCATTTGTTTTGCCAATACGAACATACCTTTTTCTAATTGTTCAATTCTTTGCTTTAAGGTATTTCGATATTCCTCTAAATTTTCAATTTGTTCAATTTCTTCTTTTATTTCTTCTTTATATGTCAAAATCTCTTCTATAGTATTTCCATATTTTCTCTTCAATGAAAAGATTAAATCTAATCTTGTTTCCACTTGACTTCTTTCTTCTTCATCAAATTCTGTATCTTCTTTTAAACTACTAATGTCTCTTGAAAATTCTTGTATGTCATAATAAATACTTCTTAAACTATTTAGTTTTTCCTCATATACAACATCCAAACTTTCTATTTTTTCTAATACTCTTACTGCTTTCGAAATAGAATCAATGGCATTTTCTCCAATTTCATTATCTATTTCCTCTAATCCTTCCGCAATTTTTTCAGAATGTAACATTCTCGTTCGCATTGCTTCTAAATTTTCTTCTTCTCCTCCTTTTAGCTGTGCTTCTTCTATTTCATTTACTTGGTATCGTAATAAATCTAGTTTTCTTTGTTTTTCTTTATCATCTCCGTAATTTTCTTTTAATTTGGCTTTTACCTCACAATATTCTTCATATTGTTTTTGATATTTTTCTTTTATGGTAATTATTTCATTTCCGTACAAATCCATCTAAATACTGAATATGAGAGGAGGAATCTAATATTGTTTGGTTATCTTGTTGTCCGTGAATATCGATAATATTCCTCATGAATTCTTTTAATTCATTAACTGTTACCATTCTTCCATTGATTTTACACAAGTTTCTACCATTTAAATAAATTTCCCTAGACACAATTATATTTCCATCAATCGCATTTTCATGGTCTGGTAAGTATAAACATAATTCTACAAAAGAATGATCTTGTCCTTTTCGTATCATTTCTTTTGAAAATCGCCCCCCTGAAATAATCCCTAGCGAATCAATGATTAATGTTTTTCCGTGCACCTGTTTCTCCTGTTAAAACATTTAATCCTTGGTTTAAATTAATGCTAATATCATCAATAATTCCAATATTTCTAATATGTAAATTCGATATCATATTGTTTCCTCCTTTTTCTTTAATTCTTTATGCGCTGTTTCTATTACTTGTTTTATATTTTCCCTTTTTTCGAATAAATCAAATTCGCTCTGTTGCTTGTGTAAATACAGTAAGTATTCAATATTCCCATTTCCACCTTTTATTGGCGAATAATCTAAATTTTGTACCATAAATCCTAAACTGTTCGCATATAACATAATTTTTTCAATTACTTTTGCATGTATTTTCTTATCTTTTACTACTCCATTTTTATTTAATGCCTCAGGTCCTGCTTCAAATTGCGGTTTTATTAATACCACCATATCCCCATTTTGCTTTAATAATTGATATGCTTTTGGTAATACTTGTGTTAAGGAAATAAAAGAAACATCAATGGAAATAAAATCGATTTTCTCAAATTCCCCTTCCGAAACTTCCTTAATATTGGTTCCTTCTAAATTAACAACCCTATTATCTTCTTTTAAGCTATCTACTAACTGCCCATGCCCTACATCAATGGCATATACTTTTTTTGTGCCATTTTGTAGCATACAGTCTGTAAATCCCCCTGTTGATGCCCCAATGTCTATTACTATTTTGTCTTGCAAATCAATTCCAAATACATGAATGGCTTTTTCTAACTTTAGCCCTCCACGACTAACAAATGGCAAGACCTTTCCTCGAATTTCTATCGTACTTTCTTCCTCTATCATTTTACTTGGTTTATCCACTAATTGTCCTTCTATAAAAACGCTTTTTTGTTTTATTGCATATTGTGCTTTTTGCCTAGTTGGAAAATATTTCTTTTCAACTAATACGTTATCTATCCTTTTCATCAAAATGCCTCCTTAAAAACCACAAACAAATTTTTGTTCGTAATTATTATATCGTATTTTAAACTTTTGTCAAGAATTTTTTTACAATTTCCTATGATTTTTTCTTGTACCTTAATGTAACTCGCCATACGTTGCCGTTTCTTAGATTTCTTTCACTTTTTATATAACAAAAAAACAAAAGATAGCATATTTTTTTGCTACCTTTCGTTCTTTGTTGGTGACCCCTACGGGAATCGAACCCATGATTCAGCCTTGAGAGGGCTGCGTCTTAACCGCTTGACCAAGGGGCCTTATTTTTTAATCTTTACATAGGATAACATGTTTTTTCATTTCTGTCAAATACATTTCGTTAATATTTCGTTTAATCTTTCACATTGCTTGGTTAAATATAAGTATCCAATTAATCCTTCAAATGCTGTTGAATACATATATTCGGTTACATTTGCGTTTTTGGGTAAATGGTGATTTCCGTGTGTTTCTTGCTCTTCTTACAATATTACTTTCTTCTTCGGTTAATTCTGGCATTAATTGTTCTAGTATATTTGCTTGTGCTGCTGCTTTTACGTATTTAATGGATTCAATATGTAGTTTATGCGGATTTAATTTTGTGGTATTTACAAGATGTGTACGGATATATAATTCATATACAGCATCTCCTACATATGCCCACACAAGGGGTGACATGAAATTTACTTCTTCTTTTCCTTTTTCTATAATATCCTCAAAAATCGTTTCCATTTTTTCTCCTTATTCCACTGTTTCTATGGTAATCCTTCCCATTTTTCCTGTTCGAAAGTCATCGATTATGATACCTGATACTCTTTCTTCATCAATATATCCACCAGAAAGAATAGCACCTCTTTTTTTCGCAATTTGATTAATCACTTCTGCAATTTGTTCATTTGGATTTTGTATGGTTTCCTTCATTTTGCAAGTTTCTTCTTTGGTCATTTTGTATCTTTCTAATAGTGCTTCTTCTTTATTTTCTAATAACCATTTTACAAGATAAAATGCAATTTCCGTTTTTTCTAATATTTCGTCTTTAATCGTTCCTGTAACTGATAAATGTAATCCTACTTTTTTAGATTCAAATTTTGGCCATAAGATACCTGGTGTATCCAATAATTCAATCTCATCTGACACACGAATCCACTGTTTTTGTTTCGTGAAACCTGGCTTATTTCCAACTCCTGCTGATGTTTTTTTTGACATTCGATTAATTAAAGAGGATTTTCCTACATTTGGAATCCCCAAAATCATGATACGAACCGACTTTCCTACTCTTCCTTTTTTTGTCATTTTGTTTAAATCCTCTTTTGCCAGTTCTTTTACTACACGAATTAATTCTTGTACTCCTGCTCCAGAATTCGAATCGGTCAAAACTGCTTTTATCCCCTTTTTTTCAAAATCCTCTATCCATTTTTGATTTTCTCTTTCCTGTGCCAAATCACATTTATTTAATAAAACAATTTTTTTCTTATTTCCTACAATTTCCTTAATGTCTGGATTTTGGCTAGAAATAGGAATACGTGCATCTAACAACTCTAACACAATATCAACTAATTTTAAATCTTCTAAAATCTGTCTTTTTGTCTTTACCATATGCCCTGGATACCAGTTGATGTTAGTTTTTGCTATATTTTCTTCCATTCACTTTACTTCCTTACTTTATTTTCTTTTAATTCTTTAAGTAACTTTTTATTTGATTATGGTTCATATCGTCATATAAATCTAATAGCCCTTTTTCTATTACTTCAATATACTGGACACTTGGTTCTTGTAATAAGTTATATAATTTATGTTGAGCTGTAAATGTAAATACTGGTAATTCTTCAATATAATCGACTAATAGTATTGCATCATATAATTTACATCTTTGTTCTTGCTCTAATACTCCCTTAAATTGACTCATCTTTAACTTATATATTTTCCCATAACTTTTACCTTTATGTTCATAATCCAAAAAAGCAAAGCCTCCTCCTCCCCATCTTTTACTATTTCCAGCAAAATAGATAGGACATTCAAATATATATTGTTTTTCTTCTATTGGCAATGACTTATCCTCACAACCATTAATAGTACTATATTTTTCATTTGCATCACCATTAATATAATACATAAATCTTTCATAATTAATGTTAGAACCATAGCAAGCATACCATACATAATCTTCATTATTATATTGATCTATATCTTGTTTACTAATTAATCTCATACTTTACCTTCCTTTTAATAATTGCGATATTCGTTTTTGTCTGCTCTTTCATCTAATTTACGGTCATATTCGTCGTTTTTGTAAAACCAATCTGTTTTCTTATCTACTGGATGGTTGGTTCTATTTTTATCCATTAACATATTGAAAAATACTACAATTGGTAATACAACTCCAATAAAGGATGCAAATGCATTTGAATAATTTGTTAATGTGGTAGAACCTGCCATAATTCCTGTTATAATTTGGTATAAGTCGACTCCAAAATAGCAACCATATGCAATTAAATAAATAATCGTTCCAATTAAATTTCTTTTCGCAACAAATGCAATGGCAAGTAAAGTAACAAATAATATGATAATTTCCATATTCATATTCATTGGTGTAAAACCAATTTCTACTCCTATACTTGTTGTAAATGCTACTACTAATCGAAATAGCCAGAACATCACCATAAAACATAATAATAAATAACTTGTCATACTTCTCATCTTCCGTATCCTCCTTTTACCTATTTATTTTAGCATACTCCTTTTCTTTTCGCAACAAAATCCTTTTTGATTATTTTGTTTTCTTATAAATATTTTTTCTATTTTTTGAAAAAATAAAAGTAAAGCATTTTTTATGGAGGAAAAGAAATTGAATCAAATTTTATCTTCAAGTGAAAATGAAAAACCGATTTCTAATACGCGGAGCTCATAAAAAAGTAGGTTCTCGTTTTTTTAAGTTTCAATTTATATTTTGTTTAATTGGTGCAATTGTTTCTTTTGGGTATTACCTATATTTGCAATATGATCGAAATAGAAATGAAGCTCTATCCCGAGAACTTTTAAGTCGTATTAGCATTACCAATTTATATGAAAATAATGAGCCAAATTATTCTGGTGTACGTGTATCAACCGGTAATCAAACCACAAGCGATTCAACTGAATTTTCAATTGTTGGTATTATTGAAATTAAAATCATTGGAGTTTATTATCCTATTATTCGTGAATTTCGTTATGATTTATTAAAAATTGCTCCTTGCAAATTTTTAGGTCCTAATGCTAACGAAGTACGGAAATCTTTGCATTGCAGGCCATAATTATAATAATTATCAGTTTTTTAGTCGTTTAAAAAAATTAAATATTGGTGATATCATTGATATTTATGATTTAAGTCGGATCAAAATTATCTTATGAAGTATATGATAGTTTTGAAACAGATTATAATGACTTGTCTTGTACGAGTCAAAATACTAATGGAAAACGAGAAATCACTCTTGTAACTTGTAATAACATTAAAAATAAAAGAAGAGTCATTAAAGCACGTGAAAAAGGATAAGTAACCTTATCCTTTTAAACTCTATTATTAAATTATTTCTAAATATTTTTGTAATCGCTAATTTTTTTATAAGCATATACAGCCGAGATAGCAAGTACTGCAATTACTGCAATTACAGCATAATCATCTGCTCCTGTTTGTGGCAAATTAGTAGTATTGTTGTAACTACTTGAATTTGTATTTGTTTGAATTTGAGTAGTTGGCGCTTGAATTTGTGTGTTATCTACAACATTATTATCTATAACATTGTTATCACTACTTCCTCCTACTGTTGTTGTGGATTGGTTAATAAATATTGTATCATCACCATCTGTTGCAAGTACAACAGTCGCTCCTAATAAAAATACTACCACCATTACTAAACATACTTTTTTTAAATTTGTCATATGAATTCCCTCACTTTTAAATATTTTAATATTATTATTCTTAATCTATTAATATTTATACTACATATTTTTTCTAATTGCAAGTCTTTTTTTGAATTTTTGTGAAATGTATTTAATTTGTAATATTTCCGTAGTATAATAGTAATATTCTTACAAGAAAGGAAGTTTTAACATGAATTTAAAATATATTGAAAAGCTTGAATATTCTACCATTTTAAACAAACTTTCTGAATTTTGTGTCACCGATTATGGAAAAAATTTGTGTGCTTCTTTAGTACCAAGTGCTAATAAGCAAGAGGTTTTAAACTTATTAGAAGAAACTTCAGAAGCCCTTCGTTTACTATCCGAAAAAGAACCTTTTTTTGAAAATGTCCAATCAATCGATTATTGCTTGAAAATATTAAATAGTAATGGTGTTTTAAATTTGGCAATGATTTTACAATTAACACAGGTTTTAAAAATAAGCGCTTTCTTAAAAGATTACTTTTATACGGATCGTGACATTTCTATTTTTCCAATTTGTGAGCCTTATTTTTCGAAATTGTATCATAATCCTTCTATTATAAAAACGGTTGAACATGCCATTATTGATGAAAACACTATTTCCGATACCGCTTCTTCAAAGCTTGCTTCTCTTCGTAGAGAAATGAAAAAATTGGAAGATGAAATTAGAGAAAAGTTAAATCATTTTTTGCATTCTGCTAGCTATGCAAAATATATACAAGAAAGCATTATTACAATGCGAAATAATCGCTATGTTATCCCTATTAAAGAAGAATATCGAAGTATGGTAAAAGGTTTTCTTCATGATATTTCTACTAGTGGTTCTACCGTATTTATTGAGCCTATGGCAATTTTTGAATTAAACAATAGGTTGCATATTTTACAATTAGAAGAATCCTTAGAAATTGAGCATATCTTACAGGAATTGTCTTTGCTATTTTCTCCTTATATAGTACAATTGCAAGAAGATTATGCTACCATTGGGAAGATTGATTTTATTTTTGCAAAAGCAAAATATGCTATTTTTTTAAATGCCATCAAACCAAACATTAATGATGATAAATATATCTATCTTTCTAAAGCTCGCCATCCTCTTATCGAAAAAGATTGTATGGTTCCTCTTACTATTGAGCTTGGAAAAACCTTTTCTTCTCTTATTATTACAGGTCCCAATACAGGTGGAAAAACAGTTAGCTTAAAAACAACAGGATTACTTTGCTTAATGGCTTGTAGTGGTTTATTCATTCCTGCCAAAGAAGAAAGTAGTATTTATGTATTTGACCAATACTTTGCCGATATTGGTGATGAACAAAGTATTGTGGAATCTCTAAGTACGTTTTCTTCTCATATGAGCCATATTGTCCATATATTAGAAGCTTCTACCTCTGAAAGTTTGGTACTTCTTGATGAACTTGGTTCTGGGACTGACCCTATTGAAGGAAGTAGCTTAGCAATTAGTATTTTAGAGACTCTTTATCAAAATAACATTCTTTGTATTTCTACTTCTCATTATGCGGAATTAAAAAATTATGCTCTTGTAACCGATGGGTTTGAAAATGCGAGTGTCCGGATTTGATTTAGAAAATTTAAAGCCAACCTATCAATTATTAATTGGTATTCCTGGTAGAAGTAACGCTTTTTCGATTAGTAAAAAATTAGGATTATCGCCTTCTATTATTAAAAGAGCCCAAACTCTTTTAAAGGATGACCAAATTCATGTAGAAGAATTGCTTAAAAATATTTATGATGATAAATTATGGATTGAAAAAGAAAAGCAAGAAATTGAAAAAAATTCAAATCAAATTACCCTACTTCGCAAATCTTTGGAAGAAAAGCAAAGAAGTTTTGATGAAAAACGGTTTGGCTATTCTTGAAAAAGCAAAGCAAGAAGCTAGAAAAATTTTGCTAGATGCCAAAGAAGAAGCTAGTTTTTGCATTTCGCAAATGAATGAAATTTCGAAAAACATGAGTGCGAATTCTGTAAAAGAATTAAACCATATTCGTAATCAATTAAATGCGTCTTTGAAAGAAACGTCTTCGGTTATTGTAGAAGAGATTCCTACTCCTACCACTGTTTTAGAAGAAGATTTAAAAATTGGATGTCATGTTTATATTGACCATTTAGCACAAGAAGGTGTTATTTTGAGTTTGCCCAATAAATCGAAGCAAGTACAAGTACAAATTGGTAGTATGAAAATGCTAATTCCGGTAGCGCATATTTCTAAAATACTTCATGCTAATACTTCCTCTTCTAATGGTGTTGCAAATTTTAAAACCAATAAAGCCAAAACTGCTACCACAGAGATTAATGTAATTGGTTATCATGTAGATGAAGCTATTTTTATGATTGATAAGTATTTAGATGACTGTGTTGTTGCAAAGTTAAATTCGGTTCGTATTGTGCATGGAAAAGGGACAGGTTCTTTAAGGAAGGGAATTCATGATTTTTTGAAAGCACATTCTCATGTAAAAAATTTTCGCCTTGGCACGTTTGGCGAAGGCGAAATGGGTGTTACGGTTGTGGAATTGAAATGAAAATATTGAATGGGCGATTAAAATCTCCCCCACAAATTACAAATGTATAAAATTTATGTAAGGGTTGCATGATATGCAACCCCTACGTTTTTTAATTTATTTTAGAAATGTTTTCCTCTTTTTTTTGGTTTTTGTGGTGTGTCTTCTGTGTTGTACATACTGTTCATATTGTTTATGCCAAATATGTCATCTAGGTCTTTTTTGTCATCAATTGGATTGATATTGTCTATTTTTTCTTGTTTGCTATCATCGATGATACTGTTTACTTTTTCTTCTTTTGGAGTTGCCATTTTTTCAAAAAAATGTTCTGCTGCTTCTTCTTCCTCTAATTTTTGTTGCTTTTTCGATTTTCTTTTCTTTTTCTCCGTTTCTTCTTCATTTACATCATTTTCAAAATCTAATCCTGAATATGGAATTTTACTTTCTTCTTTGTCTTGTCCTTTCTTTTTTGAATAACGATATTCTACAATGGCATAAATAATTCCCATAAATGCTACTACACTTGTAAATACCACAATAATAATTTGTTGTGTTTCATTCCAAATTGGTTTTATTTCTTCTTGTGGTTCTTCTTCTACTGGTGCTGAAATCGGCATAACGGTTGCTTCTTTGGTTACCGTAATTTTGTAAGTTACGGTCTTTTCTCCATCTGCTGATTTTACCGTAATGGTAATAATATTTTTTCCCTCTTCTAATTCTTCCTCAAGTCCTGTAACTTCTACTTCAAAATCTGTTTGTAGGGCAATCGCTTCTACATCTAATTTTACAAAGTCCTCTGAAAAGCTATCATCTAGTAACATTTGGTATTCATACACATCGCTTGCAAATGTAGGTGTAAATGGAAGAGTAATTCTATCATCATCTATGGTTATTCCCTTTATAACTAAACTTTGTAAACCTACTACTACCTCTTCTGGTTGTGTAGTTTCCTGTGGTTCTGAAATAGATGGTTCTTCCACATTTGGCTTCACTTCTTCTTGTTTTTTACTATAAACTTTTCTTGTCGCTGTTGCTCCACTTTTTAATGTAATGGTTAATGTATTGGTTCCCTCCATAATTTGCACATTCACTACCTGACCACTTTTAGCTGAATATGATTTTTTAGTTTTGTTATTATAAATCGTCAAGCCCTCTCCAGTAGAAGTTACTACCTTCACCGAAACACTCTCTTTATTCGTAACATTCCTAGACTCTTTTATCTTAATTCCATCAACCTCACAAGAAGTCACAGTTCCTTTTGTTGGCTGTGAAGTTGTATTTCCTCCACCATTATTAGTTGCTGGTTTTTCATTAATCGTTACTTTTACAGATGTATTTATTTTCGTAGTTTGTCCTGTTGTTCCATCTGATACTGTACCTGTTAACTTTATTTCTTTTGTTCCAGCTGTTGATGTATCTAATTTTATCGTTTTTGTTGATGTTGCATTTTCAGCATCATCTGTAACATCAACATATTTTGTCGTTGATATCCCTGTTCCACTTGCTGTTAAATCCCAAGATGCTGCTGTATATTTTACAATAATATTTACACTATCTCCCACATTTGCTGTACTAGATGAAGCACTAATCGTAGCAGTAGCTGCTTCTACTTTTGTTGTTAGTAATAACATTGCTATTGCAAATACTACTGTACACAAAATTTTATTTATTTTTTTCATATCTCGTTTCCTCCATTATAATGAAATTTCAAATGTACCTAATAAAAACTTCTTTAATATTAGTAAATCTCCTGAATTCACTTCATTATCTTTATTCATATCCATAGCTGTCTTTTTTGCTCCAGTAGCAACATTTGTGCCTAATAGATGTTTTTTTGTAAATAATAAATCTCCTGAATCTATTTCTGCATCTCCGTTAACATCTCCCATTACAACTAATGTATATTCTTTATTATTTTTCGTATCTTTTAGCTTATACCCTGTTCCAATCTTATCGCCTTCTGCTTTTTTCTTACCATCTGCTGTAACTACTTCATAGGAAGTAATGCCAAGCTCACTTACCATTGACTTCACCGTCGCATTCGGTATGGCTTTTACATTATTTCCTTCTATGATAGCAACCTTTGTATCTTCACATGGTGCTAAATACTTACTTGCTATATATCCTACTATACCAGAAGAAATTTTTACCTTATCCCAATCATACCCATTTGCATTGGCACATTTTCTTTCAATAACTGCAACAACTTCATCTAATGTATTCATTGTTGCAAGTACAGTTCCTGAAGTGGTTGGAGCACTTCTTACTTTTACTGCTGTTCCTGTCATATAATATAATTGTCCGTCATTCGTGGTAAGATTGGTTGGAAATTTATTGGCTTTTGGCATGTTATTATATACAGGAATAACAAAATTTAGCTTTTCATCAATAATATTCGCATCAGTATAAGTAGCATATAACTTACTCGATTGGCTTGCTGGGTCTTGTATATTGGTCATATATTGGTGTCTAAAACATTTTGATGAACTAATCGTCTGGGTTTGTCCTGCTTTTAGAATCGAACTTCCTACTACATCCCATTTATAAAAATATGCTGTATTTTGCCCTGCATTGGTATACGAATTTGCAAGTAGTTTTGCTCCTCCTACAATTGCTCTATATTGATTATTCCATGGTATTAGCAAATTATCCTTATCTGCTTGTGATGCCCCTTCTTTTCCATTTTTCGCATACTCTAGTCCTTTTGCAATAGGGCTTCCTCCATCACTTGCCGCATAGTTATAAAAATTATAATAGCCTTCATATCCAGGATAAGTACCACTAACGGAATCACTACCTTTTGAACCTACTTCTTGAATAATCTTTGTTGCAATACTATATGGGCTCATTTTACTTTGTTTTGCCGCTTCTAAAATAATTTCTTCATAAGACATATCTCTTGCTTGCCCATTTACGGTTACTCTTACTCTTTTATTTTCCATGAAAGTTCCTCTAATGACACTAGAAATTCCTTGTGTAGTATGTATTCTTTCATTATAAGAAATCTCTAAAAATTGAAACACTTTTACATCATTTCCAAGAAAATTTCGTGGATCTAAATAGTATTTTATAATATTAGCCGAAGCACAAGCATACCCTGTTGCTACATTTCCACAGCTACATTTCCATAATGCATTCGAGCTATTATGAACACGGTTATGCCCATGGTCTGTTTCATTTGCTACTAATTCATTCCAATCAATTCCTGTATAATAAGCATCAAACGTCCAATTTGGATGGTCTTTTTGTATTTCTCTTAAATATACTTGATAATCTGCTGGAAATGCATCAATTCCACTTTTTACTGTTTGTGTATATTCCGATGCTGCCTGAACTCCTCCAAAACACCCCATCATCACATATGTACTCATTATACTTATCATTAGTATTGCAATAATTTTTTTGTTAATCTTGAAAAATACTTGTTTTTTCAACATTTTCACCCTCCGACTTCATTTGTTTTTTTCACTATTTTTATCACAATAAGTATATCATTGTTATAAAATAGAAGTCAATGAATTTGGAGTAAGTAATTTAAAAAAATGAAATCTTATTTGCAATGTTATGAAGGACAGAGAGTTTGACATTTTTATAGTCAAACTCTCTGTCCTTCATGACATCTTTTACTTTTCTTTTCGATATTTTCGAATTAGCATATAGCTTGCCCCTATAACACTTCCCGTTATAATGACACAAAATATGATTTGTCCTACAGGTATGTCTTTGTTTGTTTCTTCTCCTCGTGGCATAATTTCTTTGTTTTCCTCTTCCTCGGTTGTCTTGTATAACATAATGGTATAATCTTTGCTAGTTACGCCGTCTTTTGCAATTACTTTTATTGTTATATTGTTTTCACCGAAATTGTATATTATCTGCTCCTGTAACTTGGACGGTCGCTCCTTCTATTTGAGGAATTGCTAGTATGTGAATGGTTTCCACTTGACTGTTAATAATTGCTGTATACGATAATATATCTGGACTAAATTCTGGTTCTAGGGTTACGTTTTCAATGGCTAAATTTTCTAGATTCGCATTTGCTAAATCTGGATTTTCTGTTTTAGTTACTTCGATTACATATTTTTTAACTGTTTTTGCATCTGGAGCAGTAACAGAAATTTGAATTTCATTTACCCCTACTTGCAAATTCGTATTACCCGTTACACTTACTTTTGCATTCGCATCTTCTGGAATTGCATTCACCGATATTTCCCCTACATCTCCACCAACAATTAAGTTGTATCTTGTTATTGTTTTTTGGAAGGCAGGACTTAATCCTTCTACATTTAAATGTAGTTCTTTTAAATTGGCATTATTACTTGCTGTAGTTGTGTTTTCTCCACTTGTTGTTCCCCCACTTGGTTTTGTTGTACTTCCGTGTAGTACCTCCTGTACTACCTCCGGCTTGGCTTCGTAGTGGTGCTTCCGCCACTTGAGCTTCCTCCTGTGGAACCGCCTGTGCTACCACCTGTTGTTCCTCCTGTATTTCCTCCTGTGCTTGGTGGAGTTGGCGTTGGTGTAACTGGTGTTTGAGTTTCTTTTTCTTTTATGGTAACACTGGTCCCTGAAAAACTTGGTTTTACTGGATTTTCATCTGGGTCATAAAAATCTCCACTAACACTAAAACTTGCGGTTCCTGCTACTTTTGCTCTTACTTTGAAGGTGGCAATGGTACCATCGGTTTTTGGGTTAGCCCCTCCTGTTGGATCTGTCCATGTATAGATAATTCTTCCATTTGAGAAATTGGTGTTGGCAGGACCTGATACATATTCTATTTTACTGGTATCTATGGTAACTCGGCTTGTTAAGGTTGCAACAGAAGCACCTGATAGATTTACACTAATATTAAATTCTTCTCCTACCGTAACACTTGATTTGCTTGAACTTAAACGAATACTTCCTGCTGCCAAAGAAGGTATGGTAGATAACCCTAAGAATAGGAATAATAGTGATATTGTGTATATGATTTTCTTTTTCATATTTCGTCTCCTTTATCTTTATATTTTGCGGGTCGATGTAGGCACCGCCCCCTACAGGTTTTGTTTTGCAATTTTGTATTGACATATTATTGTTCAATGAATTTCATCTCTAAAATGTGTTTTTGTATTTTTAATACGTCTAGTGACGATGGTAGGTTTCCATTTTTTGAGGTATTTCCGCTTTTTAGGAAAATTCCTGTTATTTCTTTGGTTTCTAAGATGTGTTTTTGAATAATAAGAACATCTAGGGAATTAATTTCTCCATCTCCATTGACATCTCCATAGATAATAAATGTATATTCATATACTGTCTCATCTAACTCATTTTTTAAGATTAATTTTGAACCTGTTCCTATTTTATCCTCTTCCCCTAATGGTTCATTTTGTGCATTATAAAATTCCATTGTTAGGTTTGTTTTGATGAGATTTTTCACTTCCTCTATGCTCGATTTGTTAATATCTAATTTACTTATCTCATCTGCTTCTACTCGTAGAGAGGAATCAAACTCTAATTCCACATCTTCATTTAATTGTTTTACGGTTACCTTACAACTTGATTTTGCCTCTTCATTTTTTACTTTTGCTGTGATGGTTGTCGTTCCTTCCCCATTTGCTGTTATTACTCCATCTACTACACTTGCAATGCTATCATCTTCACTACTCCATATGATTTCTTGATTGGTCGCATCTTCTGGCAAGACATTTGCAAAAATCTTTAGATGATTTCCTTTTAGTAAAGTCACATCTTCTTTGTTTAATACCACATTGGTTACTTTCGAATATACTGTAATTTCAATATTGCTACTTACTCTTCCATCACTCGTTCTTGCCGTAATGGTTGCTGTTCCCGAGGTAAGACCAATAATAGTGCCATTATCTACTCCTACAATATTTTCATCGCTTGTTTCCCACACAATCTCTTCTGTTGCATCTTGTGGAGTAATTGCAATTTGAATCACATTACTGCTTCCTTTTTGGATCGTTGTGTTTTCAATACTTAATTTAATATCGGTAATGGTTGGTGGTGGCACTTCTTTTAAATAACTTTGAAATACATACCCTACAATTCCGTTTGGTAATTCAACTTTATCCCATCTCTCTCCATTTTGTACTCCTTTTTTTATTCTTGTAAATTTTACATTACGGTCAATTCCTGTAATCACTTCATAAGAAGTGGATGGACCTGTTCGAACATTTAAATTTCCGGTTACATCTGCATACATTTTGGTATTGTCTGCTACATAATCAGAATCCGCAATATTCGGACTATCGGTCATATATTGTGGCATATTTTCGAAAACTGGAATAATAAATCGTATAGACGAATTTAGCATTCCATTGGAATTATAGGCTTTATGAATTCCACTCGATTCACTATATGGTGCTAAGCAATTTGTCATGTACTGGTGCCAAAATAGATTGGTTCCTCTATCATCATTGACATCGAATTTTTGTAAGTATAAGGTGTTTTGTCCTACTGCAATGTAACTACTCCCAATAAAAACAGCTCCTCCTTTTATTGCTTTTCTTGGGTCATCCCATGGAATTAACAAATTTGCTTTTGTTTCTTCGGAAGCTCCTTTTCCGTCTTTTGCAAATTGTAATCCATTTTTGATGGCTACTAAGGGTTCAGTTGAGCTGGTTGCTCCTATGTTGTAGAAATTGTAGTAGCCCTCAAATCCTGCTACTGTTCCGCTAATAGAGTTATGGGTAATAAATGGTCCTACTTCTTGTTTTATTCTGGAAGCCAAGTGATAAGGGCTTACACCAGAGTACACAGCAGCTTCCCATATTAAATCCGAATATCGTTCTTGCATGTTAACAGTTTGTCCATATTGTGTTCGGTAGCTAACGGTTCGGTTATAGAATTCGGTACCATATAATATTTTTTCTACTCCTTCCTTCGTATTCACATTTGGGTCATAAGATAATTTTTCAAACTGAAAAATTCGTACTTCATTTAAAAAGTTTCTTGGGTCCATGGTGTATTCTACTGCTCTTTTAGAAGCATTGACCCAACCTGCATCAATTTCTACATTATAAATGCCAGGATCGGTACATTTCCATGCATCACTATAGGATAATGGTACCAGATTTTTATCATTTCGATATTCTTGTGATATGGCATAATTCCAATCAATTCCTGTATACAAAGCAGTAAATTCCCAATAAGGATGTTTTTTCTTTAATTCTTGTAAATATGGCCTATAAGAAGCCGGAAAATTTTCAATTCCATCTTTTTTTACCGATGCCTCTACATTTCCCGCAAAAAATCCCAAAAAACATAGCATAAATATTATCGTTACTAGACATGCTCTTTTTCTCATAACTTTCTCCTTTGCATACAGTATTTCCCAATTTTGCTTTTTGTATACATTTGTGATATAATTTATTACATCATAAAAAAGGAGGACTTCTATGAGTAGTACAATCTTTAATGAACGGTTACAAACTTTAATAAAAACCGATAAGTATCCAAAAGTCGTATTGGAGCAATTAGAAAAAGTGGCTTTTGAAAATGGCGGAAAACTTCCCAAAAGTTTCTTTATGCAAGACGTTGGGCGAGCTACCTTGGCTAATATTTTTCGCGATTTAGAGATACCTCTTTCTAAGATTGAGGCTCCTAACGGCTCTCACTCTTCTCGGCGTGAAATTTTTTTGTGTTAAAGTTTATAACTGTGGTTAACATTTTTTTGTTAGCCTTTTCCCAAAAACAGACCCCATCGTTACGATAGGGTCTGTTTCTTATTATTACATTTCATTTTTTATTTTTCTTCTTGGTTTTGATATGTTTTTTTCTAATCCAAGCACTTGAACCAAATCATTGTATTCATATGCTTCTTTTTTCAAGACTTTTTTCATGTTAATTTTTTCTTAATTGACATAGATAAAAACAAGATTTATAATAAGTTAAGATTTAGGGGGGGTCGCTTTGGAAGAAAATATAGATCGTTTTGAAAAACAAGTTAATAAATCAAAGGATAAAAAATTTACTATTTTTAATATTGTTTTAATTGTTGCTATTTTCGTTGGGCTTTTTGTTTATATGGTTATAGTGGATGGTTTGGATAATATTTTACTTATATTACAATCTGTGAATTATGCTTGGGTAATAGCAGGTATTGCCTGTATGGTGCTTTCATGGATTAGTGAAGCGGTTTGCCTTCATATTCCTATTAAAACATTATATCCTACACAAACATTTTGTGGTTCTTTCCGTATTATGATGATTGGGCAGTTATTTAATAATATTACCCCTTTTTGTTCTGGTGGGCAACCAATGCAAGCCTATTATATGCAAAAAGACGGTAGAAGAGTAAGTGATGCTTTTTCCATTTTTTCTGTGAAATTTGTTATTTCGCAAACTGCTCTTGTTATTTTTACTTTTCTTGTTACTCTATTTCAATGGAATTACTTCCAATCCTTAATGAGTAACTTCTTTTTGCTAGCAATCTTCGGTTTTTTGGTAAATATTTTTGCCATTGTCTTTATTTTTATTATTGGTGTTAACCAAAAATTAGCTCTTGCTCTTGTAAAACCAATTTTAAAATCACTTGGTAAACTTCATATTTTAAAAAATGTAGATGAAAAAATAGAACATCTATCAAAAAGTTTTGCAAATTTTAATGGTCAATTTAATGAAATGAGAAAACAAAAAAAGGTTATTTTTCAAATGTTTGTTGCAGCTACCATACAATCACTTTTCTATTACGCTATTACCTATATGGTATATCGTGCTTTTGGAAATAGTGGTGTTAGCTTATTTACCATTATTCCTGCTCAAGCCTTTTTACTAATGCTTATGACCTTCATTCCGACCCCAGGCTCTGGCGGAGGTGCAGAAGGAGGCTTTTTATTAATTTTTAACTCCATTTTTCGTGAAGGCACCATCAATATTTCCATTCTATTTTGGAGAATATATACCTTCTATTTGCCAATCATTATTGGAGCATTGTTCTTAATTCCGTTTAAGCAAAAAAAGAAGTAAGTCCTTAAAAACTTACTTCTTTTTTTGGTTGGGCTGGCTAGATTCGAACTAGCGCATGCCAGAGTCAAAGTCTGGT
>CAOKNG010000007.1 GCA_948470025.1 uncultured Clostridium sp. | reverse complement strand
CATTCCTGTATTATTTATAATATCATTTTAAATTAATTATGTCAATACTTTTTTGTGGTATTTTTTAGTAATTTTGTTTTATACAAGAAGGGATTAGCGCTATACCATCGCTAATCCCTCTTTGCATCCTTTATGCATTAGAGTTTTGCATTTTTTCTTTGTAAGTCAAACACATAACTCCGTAGTGCACTTTCGATGCTATTCGGAAGTTCGATAAATTTGCAACCGTAGCCAGATTTTTCTTTTAACTTTTCAATCCTGACTACTTTAGCAGTGAGTGGAAGAGTTTTGTCTGGAGTTGTAAGCGAAAAATCCACTCTTCGTTCATGTTCTAACCAGAAATCACACTCGAAGAAAACTCCGCCTGCGCTGATATTTTTTATCGTCGCTTCAAACCATTCCTCCCCTTTATTGATTGAAACCACAATCTTTGTTTCAAGAGGGACCTTTACATTCTCTCTTCTTTGCTTTATGTCGAGAATTTCTAAAATTTTACACTCTGCATAAGCATAGGCAGAATCAGAACCTCTTATTCCTTCCCTTAGTTCACAGTCACATTTTTGAATTCCAAAAACTCCATCATAAAATGTGACCTCATACCTTGCCGGAAGTGCTATATTGAAGGCTTTTTCTATCATCAACTGGATTTGATCATTCTGGCTTACGAAAACACCAAACATATAGTTTTTTTCCTCTGATGGAATACTGATTCTAGCCATTCGGCAGTTCCGCAACATTTTAGTGGTTAATTCTTTTTTGCCCATCGTATCCTCCTTTTTCGATACAATCACTTTATTGTTTCCATAAATTATTGTACCATGTTTTTTTACTGTTTACAATATGAAATTAGCAACTAATATAAAAAAAACGGAACTAATATTCCGTTTTTCTATTATTTACATTTTTATGCATTTTTCGCCATTTCGGCAATTCGGGAAAATGCAGTAGGATCTGTTACTGCAATCTCTGCAAGCATTTTACGGTTAATGGTTACATTTGCTTTTTTTAATCCTGCAATTAATTTGCTGTATGTTAATCCATTCATTCTTGCTGCTGCATTAATTCTAGTAATCCATAATTTTCTAAAATTACTTTTCTTATCTTTTCTTCCTACATATGCATACATTCCCGATTTCATAACAGCTTGTTTTGCCATTCTGAAACGATAATGTTTTGCTCCATAATATCCTTTTGCTTGTTTCATTATTTTTTTATGTTTTTTACGAGTAATAATTGCACTCTTTACTCTTGCCATTTTTGTTTCACCTTCCTATTCTTGTTTTTCTTTTAGTTACCATATGGTAATAATTTTTTAATTCCTGCCTCTACTGTTTTATCAGCATAAGCACTTTCTCTTCTAGACATTTTTTGTCTTGAAGTTTTTGTTGCTAATCTGTGTCTTGAATTTGCATGTGTTCTTTTTACTTTCCCTGTTGCAGTATGAGAATATCTTTTCTTCGCTGCTTTATTCGTTTTTAATTTTGGCATAATTTTCAAACTCCCTTCTTTTTGATTACTCTATTATTTCTCAGCTTTTTTAGCTAATATAATAAACATGTTTTTTCCTTCTAATACTGGCTTCTTTTCCGGAACTGCAATGTCAGATAATTCTTCTATAAATTGATTTAGAATGGTTTCTCCTTGTTTGACATAGTTTAGTTCTCTTCCACGAAAACGAACTGTGATTTTTACTTTACAACCATCTTCAAGAAATTTTCTTGCATTTTTGGCTTTAAAATTGAAATCATGTTCTTCGGTATTTGGCGTAATACGTAGCTCTTTTAATTCATACACTTTTTGTTTTTTCTTTGCTTCTTTTTCCTTTTTTGCTTGCTCAAATTTATACTTTCCATAGTTCATAATTTTGCAAACTGGTGGATTTCCATTTGGTGCTACTAGTACTAAGTCTAAGTTTTTTTCATAAGCAATGTCTAAAGCTTCCCTCGTATCCATTACCCCTAGCTTCTGCCCTTCGTCATCTATCAATTGTACTTGTTTGTGACGAATTTGTTCATTAATTGGTAATTCTTGTTTGATTGAAAACACCTCCAAAAAAATTAAGATTGACTTCGTTAAAAGCCAATCCACATTCCTCCTATTACCATATAAGATAATAGTATAAAACATCTCGTTTATAACCTTTCTCCTTAACTTAGATTAGGTGAGAAGTGGATCCTTCTTCTTTTAACTTCATAAGTATACAACCTTTTTTTGTACTTGTCAAGTCATTTTGCAAAAAACTTTTTGCTTTTTTGTAAAATGGCATCTGTATGCATAGCAAAAGAATTGAAGTTAGCCTTGTAAAAACAAACTTCAATTCCCAAAACAAGGATAAAAAGACTTTTTCTTTTTCTATACTTCCATGATAATTGGTAGAATCATTGGATTTCTTTTTGTTTTTTGATAAATGTAATCTCTTAAAGAATCTTTTAGGTTGGATTTGATGACAGACCATTCTTTAATATGTTTTTCTTCACATTTTGCAATTTCATCGCGAATTACCATTTTTACGCTATCCATTAAGTTTTCGGATTCTCTTACATAAACAAATCCTCTTGAAATAACATCTGGTCCTGCTACTACTTCACCAGTCGTAGAATTCATTGTTAATACAATGACAATTAAACCATCTTGTGATAGATGTTGTCTATCTCGTAATACAATATTCCCTACATCACCAACCCCTAGTCCATCTACTAGGATTCTTCCTGCTGGTACAGTGCCTGCTAATTTCGCTTCGTTTTGGTTGATTTCTAATATTCTACCATTGGTTAAAATAAAGGTGTTTTCTGGTTCTACTCCCATTTTTTTGGCAGTTTCAATATGGGCAATTAGCTGCCTATATTCTCCATGAACTGGGATAAAATATTTTGGTCGTACAAGTGCAAGCATTAACTTTTGCTCTTCTTGACAAGCATGACCAGATACGTGAACATCTTCTAACGCACTATATACTACTTCTGCTCCAATTTTCATTAAATCATCAATAACCTTAGAGACCAGTTTTTCATTTCCTGGTATTGGACTTGCTGATATAATAACTAAGTCATTTGAGGTAATGGTTACTTTTTTGTGTTCTCCTGTTGCCATTCTTGTAAGTGCTGACATAGTTTCTCCTTGAGAACCAGTTGTAATAATAACTAATTGTTCTTCTGTATAATTACGAATCATGTCGATATCGATAAATACATTGTTTGGTACTTGGATGTAGCCAAGTTCAATAGCGGTTGTAATCATGTTAATCATGCTTCTACCACATACTGCAATTTTTCTACCATATTTTACAGCAGAATTTACAATTTGTTGTACACGGTGTACATTGGAAGCAAAAGTTGCTACTACAATACGTTTTTTACAGTTTAAAAATAGTTTTTCAAATACGTCACCTACTGTACTTTCTGACATGGTATATCCTTTTCTTTCTGCATTGGTACTATCGGACATAAGGGCAAGCACTCCCTCATTTCCAAGTTCAGCAAGCCTTCCAAAATCCATTCGTTCATCATCAATCGGTGTATAATCAATTTTAAAATCTCCTGTATGAAGAATGGTTCCAACCGGTGTATGAATGGCTAAAGCCACTGCATCAGGTATACTATGGCAGCTTCTAATAAATTCTACATTCATTTTACCAAAATAGATGGTTTCGCCTTGGTTTATAATGTTTAATTTCGTACTACGAACTAATCCATGTTCTTCTAATTTATTTTTAATAAGTCCAGCGGTTAGTCTTGTTGCATAAATTGGGATATTCATTTGTTTTAATAAGTATGGAATAGAACCGATATGATCCTCATGTCCATGTGTAATGACTAATCCTTTAATTTTTTCCTTGTTTCTTTCTAAATACGTAATATCTGGTATAACTAAATCGATTCCTAACATATCATCTTCTGGAAAGGCTAATCCACAATCTACTACAACAATTTCATTTTCGTATTCAAAAACAGTTATGTTTTTTCCAATTTCTAATAGTCCACCAAGTGGTATGATTTTTAATGGACTTTTTTTAAACTGGAAGTGATTCATTTCTTGTGGTCTATTTTCACTTATTTTTCTATTTGTTCTTCCTTGGTTTGTTTGTTCTTTTCTGGTTTGAGTCTGTATTTTAGCTTCATTACTCATTTCTATCCTTCTACGTCTTTCATTTTCGCTTTTGGGTAATTTTCTTTCTTTTCTATGGTCTTCACTTTTTAAGTCTACTTTTATCTCTTGCCTTTGCTTTTTACTTTTTCCTTCTAACCTGTTTTCCCTTTTTAGTTCTTCCGCTTTTAACTTTATTTCTCTTTCTTGCCTTTGTTTTTCTGTTTTTGGTTCTAATTTTCTTCCTCTTTTTACTTCTTCACTTCTTCGTGGTACTCTTCTTTCTTTTGTTCCATTTCTTGTTTCTAGTTTTTCAACTAGATTTTCTGTTTTTGTACTTTGATTTGTTTTTGAAACATAATTCTTTGTTCCTCTTCTTTTTACTGTAGTTTGGTTTTCTGTATTTACCACACTACTGATTTCTTCTGTTTTACTATCTTCTCTCATTTACTTCTCCTTTATTTGTTATTTCAATTTACATTTTTGCACGAAAAAAATATCAGTTTAATAAAACTGATCGGCTTTTAAGAGGTAATATGGTAATAACTTAAAACAGATATGTTTTTTACCCGAACTTCATATCTTTTTCCCATATCATCATTATTTTTCTCTTTTTTTCCGAATCTCAAATTGATAATGTTAATATACTATCTTTTTGCTTTTTTCATACATAAAATTTAAATCTCTTCTTTACCAATCCTTGGTAATCATTGTACTAATTATACTACAAAAAAAATGAGAAGTCAAGAATTCATTTTATTCTTGTAGCTCCAATAATGCCCGCATCATTACCAAGTATAGCAAGCCTTATTGTCACTTTTTCTTTTTCCATTGGTATCATAATACGGTCTAATTCTTGTAAAAGTCTATCCCATAAAACATCTTGAAAATGAACAAAACTACCTCCAATGGTAACTATATCGCTACTACAAATTCGTGCAAAATTAGCAATGCCAATGCTTAAATATTCGATGTAATTCTGAAGAATCTCTTCTAATGGTTTCCTTTGTTTTTCATCTTTTAGTATGTTTAAAATTTCTTTACTAGACAAATTTGGGGCTTGAAGTTTATTTCTAATCCCGTGTTTTTAATGCTTTCATAGAAGCATATGCCTCATAGCAGCCATGTTTTCCACAACCACAAAGCCTTCCATTTCGTTCAATAATCATATGTCCTGCACTTCGCACTTCCTCTACTAGTCTTCCGTTTAAAAAGACTGCAGTTCCAATTCCAGTTCCAATTCCAAGAAAAACACCATTCTTACAACCTTGCAAACTGCCATATTCTTTTTCTGCAATTCCTGCACACATACCATCATTTTTCATGAATATTGGTTTATTAATTACTTTTTTTACGAGATTTTCGATATTGATGTTTTTAGTTCGAAAATTTGGTGTATATTCTAAACATCCATTTTTAGGTCTTCCGTGGAGCAGAAATTCCTATCATTTCAATCTCTTCAATGGATATCGTTTTTATTAGTTGATTCATTTGTTGATAAATTACTTTGTCTAATGTTGCCTCTAAATTTTCTTTTTCTTCTTCTGAAAAATTATGCTCTATTTTTTGTAGTATTTTTCCATTTTCAACCAATCCAAATGCAATATGACTTCCACCTAAATCTATTCCAATTCTCATAATATATCCCTCTCTTCTTTTACAATTAAGGGATTGTGCCATGCACAACCCCTACGTTTTTTCATTATTTTTTGTGTTTTAGAAACCATATGCTGAGAATAAGAAGTTACCCATGTATAATTGAATACAAGGAACTAATACAACTAATACGAAGAAGATTAATACTACCCCAACAATACTATATACAACTTGTGGTAATACCATCATAATCTTGTCTAGAATATTGTTGATATCAATTTCCATATATTCTAGTAATTTTTCCATCATCTCGGCCAAATCTGTTTTCATACCAATTTTTAACATTTCTGTAATCATAGAAGATGGTAATCCTGATTTTTCAAATGGTTCAATCCAAGATTGTCCAATTAATATATTATTAATGGATGTCTCTATAATCGAAAGCATTACATAGTTTTTACTTACATTTTTACTAACTTCTAGTGCCTCTTGTATTCTCATTCCGTTATTTAAATTTAATAACATTGCTCGCATCAATCTTGAAAAATCTAATGCGAAAATGAGTTTTCCAAAGATTGGCATAGTATATTTAAAATAATCGAAGCTATATTTCCCTTTTGGCGTGTTAATATATGCAATAATTCCAACAATGGCTCCTACTAAAATTGCAGTTGGAATATACCAATATGCCACAACTCCATTTAAGAAACTTTGAAACCATAACGTAATTGCTGGTAATTCATCTTTTGTTCCTACTGCTTCAAATACATCTTGAATGGATGGTATTGCAAATAGGGTACCTACTACTAACATGATCATTAATAAGGCAAACTGTGCAAGATTTGGTATTAAGATTTTTTTTACTTTTTTCGTAATATCCGCCGCATCATCTAAATACTTGACTGCCTGCTCTAATGAAGTTGTTAAAGAACCTGATAATTCTCCGACCTTTATCATGTTAATATAGATATATGGGAATACATTGGAATAGTATTCCATTGTTGTATACATATTTTCTCCTGCTTCTACACCAGCCAAAATATCTTCTAATATACCTTTAAATAGATAATTTTCAGTACTATCTATAATTGTACTTAGTGCATGAATGTTATTAAAATTTGCTTTTTTTAATAAATAGAAATTTTGTGTAAAAATTACGATATCACGATTCGTTATTTTCTCTGTTTTACTTAATGCCTGATTTATTTTTTGAATATACGATTGTCTGTTTTTTTCACGATTCGCCATTAAATTCGTAGTATTTACATTTTTCATAATGTCATCTATATCTTTAATATTTCTCTTATTTGTTTTTACTGGCTTTTTACTAACCGCAATTTGCTCTGTAATATGAATCGGCGTTAAATTGTTTCTTTTTAATTTTTTAATAACAGCACTACGATTGTTTTCTTCTATTCGGTTACTAACAATAACCCCATTGGGTGTTAATGCACGATATCGGTATACTGCCATTTGTAAACCTCCTTTTTATTTATTATAACGTATCTAATGATTGGTAATCACCAACGGCAATCACAAAAATCATTTATCTCTTTTAATTCGAAGTTGCATAATCGTTCGATTTAACGTTTCAATATTTTTTTCTTCAATTTGAGCCTTTGCTTGCTCTAATGTAATTTTATCTTCCACAAATAGTTCTGCAATGGAATTGATTAATCCAATACTTCCTTTTTCTAAGTTACTTTGAATGGCATCTTCTATTTCAGATACACTAATTTTTTCTTTACGAATCAGTCCTGCTACAATGTTATCTACTACCATTACTTCTGGTACTAATACTAGTCTTCCATCGGTTCCTTTTAATAGTCTTTGTGAAATAACTAATTTTAATAAAGATGCAATCAAATATTTAATGGTTTGCTGGTCACTAATATCATAGAAGTTAATCATACGGTCAATCGTTTCTGCACAAGATTTGGTATGCAAGGTACCAATTACTAAATGCCCTGCTTCTGCTGTTTCGATGGCTGCATCCATGGTTTCTTTATCACGAATCTCTCCTACGACAACAATGTCACAGTCTTCTCTTAAGGAGTTTTTTACACCATCGCTATAACATAAAGAATCTCCACCAATCCCTACTTCTTTTTGTACGATAATGGATTTTTTGGAATGATGTTTATATTCCACTGGACTTTCTAAGGTTAATATTTTTTTATTTTGTGTTTCGTTAATCTCATTAATTAATGCACTTAAGGTTGTTGTTTTTCCAGAGTTTGTTTTTCCTGTTACTAACATAAGTCCTTGTGGTTGATATGTCATACGTCTTACAATATCTGGTACACCTAAATCTTCAAACTTTGGCAATTCACTTTTTATAATTCTTAATGTAAAAAGTGGTACATCTTCTGAAGAAGAAATGTTAACCCTAAAACGTTTTTCTGCATACTCTAAAGAGGTATCTAGCTTCCTTGTTTCTTTATATACAGTATCTTTTTCGATATTTCCTCTTACTAAATAATCATATATTTCATTCATATCTTCTGGTGTCAATTCTTCGCATTCTTCTACTGGTCTTAATTCTCTTATAATTCGAAGCATTGGCTTATTCCCACAAATAAAGTGGATATCCGATGCATCTCTTTCGATTGCTTCATCTAGTATTTTTTCAATTTGTATCATTTGTATTTTCCCTCCCATGTAATTTTAATAAATTACTAATTTTTTATTTAATTCTTCTAATGTGGTAACACCGGCTAGTACTTTATAAATACCATCAATCACAAGTGGTTTATAATTTTTTCTGATGGCTGCTTCTTTCATTTTTAAGGTAGAAGCATCACTGGTAATCAGTTCCCTTAATTCATCATCAATGTTTAAAATTTCAAAAACGCCAACTCGGTCATAATATCCTGTATTATTGCATTGTGAGCAACCCACCGCATCATAGGTTGTTTTTCCATAGAAATCAAAATTTACGCCATATTTTTCACCAATTCGTTTCATAATTTCGGTTTCTTCAAAAGTGAATTCTCTTGTTCTTGCACAATGTGGACATATTTTTCGAACAAGCCTTTGTGATACTGCTGTGGCAAGCGTACTTGCAATATCGTAATTGGAAACTCCCATTTTTCTTAATCTGGTAATTACTTCTACACTATCGATGGTATGAATGGTAGATAATACATAATGTCCTGTTTGTCCTGCTTGCAAAGCAATTTCTGCTGTTTCTCTATCACGAATTTCTCCTACTAGAATAATATCTGGGTCTTGTCTTAATACGGTTCGTAATGAGTCGGAAAAGCTTGTTTTGGCATCCACTTCTACTTGATTTAAACCGGAAATTCGGATTTCCACTGGGTCTTCAATGGTGGTTACATTGATTTCTGGTTTATTTAAGTAATCAATAATACTGTAAAGGGTCGTGGTTTTACCTTCTCCTGTTGGTGCTGCCATAATGGTAATACTATTTTTCTTTTCAAAACTGTTTTTCACAATTTCTTGGTTTTGTGGAAATCCTAATTCAAACAAATTACGAATATCTGAATTTTTCTTTAGTAATCTTAACACAAATTTTTCACCATGAACATTTTTTTGCGAAGAAACACGAATATTGTAGTCTGGATATAACAGAATTCTACCATCTTGTGATTCTTGTTTTTCTTGGTGCATATTGGAAATTGCTTTTAGGCGCCCAATTATTTGTGCTTGTTTTTCTTTATCTAAGTTTCCTGCAGTAAATAATTCTCCATCAATACGATAACGAATGCGAAGTTCATCTTCCATGGGTTCAAAATGAATATCACTTGCCCTTTTATCCATTGCCTTTTTAATAATAGTATCAACTAATCCTGTAATGTCGGAAGATGAATTAATATCATCCGTTTCTTTCCCTTGCATTGAAATTAATATTTTTTCAATGTTACTATCAAAGGTAATATATTTTTCCATAATTAAGCCTTTGTTTAATAAAAGAAGACGAATCGTGTCTACTGCTCTTTTATTAGCCGTGTCCGAAAAACAAACTTTAATCCTACCTCCCTCTATTTCAAAAGGAATCGCACGATTACGTCTTAATACATCTGGTGAAATATAATCATCTAAATTTATTTTAATATCACTTTGCTCTAGTAAAATTGCTTTTTCTCCTAAAATTTCCCCTATCGCTTGAATTAATCGGTAAGAGTCGCACACTTTTAATTCATTTAAAATATCTCCTAATTTCTTATTGGTATGACTTTTTTGATATTCTAATGCCTTTTGAATATCGTTTTCGGTAATGACGCCTTTTCTTACTAATTCAATTCCAATTGGTACTCTTCTTTCCATACTATTTCCTCCTTTGTTGTTTTCCTTTTTTATTATAACTCATCTTGTTAGTAATTCCTAGGGTCTTATATCAATTACCATGATTTACATATCCGTGTTTAAAACATATTGAGTTGTTTTTGTATATTCATTCGTTCTCCCAAATGTAATAAGCACTTTGACAATTGTTTTATCATTCTTATTTTCTACAGCAAACTGTAAATTCGAAACATCTTCACAAATTTTAACATGGTTAAAGTAAATGTTATTATCTTGAAACGTAAAAGTATTTCCCGTGGCAAATGTAATCGATTCATTTTCTATTGTGTATATTGTATTATCTTTTTTGGTTGTTTCTTCTAAAAAGTACATATGAAATTTTGTTATTTCTGCAATATGATTACTATTCTCATCTACATTACTTACGTTTGTATAGAAAAAAGATGTAATACTTGCAATCACTCCTATTACAATCATCATTGCAATTACATAAATAATAATACTTGTTGTTGTTAAGCCTAAATTTTGTTTCATACCTCACTCCTCTTTTTCGTTATCAATGTTGAAATTTCAATCTTTTCTGCTTTCTTTCCAACATTATATTCTACTGCTACTGTTAAAATTTTAACAAAATCCTTTTTGTCTGTATTCCCTTCTATCTCATTGTATTTCTGTACCTTTCCTGTTATGGTATATTCTTTTGGTATTTTCTTATTCACTTCTAATTGTTGTATTAGCTCGTTAATACTATTATTATTTTCTGTATCACCGGAAATATCATCATAATTCATTGCTTTAATTTCTTCTATCACATCAACAATATAATTTGTTGCCATAGCATTTCTATTTCTAGCAGTCGTTGTCAAATAAAAATTATAAAACAATGTTGTGATTAACCCCACAAATATCATCATAACAATAATTGCCACTACAATATCTGCAGTTGTAAATCCTGTATTCTTTTTCAAATTTCTCATTTTTATTTTCATATCTCACCTTTACTTCACCATATAATTTACTAAAAAATTACTACCAACTAGCATAATGATATTTGCTACACTCAAATAAAAAATGATTGGTGTTTTTTCGTGTTTATCAATAACTTTTTGTGATTTTCGTTTTTTGCAATATTTTATTGCATTTTCAAAACCAATAATGAGTATTGCAAATAGTAATGTCATCATTGTTATGTATTCTTTTGTTATCATTACCATATTTACTATAAATATGAATATAAGCAAAGTTGTATTTTCTTTCAAATTTTTTCTAAAGTGAATTGTGTCATATAAAATCAAAAAAAACATGATACATAAATATATCCCATATTTATATACATTTCCTTTTTGGAATGTACATGAATATACAATATATATAAAAGAAATAAAAACTTGATAATATACTACTGATTTTGGAATTTCATTTTTTTCTTTATTTATTCCCCCTAATATAAATAGACTAGTAAAATATAAAATTCCTAGTATAAAATAAATAATATCATCCATTCTCAAAGAATACACATCTATTTTTAATGATAAACCAAATAACACAAAAACGATACCTGTTAATATTTCAAATAGAAAGTAACGAATACCAATTTTATGTTTGCAATAACGGCATTTTCCACCTAAAAATAAAAAACTAAACACTGGAATTAAATCAAATATTCCCAATTTATGATTACAATTAGGGCAATAAGAATGTTTGTGCGTAATATTCTGTTTTTTAGGCAAACGGTAAGTAGCGAGGGTAAAAAAGCTACCGAAATAGATTCCAATTATAAACAAAATGCTTAGTAAAAAAAATTGTATCATATTTTTCTCCTTTGTTTAGTCATTAAACTAAATGGCATATACATTTTTATGCATATGCCATCTAGTATCCTTCTAACTATCTCTCAGCTTCTATATTGCGAATGATATCTTCAGTTGTTTGATCTAAAGTAGTTAAGTCTTCTTCTTCTTTTTTAGCAGCATTTTGATAGTTTCTTCCAGCATCTTGAGCTCTATTTAAGAGACCTCTTTGTCCAACTGTTAAACTAATTGTAATACCTGCTAAGATTAATAATACGATGATTGTAATTACTAATGCAACTAATGTAATACCTTTTTGTCCTTTTAACATAAAAAATTCCTCCTTATTATTTTTTATTGTATATATTTATAGAATAAATATAACCGAATGTTACTTAATTCCAGTAGGTTTTTGAATTATACTAGAATTTTGTGTGTTTGTACTACTATTATCATTATTTGAAGTTTGTGTCGTCGTAGTACTTCCTGTATTTCCACTTGAAGTTGTGGTATTTTCTACAACTTCAGCTGTTGTATTTCCAAATGGATTTACTTTTCCTTTATCATAATCTTTTGTTCTTTCATATAAATTTAAATCACTATTATTGATTTCGTATACAATTGGTGTCATTGTATTTTCTGAATCTTCTATACTTTCTTTCAATTCTTCTTTTATATTATTTGGTGCTTCATATTGTTCTATTTTAGGTACAACTTTATTCATTGGAATATAATCATATAAAAATACTCCTAATACCAGCAATATCGCTAATACTAACAACAGAATAATGATAACTTCTTTAAAAGCTGTTTTCATTATGAATTCCCTCCTTCTTCATCAATCAGCGTATTATCTTGTGTTACTGTATTATTGGGCATATCAGTATCTAAAGTATCGTTTGTTTGCGTCCCTGCTTGTATTTTGGTAATATTATCAATGCGAATTGAAATTTCTTTTACTTCAAAACTTGCTTGCAAATTTTCTGTACTTCCTTCAAATGGTGATACTTTTGCATTTTCAATTTTGAAATTCAATGAAGAGTCATTTTCTAGAGCTGCAATAAATTCAGAAATTGATACATATCTTCCTGTTGCCACAAAAGATAAATCATATTGGTTCTGTGCTCCTGTCGAACTTTGTCTAACTGTAAATTTTAGTACAATCCCATTTTTTGTTGCATGATTTCCTATTTTTGTCCATAAATACTCCATTTCATATTGAATGCCTTGTGTGGCAATTTCAATATCTTCTTTAGAACTATACAAAATTTTATCATTATATTCTTCTTTTGCAATTACTAATTGTTTTGCACTATCATTTAACTCACTCATAGCTTTTGTACGATCAACACTTGTTAAGGTACTTATTTTTTGAAGTTGAACATCTAATTCTTCACTCTTATCTTTAATGGCAAAAACAGATAGCACTTCCATTCCAAAAATATTTAAACCATTAAAAATGATAAAATACCCAAGTATCAATAGTAAAACAATTAATAAAAATATTAAAATTTTCCTCATATTTTTAGTCTCCTTTATCCAATTGGCAAACTTCCTTCAATCACTGTTTTAATTAAACCAGTTTGTCCTTCTCTTTGTCCACTATCTGATACAACATTTAATAAAATATCATCTTCTTTAATTTTTGATTTAAAATATCCTAATTGTTCATAATTATAAGATTGTGCATTAATAACAATGGTATCTCCTGATGTATTTTGGATTGAAGTAATTTGTACTCCTTTTGGGATAACATACATAATTTGGTTTAATAAGGTTGGAATAGCATTTTTTCTTCTGTTTTTTTCCTGCGTTTTTGAAGTTAAATCTTCTAGTCTTTGTGTCATGTTTTTATATTTGCTCGTATTGGTACGCAAAATTGTTGTATCATTATTAATTTTTGAAATCTGTGTATTTACTTCTTCTGTTACTTTTACAATTTCATCGTTTTTAGTTTGAATCTCTTTATTTAAAAACATACTAATGCCACTATAAATTAATATTAAGATTAATATTCCAACAGCAATTCGAATTAAACCAATCTCACCAGCCGTTAATTTTTCATTAAAATTCATATCGAATCGAATATTTAATTTGCTAGCTAATTTAGAAGTTTTTCCACTCTTCCCACCAACATCTGCTGTTAACCATTCCGGCAATTTATCCATAAAAGTTTCTTTTTTAAAGTTTAATCCTTTTAATCCTTGTCCTACACCATCTAATGCAAGTGCAATTGCTGAGTTTACTTCTATATAATCTTTTATATTAATCTTAGTTTGAAGATTATTAATAAAATATGGCTTCAAAATCTCACATTTAATATCTTTCAAATATTCTTGAAAATAAATATCAATATTATTAATGACAGATGCTGTTCCTGTAATATAAATTTTATCAATCCTATTTAAACTTTGGTCTACAATTTTGCGAACGCTTGTTACAATATTGTATAAGGTAGGCATAATATCATCAAGATATTCATTTTCTTCATATTGTAAGTCTTTTCCTTCTTGTGTATAAATAGTAGAATTTTTGCAGATTTCATATGCCTTTGAGTAAGAATTTTCTTTTACACTAATATTGGATAAGATTTGTGTTGCGCCTTCTTCTAGTGTTTGAATATCCAATATTTTTTTATCGACAACTGTTGTTATTGTCGTTTTTTCTTCGATATTTACAATTAAAACATTCTCATTAGCTTTATCATCTAGTAAATTTCCAATTGATGTTCCCATTGGGGATTCAGAAACAATTCGATATCCTTCTAGTTGTTGTTCTTTTTTTGCAAGGTCTGCTTTATTAGCAGAAACATGGATTGCTTTTACTTTTTCTTTATCTCCTAAATCGTTTACTAATACATAACGGCTTTCAAAGGCGTCTTTATTCACACCATTATCGTAGCAAATAGATTCAAATTCTGTGTTAACTACATTTTGCATATCCTTTTTATTTAGCAAACTAAATAAATAGAAATAGTTATATTGCTCGTTTGATAAATTAATACTAATTGGTGTTTTATAACTATACGTTTCTTCCACGACCTGTTTAATTGCTTCATTTAATTTGTCATAAAATTTAATACCAAAGGAGTCAATTTTTATATTGTCATTATCTTTGGATACTTTTGCATATTTAATTACATTATTTTCAACATATAAACCTAAACAAGTTGACATTTCTTTCTCCTTTGTTATTTTTTTATAATTTTATCATTTACCGTTTTTTATATTTTAATACGTTAATTTTAATCCAAAAATTACATTTTTTTCTTTTTTACGAATCGCATTTCTATCAAATTGCAATTTTCATCTGTCGAACCAAGTATCATATTGTTATTTTATATGTTTTCATTCAAAAGTCAATAGTATTTTATGAATTGTCACGTAAATGTAATATATCTGTAACATTACTTAACTTATATGTACTTTTCAAATTTGCTGTTAAAATTTATTTTTTCTTACAACGTCAATTTATCTATGGCATTTTTTTAGTTTACACATAAAAAAACCATCTGTATTTTCATCTGGCAAAATCGTTTTTTGTTCTATTATACAAAAAGAATCAATTGTACTACTTATTTCTTGGCTATCGGAAATACTTTTTACCACCTTATTTTCATTTATTTGTACATTTGTATGAATCATTTCTTCTATCACGTCTTCATTTTCCTCTTTTAAAATACTACATGTAGAATATATCAATTCTCCATCATCTTTCAAATATTTGCTACATATTTTCAAAATCTCTTTTTGTATCTTTATAATATCTGCTAACTCTTCTTTCGTTTTTTTCCATTTAATATCTGGTTTTCTTTTTAAGACTCCTAATCCCATGCAAGGCACATCTAGCAAAATCTTATCAAATTTTTCTTGATATTCTTCTTCATATTGTAGTGCATTTTTTTGCTTTGTAGTAATAATCGAAATTCTTAATCTTTTAGCATTTTCTTCCACTAATTTAACACGATTAGGATGAATATCCCATGCTTCAATCTTTCCTTCATTTTTCATAAGTTCTGCTAAGTGAGTTGTTTTTCCACCGTGGTGCACTACAAGCATCTAATATTATTTCATTTTCTTTTGGATTTACCATATAACCAATTTTGCCTGCTCCTTCGTCTTGAATGGTAAAGAACCCTTCTTTAAACAAGTCCAAATTTGCTACCCCTTTTATCTTTTTTATATGTAAAAAATTTTGAAGTTCTGCCTCTTCATATTCAATTTCTCTTTGTTTCAATTTTACCTTTAATTCCTCAATTGTTGTTTTTAACGTATTTATACGAATTGTCATTTTTGGTTTTCGATTTGAATAATTGCATATTTCTTCTGTCTTTTGGGAACCATACTCAGACAATAATTTCTCTACCATCCAAATTGGCATAGAATACATTTTTGAAATTCGTTCTATCTCATTTTCTATTTTCGATAATTCTTCATAATCGCTTTTTTCTACTTTACGAAGAATGGCATTTACAAAATTAACTGACTTGTAACCATATTTTTTACATAAGTTAACACTTTCATTAACCGCTGCACTTTTGGGTATTTTATCCAAAAATACAATTTGATAAATACCAATACGCAAAATCATTTTCACCCATTTTGAAATTTTGCTTATTTTAATATTAGAATGTTTGGCAAGTATCGTATCAATGGTTAATTTCCAAGTAGTTACACCATACACCATTTCAGAAATAAAATTTATATCCTTTACACTTAGTTTTTCTCTTTTACTTTCTATATATTCATCTAACACCAAATTTGAATATCCATTTTCTTCTATTTTATATAAAATTTTTAAGCTTGATTCTCTTGCCATATCTAATTTCATTTATATTTTTTTGCATGAAATACTCTAAATATTCCATACTCTCCTTTCTTTATTTTTCCTTTTTATTATACCATACTTATCCTTATATTCCATCTACTAATTTTATTTTATCGTGATATTTTATTGATTTCTACCTATATTAATTTCTTTTGTTGTAACAATTCAAGAGTAATAATTTTCTATACAAATTCGTTTTTAGCTCTGAATTGTTGCCTTTGTCGAATTTCGTCTTACGATTTTTCTTGCTTTTTTCCATTTTTGGTGTTATTATGGTTATGTTAATCATTTATTAGAAGTCATTTGACAGAAAGGTAAGAAAATAGCATGAAAGAAGAAAACAACAAACCGACGATTATTCCAGGAGTTCCTCAGAATCCGACAGTTCAAGATGAAAATAAGGATTTTTATAATTCTGAGGAATTCCGTTTAAGGAAGATGTAGGTTGCCTGAAATGAAAGTAGACTAAAGTTTTTTATAAACTTTAGTCTGTTTTCATTTTATTTTTTAAAAATTGCATAATATTGTTTTTTTTGGAAATGATATCACTAAACTATAAAAACGGAGGTTGATAATAAATGAGCGTTGAAAAACACTTAAAAGTAACTGGAACATCTGAAATTTCTTGGAAGGATGCTATTGTGCAAACGATCAATGAAGCAACCAAAACCATTGATTATATTACTAGTGTTACTATCTTAAACCAAACAGCAAAAATAAATGGAAAGAAAATATCAGAATATTTAGTTGATCTAGATTTAGCATTCACAATCGAACGAGACAGAGACTAAAGGAGGAATTACTATGAAACCAATTGAAACCAAAAAAGATTATCAGACTTATGTTGAGCAAAAATCTCCCAATTCTCCTATTGTAAAAAACTGTTTTAATGCTTTTTGGGTAGGTGGTTTAATCTGCTCCATTGGTCAAATTATTTTTAACTATTGTAAATATCGTGGTATGGATGTACAAATGTCCAATACTGTTGTATCTATTATTTTAATTGGCATTAGTGCCTTTTTAACAGGACTAAACCTATTTAATCGAATTGGAAAATTTGCAGGGGCTGGTTCCCTTATTCCAATTACTGGTTTTGCTAATTCTGTCGTATCGCCAGCCATGGAATATAAATCCGAGGGTTATGTTATGGGAGTTGGTGGAAAAATGTTTACAGTAGCAGGACCTGTTCTTGTATTTGGTATTTCTGCTTCTATTGTAGTTGGTATTTTGTACCTTATTTTTAATACACAATCGATTACCTTTGTATAGAAAGGAGAATTTAATATGCAAAAACTTGGAAAACAAACCGTTAAATTTGATACCCCCCCTACCATCTTACAAACCGCATCTATTGTTGGACCAAAAGAATCTGATGGTCCTCTTGCAAGCTATTTTGACCAATGTTTAGAAGATGAGTTTTGGGGCGAAAAAACCTGGGAAAAAGCAGAAAGTAAAATTATAAAAGAAACCGTTAATATGGTAGTGGCAAAGTCTGGTATTCCTAGCGAAAAGATCGATTACTGTTTTGCAGGCGACCTATTAAACCAATGTATTTCTTCGAGCTTTGGACTTCGTGAATTAAACCTACCATTTTTTGGAATTTTTGGTGCTTGTTCTACCTTTGTAGAAGCTCTATGTATGGCAAGTGTATTTTTAGAAGGAGGAGCTGGAAACTATGCTATTTGTGCGGCATCTAGTCATTTTTGTAGTGCAGAAAAGCAATTCCGCTTTCCATTAGAATTAGGAAACCAACGTCCGCCTTCTTCCCAATGGACGGTCACTGGTAGTGGTGCTGCCATTGTTGCAAAGGATGGTATGGGACCATATATTACTCACATTACTCCTCGGTAAAATTGTCGATATGGGAATTAAAGATGCTAACAACATGGGAGCTGCAATGGCGCCAGCAGCTTTAGATACCCTTCTTGCCCATTTTAAAGATACTGGTCGTGCTCCTAGTTATTATGATGCTATTCTAACAGGTGACTTAGGCCATGTCGGAAAAGAAATCTTAATCGAAATGGCTGAAACAAAAGGATATAATATCAAATCCAATTATAACGATTGTGGTGTTTTAATTTTTGATAAAGAAAAACAAGATACCCATTCAGGGCGGAAGTGGTTGTGCTTGCTGTGGAACTGTATTTTCTGGTTATGTATTTAAAATGCTACAACAAAAGAAATATAAAAAAGTCTTGCTTATGGCAACTGGTGCATTAACCAATTCTACTACATCACAACAAGGTGAATCCATTCCCGGAATTGCTCATGCCATAGCAATTGAATTGTAGGAGGTGGCATAATGGAATTTTTTAGTAGTATCGATTGGATGCAAATGCTTCGTTGTTTTATTATTGGTGGACTTATTTGTATTATTGGGCAAATCTTAATTGATAAAACCAAGCTAACTCCTGCAAGAATTCTTGTTATTTTCGTAACAACTGGTGCAGTATTAGGAGGCTTAGGAATCTACCAACACTTAGTTGATTTTGCAGGTTGTGGTGCAACCGTTCCTTTAACTGGTTTTGGAAACAACTTAGCAAAAGGAGCCATTGAAGAAGTAACCAAATCTGGCTTTATCGGTGCCTTTATCGGTGGAACCAAAGCCGCTGCAGGTGGTATTGCTGCTGCTGTTTTCTTCCGGATACTTAGCATCACTTATTTCGAAACCGAAAATGAAAAAACAATAATTTTTTTCTATAACCCTTGACTTTCTTTTGCATACTTTGTAAAATAGTATGAAATAAATACAGTTGCAATGAAGATGACCGAGCCATTAGAAGTAACGATACAGAGAGAAAGGAATAGCTGAGAGCCTTTTTGGAAAACCTAGTGGAATAACACATTGGAGCAATTAATTATAAAGTGAAAAAGCTTTTTATAAAGAAGAGTTTTTTAAGTTGGGTGGTACCGCGGAAATTTTGCTTTCGTCCCTACATTTTGTAGGGTACGAAAGCTTTTTTGTATTACAATGCCCTTTTATTAAAAGGAGGAATGTTTATGAATGAGTACAGAACACATACTTGTGGAGAATTAAGAATTACGGATGTTTCAAAAAAGGTTCGTATTGCTGGATGGGTACAAACTATTCGCGATTTAGGAGGAGTGGTTTTTTTAGATATAAGAGACCAATATGGTATGACACAAGCTGTCATTTCGGGGAATGATGAATTGGTTGACTTTGTAAGTCATATTCCTATTGAATCGACTGTTACCATTCTTGGAACGGTTCGAAAAAGAGATGAGGAAACTTATAACCCAAATATTGATACTGGTGAGGTAGAAGTTTTTATTGAAACAACCAAAATATTAGGAAAGCGAACCAAATACTTACCTTTTGAGGTAAGTGCAAAACAAGAGGTTCGTGAAGATTTACGCTTGCAATATCGTTATTTGGATTTACGAAATGAGAAATTAAAAAATAACTTAATACTACGTGCAAACGTTTTACAATTTTTACGTTTGCAAATGATTGAACAAGGATTTTTAGAGGTGCAAACTCCTATTCTTACTAGTTCTTCTCCAGAGGGTGCAAGAGATTATTTAGTACCAAGTAGAGTAAATCCACGGAAAGTTTTATGCACTTCCACAAGCACCTCAACAATTCAAGCAATTGTTAATGGTTTCTGGTATTGATAAGTATTTTCAAATTGCTCCATGTTTTCGTGATGAAGATGCAAGAGCTGACCGTGCACCTGGTGAGTTTTATCAATTAGATATGGAAATGAGCTTTGCTACCCAAGAAGATGTGTTTTCTACGATTGAGCCTGTCATGTACAATACGTTTAAAACATTTTCGAAGAAAGAAATCGAAAGTTATCCTTTTCCTAGAATCACTTATAAAGATGCTATGTTACACTATGGAACTGATAAACCAGATTTAAGAAATCCTCTTATGATTATTGATGTTACTGATTTCTTTTCGAAGTGTACCTTCAAGCCATTTCATAATCGAACGGTTCGTGCCATTAAAGTAGAAGGACATATGTCGAAAGGATTTCATGAAAAATTACTTTCTTTTGCTACATCAATTGGTATGAGTGGACTTGGTTATTTAGAAGTAGAAGAAGATTTATCTTATAAAGGCCCAATTGATAAGTTTATTCCAGATGACCTAAAACAAGAATTATTAAAACTTGCTGATTTAAAAGTAAATGATACAATTTTCTTTATTGCCGATACGGAAGAAAGAGCAAATTCGTTTGCTGGACAAATTCGTACAGAACTTGGAAAACGTTTGGATTTGATATCCGATAATAAGTTTTGCTTTTGTTGGATTATTGACTTTCCAATGTATGAGCTTGGGGACGATGGGAAAGTCACCTTTAGCCATAATCCATTCTCTATGCCGCAAGGAGGATTAGAAGCCTTAAACACAAAAAATCCACTCGATATACTTGCATATCAATATGATATTGTATGTAACGGAATCGAACTTTCCTCTGGTGCTGTTCGTAACCACGATATTGCCATCATGGAAAAAGCCTTCGAAATTGGTGGCTACACCAAAGAACAATTACAAGAAAAATTCGGTGCACTTTACACAGCTTTCCAATATGGTGCCCCACCACATGCCGGAATTGCTCCAGGAATTGACCGTATGATTATGCTACTAACTGGCGAAGAAACCATTCGCGAAGTAATTGCTTTTCCACTAAATAGCAAAGCTCAAGACTTAATGATGGGAGCTCCCGGAAAAGTAAGTAATGCACAACTTCGTGATGTGCATATCAAATTAGACATAAGAGATTGAAAATATTTTACAAAATGATTGACATTTTTATTTTAAAATAGTATGATAATTATAGAAAACATTATATCTGCATATGTCGTAAGATAAAAAAAGAGATAGCAATGGTGGTTGCTATCTCTTTTTCTTATGTACTAGTCTTGCTGTTTCTCGTTTTGGTCGTCAGCTTTTTCATTTTGTTGTTTTTCAAGAAGCATTTCAACTAACTTCCACACTACGTCTGCATAGGTCATAAGAATCACCCCCCCTTTAAAAGATTCCCTTTAAAGAAAGGATGTTCTTATTATACTTAATTTGTATTTTAAAAATCAATACTTTTATAGATTTTTTCATCGACAAATTCCGACTTTATTTTCCATAGTATGCATCTAGTAGAATTTGCTTTAACTCGGTTACTAATGGTAATCTTGGGTTTGCAGTGGTGCATTGGTCTTCGAAGGCACGGTCTGCTATTTCGTCTACATTGGCTAAGAAGTCTTGTTCCTCAATTCCTAATTCTTGGAAGGATTTTGGAATTTCTAGTTTTTCGTTTAATTCTTTTATTTTAGCAATTAGTGATTCTACTCCTTCTTTCGTTGTACTTGCTGGTAATCCGTTTTTTCTTGCTAAATTTGCATATTTTTCATCTGCTATGAAGTATTCGTATTTTGGGAAAGATACAAATTTTGTTGGTTTATTTGCATTGTATCGAATCACATATGGTAATAAAATCGCATTTGCTCTTCCGTGTGCTGTATGGTATTTTGCTCCAATTTTATGGGCAAGGGAATGGTTAATTCCTAAAAATGCATTGGTAAATGCCATTCCTGCAATACAACTTGCATTATGCATTTTTTCTCTTGCTATTTTATTATCTCCATGTTCATAGGCTTCTAGTAAGTAGTTAAATACCAATTCAACCGCTTTTTCGGAAAGTCCATCGGTATAATCTGATGCCATATTTGAAACATATGCTTCAATCGCATGGGTTAATACATCTAATCCAGTATCTGCTGTAATTCTTTTTGGTAGTGTCATTACTAAATCTGGGTCGATAATGGCAACATCTGGTGTTAATTCATAATCAGCAAGTGGATATTTTTTGTTTTGTTCTTTATCGGAAATAACCGCAAAAGAAGTTACTTCTGAACCCGTTCCAGATGTAGTTGGAATTGCTACCATTTTTGCTTTTTGACCTAATTTCGGGAATTTATAGGTACGTTTACGAATGTCCATAAATTTTAGTTTTAGTCCCTCTACATCGGCATCTGGATGCTCGTAAAATAGCCACATTCCTTTTGCTGCATCAATCGCACTTCCTCCACCAATGGCAATAATCACATCTGGTGCAAAACTTTCAATTGCTTTTACTCCTCGTTTAATGGTTTCAAATGATGGGTCTGGCTCTACCTCAGCAAATATTTCCGAATGTACATAGGATTGTCTATTTCGTAAATGATATAAAATTTTATCAACATATCCTAATTTCACCATAGATTCATCGGTTACGATGAATGCTTTTGTAATATCTGGCATTTTTTCTAAGTAGGCAATTGAACCTGCTTCAAAATAAATTTTTTCTGGAACTTTAAACCATTGCATATTAACCCTCCTTTTGGCAACTCGCTTCACATTAATTAAATTAACACTCGATACATTGGAAGTGGTTGAATTTCCTCCAAATGTACCACAACCAAGTGTTAGTGATGGCATATTGGTATTATAAATATCACCAATTGCTCCATGAGTTGATGGAGAATTTACAATAATTCTTCCTGCTTTTACTCGGTTTGAAAATTCTAATATGGTTTCATTGTCTTCCGAATGAATGACAGCGGAATGTCCAAGTCCACCAAATTCTAGTAAACTTTCTGCTTTTTTCATTCCTTCTTCTTTACTATCTACAATGTAATAAGCAAGAACTGGGCTTAATTTTTCTCTTGAAAATGGGAAGTCCTCTCCTACTCCTTCTTCATAAACCACCAAAACTTTTGTATCTTCTGGTACATCAATTCCTGCATTTTTGGCAATCGTATATGGGCTTTGTCCAGGAACCTTTCCATCTAGAGTATATCCTTTTTCGGCTACAAACATGGATTCTTTTAGCTTGTCTCTTTCTTCTGGGCTAATAAAATAGCATCCTGCTTCTTTCATTAATGCTTCGAATTCATCATGAATTTCTCTATCTACTAACACTGCTTGTTCAGAAGCACAAATCATTCCATTATCAAATGCTTTTGATAGCACTAAATCAGTAACCGATGTTTTTAATTTAGCTGTTTTATCAATATAACAAGGTACATTTCCAGGACCTACTCCTAGTGCTGGTTTTCCGCATGAATACGCAGCTCTTACCATTCCTGTTCCACCGGTTGCTAAAATTAAATTAACATCTGGATGGTTCATTAGGAAATTCGTTGCGGTAATGGATGGTTCTTCAATCCATAAAATACAGTCTTTTGGTGCTCCTGCCTCTACGGCTGCATCTCGCAAAATTCTTGCTGCTTCACTGCTACATTTTTGTGCGGATGGGTGAAAACCAAAAATAATCACATTTCTTGTTTTTGCGGAAATAAGTGATTTAAACATGGTAGTCGATGTTGGGTTGGTAACTGGGGTAACCCCTGCAATAATCCCGACTGGTTCTGCAATTTGCACATACCCCTCTTCTTCGTTTTCATCAATAACTCCAACGGTTTTATCATATTTAATACTATGATAAACATACTCTGTTGCAAACATATTCTTGGTAATTTTGTCCTCATAAATACCACGACCTGTTTCCTCTACTGCCATTTTCGCTAATTTCATGTGATTTTCAAGCCCTGCCATTGACATTTTTTTAATAATTTGATTAATGGTTTCTTGGTCTAGCTTCATATACTCCCTTGATGCTACCTTTGCACGTTCTACTAAATCATCCACCATCTGCTTAATTCTATCCTTCTCCTCTTGTGTAACTTCTCCTGACATAATAGCCCTCCTTTTTTCTTACGCATTTTTTCTTCCTATTATATAATAACAAACAAATTTGTCAAGAAAAATCCATCGCCTTTTTTCGTGGTTTTGTGAATTTTGTTTGAATTTTGTTGCATTTTTGTTTCTCTTCATATAAAATATTGAAAAAAGAAAAGAAATTTGGTGATACAAATGAGTCAATATCGTTCGAAAATACGAAAGTTTTCGAAAAAAGAGAAATTACCTGCAAATACTGTAACTTCTAAACGAATTCGTATTTGTATGGGAACTATGTTTGTAGTTATGTTTTTGTTAGTATTTCGCCTTGGCTTTTTGCAATTTGTGCAAGGAGCAGATTTAAAAGAGCAAGCATATAAGCAACAAACCGTTAACAAATTAGTAAGTGCGAAAAGAGGTAATATTTTAGATTCTACTGGAAAAATTCTTGCTACTAGTGCACAAGTAGATACTGTTTCAATTAACCCTACTAAAATAAAAGGAAAAAATGAGGAAGAAACAAAGGCAAAGAAAGAGAAAGTAGCAAAAGCATTTTCTGATATTTTTGAACTAGATTATGAAGAAATGCTTACAAAAGTAAATAGCGAAGCCTCGGTTCAAACAATTATTAAAAAAGTAGAAAAAGATAAAATTGATGCATTAAAAGCATGGATGGAAGAAAATAAAATTTCGGTTGGTATTAATATTGATGAAGATACCAAGCGTTATTATCCATATAATAATTTAGCTTCTTACGTAATTGGTTTTTGTAATAGTGAAAACCAAGGTATTTATGGGGTTGAAAGAAGTTTTAATTCTTACTTAACAGGAACTCCTGGGAAAATTATGACTTCTACTGATGTTAATAAAGATGAAATTTCAGACGAAAACGGAAAATATATTGAAGCCGAAAATGGAAATAATATTGTATTAACAATTGATGCCAATATTCAAGCGATTTCAGAAAAATACTTAAAAGAAGGGGTTGAAACAAATAATGCCAGAAATGGAAGCGTTATTATTATGAAGCCTAGCACTGGTGATATTTTAGCCATGGCACAATATCCTGATTACGATTTAAACACTCCTTTTACTCCAATCACTTCTTACTGGCAAGAACGATGGGATAGCCTATCCTCTACCGATAAAACCGAAATGTACCGTAATATTATGGTATCTAGTCGATATGAACCAGGATCTACCTTCAAAGTAATTAATGCAGCCATTGCTTTGGAAGAAAATATCACAGATACAGATATTACCGATGAATTTGATTGTATTGGATATGAAACCTTTGGAACAGATGATATTACAACAATTAAGTGTGGTTCTAGTGTCCCTCATGGAAAACAAACCCTTCGTCAAGTATTAGAAAATTCTTGTAACCCTGGTATGATGCAACTTGCTTCTCGTGTTGGTACAAAAACTTTTTATAAATACTATAATGCCTTTGGCTTATTTAATAAAACCAATATTAGTCTTCCAGAAGAAATTAATAGCCACTTTTACAAAGAAGAAAATGTTTATTCTGTTGACCTTGCCACAATGGCATTTGGTCAAAGAATTAAAGTAACTCCAATACAATTAATTAGTGCTATTTCTGCTATTGCAAACGATGGTGTTCTAGTAACACCACGAATTGTAAAACAAGTCATTAATACAGATACCAATGCTGTTACCAATCTTCCTTCTGAAGATGTTAGACAGGTTATTTCTACAGAAACAGCAAATAAAGTACTTGATATGATGGAAAGTGTTGTTACAGAAGGACGGTGGTTCTAGGGGTAGTGTACAAGGATATTCCGTTGGTGGAAAGACAGGAACTTCAGAACCTCCTGTTGAAGATAGTGATTATGGTTATGTTGCCTCCTTTGTTGCCGTCTCTCCTGCGGATAACCCTGAAATTGTCGTTTTAGTAGCGCTTTATAACCCACAAGAAGGAAATGCATCTGGTGGTAGAATGGCAGGACCTGTTGTTTCAAAAATTTTATCGGAAGTGTTACCTTATTTAGGCATTTCTGCCGATAAAATTGATATTGGAACCACTTCTTCTAACTCTCTTCTTACGGTTCCGGATGTACAAAACAAAACCGTATCCGAAGCACAAAAAGTATTAACTAATGCTGGTTTCCGAATACAAATTAATACAACTAGAAATAAAAATGAAGTATTAGTTTCTGAACAAGTTCCTGCAAAAGATACTAAACTTCCTAATAACTCACTTGTTGTACTTTATACTGAGGAAAATAGTGTACGAACCTCCACAACTGTACCAGATTTAAGTGGATTGACAGCTTCCCAAGCTGCTGACTCATTAAAAGCAAAAAACTTAAATATTTCAATTGAAGGTTCTGGTCTTGTTGCAAGCCAAGAACCCGCAAACGGAACCTCTGTGGAACAAGGGAGCGTTGTAAAGGTTACTTTAAATACAGAATAAAAATAATTAATAAAAAGATTGCTTTTTTATAATAAGCAATCTTTTTATTTGCCTGTAATAAAATTAATAATTTTTTCCCAAATGCTTATATCCTCTTCTATGTCAACTTCTTCTGCTGCTGGTTCGATATAGTCTTGTTTTGGCAAATTAATATATACACTTTGTGAATTGTCTAATTTTTGCATCCCTAATGATTCTCTTGCTGATTGTTCAATTGTTTTTAAATTTAAATTACTTTCAATATTTGCTTCTAATTGTTCATTTTCCTTTTGAATGGTTGCTAAGTTCGATTTTAATTTTTTGATTTCAGCAAATTTTTCATTTATGACTGAGTTTCGATAACTAATAGCAAGTAATATCATAAAACCAATTGCTACATATAGCATTGTCTTTGCCTCTGGCTTTAATTTTCTTTTTGCTTTTGGCTTTGTTTTTACGCGTTTTTTTGTTTTTGTGGACTTTTTTGCTGTACTTTTTTTGGGATATTTCTTTATTTGCGGTTCATACTCTGGTTGTAATTTTTTAGGGCTTGTCCCATATTGATATCGATTATATGCCATTAGTTATCACCTCCTATTCTTTTGTTTTTTCTTCTTTCATTTCTTTATTTACTTATATTGATTTATTCATTACCTTTTTCAAATACTCTAAGTTTTGCGCTTTGCGACCTTGCATTATCTTGCTGTTCTTCTACCGTTGGTTCAATGGGTCTTTTAGTAATGATTTTCCCTAATTTTTTGGCACCACATATGCAAGTTGGAAAATCTTTTGGGCAAGTGCATTTTCCGAAGTGCCTCTTGATATGCTATTTTAACAGCTCTATCTTCCAAAGAGTGAAAGGTTATGACACATAATCTTCCTTCTGATTTTAAACATTCAATTGCACATTTTATTGTATTTTTTAATGGCTTTATTTCATCATTAACCTCAATGCGAATTGCTTGAAACGTACGCTTAGCAGGATGTCCTACATTTTTATCATAAAAAGGAATCGCCTTTTGGATGATTTCTACTAGTTCTTTTGTTGTTTGGATTTTTTTCTCTTTTCTTTTTTTACAAATTTCTTTTGCAATTTGTCTTGAAAATCGCTCTTCTCCATATTCATATATAATATTAGCAAGTTTCTCTTCTGGATAGCAATTCACAACTTCCTTTGCTGTCAAACTTTGGGTCTGATCCATCCTCATATCCAATGGACTATCTTGCATATAGCTAAACCCTCTTTGCTTTTCATCAATTTGATAAGATGATACACCAAGGTCTAATAATATGCCGTCTACTGCCCCTATGCTTAATTCTTCTAAAATTTGTTTTACATTATCATGATTACCATGGATATAGGTAACGTTTTGGTATTCTTGTAATCGTTCTTTTGCTGTTTCTAATGCTTCTACATCTCGGTCAATTCCAATTAGTCTTCCTTTGTGTGATAAATTTTCCAAAATCTTTTTACTATGTCCTGCCCCTCCTATAGTACCATCTATATAGATTCCATCTAGCTTTATATTAAGCCCTTCTATACATTCTTTTAGCAAAACTGGTTTATGATTAAATTCCAATGGTCATACTCCTTTATTTTGGTTAATCCCTTTATATCCACAAACAGTTGGTACTATAAAAAATACCAACTGTTGCAAATTTTTCTTCTTTTGTTTCTATACTGCTTCATTTGTTTTTGTGTCATTTGTGGGTCGATGTGAGTATCGACCCCTGCACCTTTTTTTCTTTGGTTTTATTCCTCTTTTATTTTCTTTTGTATCATCTATGTTTTTCTTTTGCACAACAAATAAATGTTATCTTTCGTAAATTTTTATCTTTTGTTTTTCACAAAGCAATGTAGCCATTGCCCTCATTTTTGTCTTTTGTAATTTAAAATATCTTTTGTAATTTATATAAACTTTAAAAAAAGTTATATACCAAGCATGGTCATGTTTTCTGCAATTTCATCTGCTGATATGTTTTCATCGCTACTATAGTTTTTCCAAGTTTCTCGATTCCAAATTTCAAGTCTTGTCCCTACTCCAATAATAACAACTTCTTTATCTAATGAAGCATGTTCTCTTAGGTTTGCGGGAATTAAAAATCTTCCTTGTTTATCAATTTCGCATTCAACAGCACCTGATAAAAAGAATCTTACAAAATTTCTAGCGTTTTTTTGTGCAAGTGGTAGTGCTTTTAGTTTTTCTTCGAAGTTCGCCCATTCGATCCCGTGAATATGCAAATAAACATCCATCAAGTCCTTTTGTAATAATAAATTTATCACCAATGTCTTCACGTAGTTTTGCTGGCATAATAATTCTTCCTTTTGCATCTACATTATGCTCATATTCACCAATAAACACTTAGGCTCACCTCACTCCCTTTTCAAACCACTTTGTACCACTTCTCACCACTTCACCTAAATTTTAATATAACTTTTGGGAATTTGCAATACTTTTTTAAAAAAAATTTTATTTTTTTGTTTTTTTCTTTTTTGCAACTAGCATTTTAGTGCCTATGAGCAAAAAATGCGTGTGGACGTAAAACTTGTACGTCTCTACACGCATTTTTTAAGGTTATTTTGCTAATTCTTTATACCTCTTAATCTTCATGGTTGATGTCTTTTCAAATTCACCTTGTTTGATTTCAAGGTCTTTTACTGCTTTGTATGAAGTTAATTTTTTGTTGATTTCTTTTATTTTTGTCCAAATTAAATTTTTGATTGCTTCTTCGGAAAGACTACCATGAATTTCCTCTATTTTGTCGTAATCTGGTAATACTCTTGCTGTTATGATTAATTCTTTTTCTTCTTTTTTACTATTACTTTCTGGTGTTTTTCCATATACCATAGATTCTTTTACTTCGTCTAATTTATCAATTAGCATTTCAATTTCTTCTGGATAAATGTTTTTTCCGTTTTGGGTTACTATGACATTTTTGCTTCTTCCTGTAATAAAGATATAACCATTTTCATCAATATAACCAATATCGCCAGAATTGAAATATCCCTCTTCATTAATTACTTTTTTGGTTTCTTCCTCATCTTCGTAATATCCCATCATCAAAGTCGGTGATTTGATAAAGATTTCTCCTTCTCCATTTTCGTTTGGCTGATGAATTTTAATGTCTGCCGTAACAACTGCTTTTCCGCAAGAACCGACACATGGATTATATTCTGGTGTTAGGGCTGCAATTGGTGCTGTTTCTGTTAAGCCATAGCCTTGTAAGAAGGTAATTCCAATGTCTTCTAGCCATAATCCTACCTTTTTATCAATTGGTGCTGCTGCACATACAACAATCCTTAAGTTTCCACCTAAGTTATCGTAGATTTCTTTAAATACTTTCTTTTTTATATCAATTCCCGCTTTTTTAAGAGCATTGGTAAAGGATATCATGGTATTTACCATTTTATCTTTTTTGCTTTTGACAATTTTTTCATTGATTTTTTTGTATAAGCTTTCTACCAAAAGCGGTACTGTTAAAATTCCGGTTGGTTTTGCTTCTGTTAAGTTTTGAACAATATAGCGTAATCCCTCACAAATAGCAATCGATGCCCCACATGCAATGGGAAGTAGGAAACCAATGGTGGATTCGTAACAATGATGTAGTGGTAATACAGAAAATAGTCGGTCTTTTTGGTAGATTTTTACATAGGCAGACACCGCATTAATATTGGCCGCTAAGTTTCGGTTGTTTAGCATAACTCCTTTTGAATTCGAAGTGGTACCGTGAGGTAAAGAACAATATTTTAAATTCTTCTGGATCAATTTCGATATCTTCAAATGTACAGTTTCCTGCTTGCCTCATACGATTTCCAATTTCGATTAAATAATCTAACCCAACAAATTTCTCTTCTATTTTTTGTTCTGATTTCATTTCAATAAAATATTCTACTTCTGGTAATTTCTCGGCTATTTTCTTCATGTCATCAGCTCTTTTATGCGAATAAATAATAGCAGAGGCTTTTGCTCTTGTTATAATATTTTCCAACTCATTTAGCGGTAATTCACGGTCAGTTGGTACTGCAATTCCTACTCCACATAGCATTGCCATGTAAGATACATACCAACCATACTGTGTTTCCCCTATGATTAATACTCGTTTATCTTTTAAATTAAGTAAATGAATAAGAGCTGTTCCTAAACTTAACACATCCTGTCCAAATTGTTCATATGTAATGGTTTTATATGGTTCTTTATGGTTTGGTTTTTCTAAAATACAAGGATAGTTTGCATATTGTTTGATGGATTTTAAAAAGAATTCTTTTACTGTTTTGTAGTCTGATACATCTTCATATGGAGTGGTCCTATTTCGTATGTTCTTTTTTTCAATACTGTCAAAATCAAATTTTTCTAATTCTTCTAGCATATCAGTATGAATTTTCATTTTCTTAAATTTCATCTTTGGTATTTTAAAATCACGTATTCCCATTTTTTCCTCCTCGCTTTTGTCTATTATCTCACTATCCATTTACAGGTTTTCTAAAATTAATAATATTTTGATGATGATGATTAATCTTATATGCATATGGATATCCAAATGGATATAATGGCTTATTATCTTGTAATAAAATAGTTGTTCCTACAAATTCAAAACCTATTTTTTGCATCATATCTACTATATAAGCTTGAACACATATTTCTTTTTTATCTACCGTAAAATCACTTATTATAATAGAACAATATTTACCTGTCTTTAATTTTGTATATACTTTTTCCATTATTTTTTCTAATAAAATTATAAAGTCTTCAAATTTTTCCTGATTACCTAAATCAGCAACATTATCACTATAATATTCTATTCCTTGTCTACTACCATTTCTATAACCTTTATTTGAATTATCTGCTCTAAGACCACTTGCCTTATTTTTTAATATATTATGATAAGGTGGTGATGTTACAACATAGTCAAAAAATTCATCCTTAAAATTATCCATTTCAACAGCAGAATCACCATGTTTTAGTATATAATCTTTTTTTTCTATCATATTTTTAGAATTAAATCTTTTTTTACTTAATTCTATATACTCTTCACTTAAATCTATACCATATCCTATTCTATCTAAATTATATGCTGCAGATATTGTAGTTCCACTTCCATTAAATGGATCTAACACAATCATTCCTTTTTTCGTAAACATAGAAATTAATTTTTCTATATCCTTAACTAAAAATGGAGCTGGATGGTCATACGCAATTTTGTCTTCTTTACATTTTTCTGAAAACCAATAACTTTTTGTAAGCTTTAACCATTCTTTCCCTGTTAAATCATTTAATTTATTTCTTTTATCATAAACTCCTTTTTCATCCATTATATTTCAATCTCCCAGTCTTTCAAAAATTCCAAAATATTTTCATTCATCCAGTATCCTTTTTTACAAATCAAATAATAGTCACTAATAGCAATTCCCTCTTTAGCCTTAACATTCGCTTCACTGGATCTTCTATTTTTTTGATAAATTATTTTTTCTACATAAAATTTAGAATTTTTTATAGCATAAAATAAACTTTCCCAATCACTTTTTTTATTACTATTAAAAGTTAATATAAAAGTACCTTCTTCTTTTAATATATCATATAATTTAATAAATGTATCTTTTAATCTATTTTTATAAAAATCAATATCTTTATTTTTGTTTATAATTATTTCATTTTTATGATTAATTTTATATTCTTCTTTATACCTTTCTAACCATGATACCCATACTTCACTTAAATCACCATATTGAATTAAATCACCATAAGGAGGATCTGTTATTATTAAATCAACCTTTTTTTCTATCGTATTTAATATTTCATTTGCATCTCCTAAATAATGTTTTGCATTAATATTTATAGTTTTCCCTATATATTCCTCACTACTTTCAAGAGCCTTTAATATACCAGTACTATTAAAAATGGCTTTTTCAAAAGCTTGTACTGGATTTTGTTCAAATATTTTTTTAGAAAGCATATATGCTGGTCTTCCCCAACTTGTCGATAATGGTCTATTACTTTTATCATCTCTCGGAACACACATTTTCGAAGTTAGATGTAAGGATTGTACAAAAGCAAAAACTAGTATTTCTTTAATATCTTCATCTTTTTCTTGCAAAATAAGATTATACATTTCTGATAATATCTTTAAATTTCTGTTTGACCATAAACTCGATATATTATCATCACTTATTTTCTTCATAAATGTATCATTTATAGACTCTATCTCTGATAATCTTTTGTTTGGAATCCATTTATCAATCGTATAATTAGAATCATTATAATTTTTTATTTCTTTTGTAATTATTTGATTGCAATCATTACATTTATATGTTATTGTTGATTTTCCATTTATTTTATAATTATAAATAGTAACGTTCTTTGAGCAAAATTCACAACTTGTCATATATTCATTGCGATAATAATCTTTAGATAAAATAGTGTCTATTATCTTTTGAGCACTGTTTACCACTTTTGAAGTATCAATATTTCTTTTAGTCAAGCACCTTATCGTTATATCACTTATTGGGTTTAAATCTATCGTAATTACTTCTCTTTTATTCCTTATCGATTCAAAATGTGTCATACCACTTCCCACAAAAGGATCTAATACAATTCCATTTTTAGGACAATATTGTTTTATATATTGTCCCCATATATTGTGTGGTTTTTTTCCCCAATACTTCATGGTTCTATATATTGTAGGTCTAGTTGTCTCTTTCATTCGTACCTCCTAAAATTTATGTTATGTATTTTACCAATTCTTTATATTCAATGTTACTAATTAAATGCTTTTGCAATAACACTTTTAAATGTTTTTCTTCTATACAATGATATTTGTCTGCCATCTTCTTAAACAAATCAATATTAATAATATTATTTTTTCTAATATGATCATAGAGATTTGCTATGTCTTCTTTACAAGCATGATGTAGTAAAGAATGATAAAAAGGACTTATAACAAGTAAATTTTCAACTACATCTGGTCCATCCTCGCCATTAAACTCTATTATGTGGTGGGATTCTACATAATTGTTCCCTTTTTCATCTCTAAATGTAGGCTCTTTACTTATCTGACAAATATAACCTGCTTTCACTTTTGCTAACTCTGCAATCAATTTATTTCTCACTTTTTTACCTTTTCTATCAAATTTAGGATTATTAATTGATCTAATATTCATTGCATATATAAAATCCTCATTTTGGTCAGCATATTTAAGCAAACTAGGTTTTATGTTATACACAATCAATTGTGCTAATTCTTTATCAGAATATGATTGTTCAGCGATATTAATATATCTTTCTAATTCTGCAACTTCTACTGGTATATCTTCTTCTAGTAATTTTTCTGAATATTCTGTTAATATGATTGAGTTATCTTCAAGCTTCTTAATTAGATTTAAATCTTTCATAAATAGTATAAAACCATTAAATTTAAAATGTGGTGCCTGAGAAGCCGTATATCTATATAATTGTCCTTCTTCATTTTTCCAATCCATAAATTCAAAAAACCATTTTTGTTGCTCTTTTAAATTACTTGGTAACTGTTTACCGATATTAATAGCATTATTATATAATTGTTCAGAATTATCATATTCTGGCAATATAATTCCTAACAAATTTGAAATTTCAAATTGTGAAACAGGTCTATTTATTTCCTTTATATATCGTAAAATGTTTATGGCAGGTTTATAAGAAAATATCTGTCCCTTTTGTATCATTATATCTTTTATATTTTTTAGACTCTGAAAGAATGAATTATCTTCAATATCCATTGCAACTAATTTTGTTCTTAATATCTCTAACGTTTTATCATCGATAGTAGAAAATTCTTTACATATATTTTCATTAATAAAAATTTTATCAGATGTTTGTACTTTTTCTAGTAGACCCCATAATTTCATTACTTCTACTAAATGTCTAAACTTTCTTCCTACTTCTCCATCATAATATTCATCAATTTGCTCTCTAGTAACAAAAGAAAAGTCGAATAAATTTTCAATATATAGCTGAATTTCTACATCTCTATTTTGAGCTAAATACATATGAACAAAATAATATAAATCTTTATTGGTAAACTCTTTATTTTCTTTCAATTCAATATTTTGTAGAATATTTGCTAATGCTTTTACAAAAGAAATATTCATATTTTCAAAAGTATGCCTTGGCATATTTAATACTTTAACATTAAATTCGCAAAACTTTTCATAATTCCCCTTATAATTACTATACATATTTTCCTCCATATATTTCTCTAATTTTTATAATTCTATCATAACTATCCTTTTTTTACAATTAATTTAGATAAGTTTCATATCTTCCTCAACTTCGCAATAAAAAATCCCTCATATAATTCATTGGGAGCAATGCACAAACTTCCCTCTATGTTTACCGGCAAAAGCGGTAGCCCCTCTAACTCAAAAGGAATAACTTCCACTTGTTTTTCTTTTAATGCTGGCAAAAGAATATCCTCATTTTCCTCCTTTAAAATGGAGCAAGTCGAATATACCATTTTTCCTCCTGTCTTTAGTACTGTAATTGCTTTTTTTAGTAATGCTTTTTGAGATGCTACTGATTTTTGAATTAGTTTTTGCGTAAAACTTTCCTCAAGTTTTGGATTTTCTATACTTAGTGTCCCACTTCCACTACATGGTGCATCTAATAAAATTTGGTCAAATGAAAAGAAATCATCAAGCTTTCTTGCATCTTTTTCCATTACATATACACTGTTTGCTCCTTGTTTTTGAACATTATATTTTAAACGCTCGGCTCGAATTTTATTTAATTCACATGCCGTAATATTGGCTAAATTGTTGGTAAGTGCTGCTATTTGAGTGGTCTTTCCTCCTGGTGCTGCTGCCATATCTAAAATATCGGTATTTGGTTTTGGATTTAATAGAATTGGTGGTAACATGGAGGAAAGGCTTTGTAAATATATTTCTCCTTTTTGATACATCTCCCATTCTTGTACCTTATTTTCTCGTACCTCTTCTAATATAAGAGCCTCTCTACTCCATGCCACTTCTTTATAAGAAATTTGTTTCTCTTTTAGTTTCTCCTTTACTTCTGCAATCGTTGTTTTCAATGTATTAATACGAAGGGTAACTGGTCTTTTCCCCCCATACCCTTTTATAATCTCTTTTGCAATCTCTTCCCCATACTGCTTTTCTAACTTTTCCTCTAAAAATTCTGGAATTTTATTCATTTCGCTTTCTCCTTTTCTGTTTCTATCATAACTCTTATTTTCCAAAAAGTAAACATTCCTATTTTCAAAATTACTGTAAAAATCGAAGCGAGACTAGCATCGCCAGTCTCACTTCTTACTTATTCTCCGTTTTTGAATAATTCATAGTATTCTTTTGTTAGTCCTATACTTATCAATGTCAATACTGTTAAGTTAGTTATAGCCCATGCTACCCCTTCCTCTAATTTCCCATATTTTAAAATATTATAAAGAGGTTGCATTACTAAAAGGAAAAACAACTGTTGAATATTCTTTTTATTCCAGTACTTATTACCAACTATTATGCATGCCTTCCGCATTGCATTTTTGTCTACATTAAATTTTTTCATATACATTTCCTTTCTAGAGTATAAGTTTTACAATTTACTATTTCACACGCTAATTATACTACATTCTGTATAATATTGCAACTTATTCAATCTCATCCTCACATTCCTCAAATTGTGAGTCATACAATTTTTTATAAAATCCATCTTCTTTTTGCAATAATTCCTTATGGGTTCCTTGTTCTACAATGTCCCCATGGTCCATTACTAAAATTAAGTCTGCATTTTTGATGGTGGATAGACGGTGAGCAATAATAAAACTGGTTCTGCCTTTCATTAAGTTGTCCATGGCTGCTTGTATTTGTCCTTCGGTTCTTGTGTCTATGGAGCTTGTGGCTTCGTCTAAAATTAGAATTTTTGGGTCTGTTAGAATGACTCTTGCAATAGTCATTAGTTGCTTTTGTCCTGCTGAAATATTTGAGGATTCTTCTCCAATTACCATATCATACGATTTTGGAAGGGTTTTTATGAAGTGGTGTACATGGGCTGCTTTGGCAGCTTCTATTACTTCGTTATCTGTGGCTTGTGGGTTTCCATATTTGATGTTATCTTTAATGGTTCCACTAAATAGCCACGTATCTTGTAATACCATTCCAAACATTTTACGAAGTTCTCCTCGGTTAAAATCTTTTATATTATGCCCGTCAATTAAAATGGCTCCTTTTGTTACATCATAAAATCGCATTAATAGTTTTACCATTGTCGTTTTTCCTGCTCCTGTTGGCCCTACTATGGCAACCTTTTGCCCCTCTTTAATTGTAGCATTAAAATCATTAATAATGGTTTTATCTTCATCATAACCAAATTCGACATGATCGAAGGTAACATTTCCTTTTAGTCCTTCTACTTTTGTAGCATTTGGAAGGTTTTGTATTTCTTCTGGTTCTTCTAAGAATAGAAATACTCTTTCTGCCGCTGCTACCATAGATTGTAGCATACTAGATACTTGTGCAATTTGGTTAATTGGCTGAGTAAATTGCTTATTGTATTGGATAAAGGATTGAATATTTCCTACTGTAATTCTTCCTTTGATGGCAAGATACCCTCCGCAAAATCGCCACTGCAACATATCCTACATTTCCCACAAAATTCATGACAGGATGTATTAATCCTGATAAAAATTGGGATTTCCATGCGGAATGGTATAAGGTATCATTTGCTTTTTCAAATTCTTTTAGGGCCTCTTCTTCCCCATTAAAGGCTTTTACAATCGTGTGCCCTCCATAAATTTCTTCTACCTGACCGGTTTACATGCCCTAAGTATTCTTGTTGGGAAGAAAAGTATTTCTGTGATTTTCCTACCACTACTTTTACAATTACAACCGTAATTGGTAGAATAAAGAGCGAAATTACGGTCATTGACCAACTAATGGAAAACATCATAATTAAAATTCCAATAATGGTACAAATGGAGGTAATAATTTGAGTGATACTTTGGTTTAAGTTTTGGCTGACGGTATCAATATCATTGGTGATGATGGATAATACCTCTCCATGTGTTTTTTTGTCAAAATAGTGCATTGGCATTCGACCAATTTTGGTGGCAATATCATTTCTTAGTTTGTAGGTAATTTTTTGTGATACACCAGTCATAACAAACCCTTGTATAAAGGAAAATATGGCACTAATGATATATAGCCCAAGAAGTGTTAATAAAATAGTGGCAATTTTCCCAAAATCAATTCCTGCCATACCCGATAATTTGCCAATTATTCCATTATATATTTCGGTGGTTGCATTTCCTAATATTTTTGGGCCTACAATTGTAAAAATGGTACTTCCTACGGCGAAAATTAGTACAATGGCTATGGCTATTTTATAACTTGCCAAATAGTCTTTTACTAATTTCTTGGTAGTGCCTTTAAAATCTTTTGCTTTTTCCGCTGGTGCCATTCCAGCTCCTGGACCCATCATTCTCGGTTTTTGTTTCATATTTGTTTTTGCCATTATTCTAATTCCTCCTCCCCAAGTTGTGATAGTGCAATTTCTCGATATTCTTCACAAGATTTCATTAGTTCTTCATGGGTTCCAATTCCTACCATTTTTCCTTCTTCTAGTACAATAATTTGGTCTGCATTTAAAATGGTACTAATACGTTGTGCTACAATAATTACAGTTTTGTTTTTCGTTTCTTTGGCAAGGGCAGCACGTAAAGCCGCATCGGTTTTTAAATCCAGTGCTGAAAAACTATCGTCAAATACAAAGATTTCTGGGTCGATGGCAATTGCTCTTGCAATGGATAAACGTTGTTTTTGCCCACCCGATACATTGGTTCCCCCTTGTGAAATTGGGGAAAGGTATTGTTCTTCTTTGGTTTTAATAAATTCCTCTGCTTGTGCAACTCTAGCTGCTAATTCCATTTGTTCCTCTGTAATACTTGGTTTTCCATATTTTATGTTTGATGCAATGGTACCAGAAAATAGCATTCCTTTTTGTGGCACAAACCCAATTTTTGCTCTTAATTCCTTTTGTGGTACTTTCTTAATATTTACACCATCTATAAGAAGTTCTCCTCCTGTTACATCATAAAAACGTGGAATTAAGTTTACGATGGTTGATTTTCCGGGAGCCAGTGCTTCCAATAATTGCTGTTGTTTCTCCAGGTTTTGCAGTAAAGTTAATATCGGTTACACATTCCGAGTCTGCATCTGGATAACGGAAAGATACATTTTTGAATTCTACAAGTCCTTTTTTGGTTTCATCAAATGTTTGTGCTTGCTCTGGGTCTGTAATTCTTGGTGTGGTTTCTAATACTTCATTAATACGTTTGGCCGATACTCCTGCTCGTGGTAGCATAATCGAAATCATGGAAATCATTAGGAAACTCATAATAATTTGCATGGTGTATTGAATAAATGCCATCATGTCTCCTACTTGTATAATTCCTTCCTCTACACTATGTCCTCCTACCCAAATAATAAGAAGCATAATGCCATTCATAATAAACATTAAACTTGGCATCATCATGCTCATTGCACGGTTTACGAATACATAACTTTTCATTAATTCTTTGTTTGCATTTTCAAAACGTGCTTCTTCTCTTTTTTCTGTGTGGAAGGCACGAATAACTGGTAACCCTGTTAAAATTTCACGAGACACTAAGTTTAGTTTATCGATTAAATCTTGTAGTTTTTTAAACCTTGGCATTGCTATGATGAATAAGATTAATACAACACCAACTACTCCTAGAATAGCAAGACCAATAATCCATGCCATTGAGGTATTGCTGTTGGCAAGTACTCTTAAAAAGCCTCCAATTCCCATAATGGGTGCATATACCACCACTCGGAATAACATCGAGATTAGCATTTGAATTTGTTGAATATCATTGGTGCTACGAGTGATTAAAGAAGCGGTCGAAAAGTTGCTAAATTCTTCTCCGTGAAAACCCAAGTACTTTTTTAAATACTTTATCTCGTAAGGTTTTTCCTAACATAGCAGCTACTCTTGAAGATAAAAACATAATGCTAATTGCTGAAATCATACTAATGAGTGCAACTCCTAGCATTTGTAGACCAATTTTTATAATATAGCGGTTTTGAATGGCGTCTGTATCAACTCCATTGGCTTTATATATTTCTTTTACTAAAGAAATAGCTGCTTGTTCTACCATTGTTCCTAATGTTTCGTCTATCGTTTGGTTCATTGTATCTGCAAAACGAATGGCTTCTTCTTCTGACATGTTTTGCGCATCATCTTGTGTTAGCATACAAGCTATCACAATTGGTCTTGCCATGATTGCATCTAAGTTTTTTCTTTCTTGTTTCGTAATGTTTTTTAGCTTATACATGTTATCTTCTTTCGTATAATTTTGTAAAATCTCTTCCTTATTGTTTGTAAACATCAATAAATCTTCCATACTTGATACACGAATTTCATCTGGCGAAACATTTTCAATTCCTCCTGCCTGAATTCCCGTGTTTACAATTTTTGATGTATAATCTGGCAGGGTTAAATCTGCCCATGCTTGCACACATAGTAAAATTACAATTATAACAACAGATACCCATGTCTTTTTTAGATTTTTTAGTAGTTTTAACATTGTTTTCTCCTTTCCTTGTAATGGTATATTATATAAAAAGTACAGGGGAAATGTCAACCAATTTCCCTTGTACTTTTGTAAATTTTATGTGAATTTTAAGGACCCCCAGTCGCCTATCGGCGCCAGCCCCCTTGTTAAAGGGGCTTTCTTGTCTGCCTTTGTGGGCTATTTTACCTAGAAATTATCATCTAATAGAAATTCGATTAAATTAACATGTTGGATTCCCTCATACTCGTATTTCAATTTGTCTAATGTTATTACATATTTTGGATAATTATCTTTTATCTCTTTATAAGCTCCAAATTCTCTATTTTTCGTATCCTCATTTGGAATACTAAAGGCTACTTGAATATAAATCTTTTTGTCTGGCTTTGTTGCTACAAAATCAATTTCTCCCTTTTTTGTTTTACCAGTATATACATCATATCCTTTTACCATTAATTCATTATATACAATGTTTTCTATGGCATAAGAGGCATCCATTTGTGTATTATGATTTTTTATTTGTGCAATTCCTAAATCTGTAACATAATATTTATTTAACGTTTTTAATATTGCTTTTCCATGAATATCGTACCTATAAACTTTTCGTAGCAGTAATGCTTTGCAAAGTGCATCTAAATATGAATATATTGTTAAGGTTGAAACTTCTCTGCCCTCATTTTTTAAAAAGTTCATCATATTTTCTGCAGAAAACTCTCTTCCTATTGTATCAATAATATATTGTAAAATTAAATTAAACAATGCCGTATCTCTAATTTTTAGCCTTTCTACTACATCTCTTAATATAATCGAATCAAACACACCATATAAATAATTCTTAACCGCTTCTTCTTTTTGAAATTCAAATCGATTTGGTAATCCTCCCCATTTCATATATTCTTGAAATATTTCATCTGTTGATTTTTCTTTTCCTAATAGTTCTAATACTTCCTTATAGGATAATGGGTTAATGGGAAAGCTAACATATCTTCCAGATAGTACCGTAGAAAGTTCCTCTGATAAAAGTCTACTATTAGAACCAGTAATAAAGATACTTGTTTGTTTTGATGCTCTTAGTGAGTTAACTACTTTTTCAAAGCATTCTACATTTTGTATTTCATCAAAAAACAAATAATACATCTGGTCATCTTTTATTCTTTCTTTTATATATTGGTTTAGAGCTTTGTAATCTGTTAGTTGTTCAAATTCAATAAATTCAAAATTTACATATATAATATGCTCCTCATCAATATTTTTTTGTTTTAGTTCTTCTATGATTTGCTCTAAAATAACAGATTTTCCACATCTACGAATTCCCACTAATATCTTAACTAAATCACTATCATAAAAACTTCTTATTTTACTTAAGTATTTTTCTCTTTTTAACATATTCTTCACCTATTTTTATTATAGTGCTTTATGTGATAAATGTCAAGTTATTTTTATATACAAAAATAACTTTTAAAATTTAAGTTTTATTTTTGTACATAAAAATAATTTTGTCACATCCTATTTCAAATTCTTAATTCTTTCCATTGCTTCTATCGTATTTTCTCTTGAACCGAATGCGGTTAATCGGAAATAGCCTTCTCCGCTTGGTCCAAAGCCGGAACCTGGGGTTCCTACTACATTTGCGTTTTCTAATAGGTAATCGAAGAATTCCCATGAGGTATAGCCTTGTGGTACTTTTAACCAGATATATGGGGCATTTTTGCCACCGAATATAGTATAGCCTGCTTGTTGTAGTCCTTCTGTTATTAATTTTGCATTTTCTTGGTAGTAGGCAATGTTTTGTTTTATTTGTTTTTGTCCTTCTTCGAAATAGATGGCTTCGGCTGCTCTTTGGGTAATGTATGGTACTCCATTAAATTTCGTGCATTGTCTACGGTTCCATAGTTGGTTTAAAGGTACTTCTTTTCCGTCTTTGGTGTAGGCTTTTAATTCTTTTGGAATTACACTATAGGCACATCTTACTCCTGTAAATCCCGCTGTTTTTGAAAAACTTCGAAATTCGATTGCTACCTCTTTTGCTCCTTCAATTTCGTAGATACTATGTGGTACTCCTTCTTCGGTAATAAATGCTTCATAGGCTCCATCAAATAGAATAATGGCTTTGTTTTCTTTTGCATAGGTTACCCATTTGGCAAGTTCTGGTTTGGTAAGTACGGTTCCGGGTTGGGTTGTTTGGGAAACATAGATATATCATATCGACTTTCCCTTTTGGTAATTCTGGAACAAAGTTATTTTCTGCGGTTGCTGGTAAGTAGACTACTTTTTCAAATTGGGCAGTTTTTGTATCATAGTCTCCTGTTCTTCCTGCCATGATGTTGGTGTCTAGGTAGACTGGATAAACTGGGTCGGTAATGGCTATCACATTATCGGTTCCAAAAATTTCTCCAATATTTCCTGTATCACATTTTGCACCATCGGATACAAAAATTTCGTCTTTTTCAATGGTTACACCTAAAGTTTCATAATCATATGTTGCAATTTTTTCTCTTAAAAAATCATACCCTTGCTCTGGTCCATAACCACGAAATGTTTCTTTTTGTAACATTTCATCGGTTGCTTTTTTAATGGCTTCTCCAACGGCAGGAGCAATTGGTAAGGTTACATCCCCAATTCCTAATTTAATCACTTTTTTATCTGGATGTTCTTTTGTAAACTTAGCTACCTTTTTTGCAATGGTTGAAAAAAGGTAACTATCTTGTAATTTTAAATAATTTTCATTAATGGTTATCATATCATCATTCTCCTTTATTTTTATATTTTCGGGCAAAATGGATTTTGCCCCACTTGATTTTTTTATGTAATCTGTTATAATAATAAGTATAGAAAACGCAGAGAAGGGAGACAATTATGACAGACATTGAAGCAGTAAAAAACTCACTAAAACAACGGATAATTATTTACGATTCTGCCGAAGGCAAAGGCTGGTCTATTCATAGAGCTATTGCAACAACTGTATCTGATTTACTTTATGCAAATAAGGAGTTGTTGCATCAAAAAGTAGCAAATTACGAAGATTTGCGAAAAGAAATGCAATCAACGTTTTATCCTGAACGCAAGCCTGAAGACAAAGGTAATTCGCAGCCTGAACCGCCTTTTGATGATGTAGCCTTAGGTGAGTTGTTTCATAAGCTCTTAGATGAGCTTGACGCAATTTCAGTATAATACCTTCGTGGGAGCAATGCAATTTTGCTCCTGCGCTTTTCTTTTTTACTTATTATTTTCTTTCCTAATTGTATCTATTTTTCAAATTTATCTATTGCCTTTTTTGCTATCAATCGTATTCCAATTCCCCCTCAAATACTGTAACAGCAGGGCCTGTCATATAAATATGATTATTTTCCTTATTCCATTGTATGTGTAAATCTCCCCCTAATAACTTTACGGTTACTTCTTCACCTGTAAAGCCATTTAGATGGCAAGAAACTGCTGTGGCACATGCTCCTGTTCCACAGGCAAACGTTTCACCAGACCCTCTTTCCCATACTCGCATTTCAATTGTGTTTCGGTCAATTACTTTTGCAAATTCAATATTGGCTTTTTCTGGAAAATGAGAATCTACTTCTAATTTACTTCCATACTTTTTAACATCAAGATCCTTCACATTTTCTACAATGGTAACTGCATGTGGATTTCCCATGGATACACAAGTAACTTTAAATTCTTTTCCTTCTGCTTGTAGTTTTAAGTCTGTTACAGGGCTACTAGCTGCTATTACTGGAATATGGCTTGCTTCTAAAATAGGTTCTCCCATATCCACTTTTACTTTTGTTACTTTTCCATCTTGTACCTGTAAACGTAAGCTTTTTACTCCTGCCAAAGTTTCTACGGTAATTTCTGTTTTGTTGGTAAGACCTTTGTCATAGACAAATTTTCCAACACACCTTATTCCATTACCACACATCTGGGCTTCTGACCCATCCGCATTAAACATTCTCATTTTAAAATCGCAAGTTTCACTTGCACAAATTAAAATAAGACCATCCGAACCAACCCCAAAATGTCGGTTACTAACAAATTGAGCTAGAGAAATAACATTGTCTGGTACTCCACTTTTCGTGCAGTCCATATAGACATAGTCATTCCCTAGCCCTTGCATTTTTGTAAATTTTAACATTTTCATCACCTTCTAATAGGTATTAAATAACGAAAAGAATATAATTATATTCTTTTCGTTTGTTATTGTATCATATGTGTATTTTTTTGTAAAGTGCCACTTTTCTGTAATATCTTTCTATCCCTATTTCATTGTAACCCCTGTAGCTTTACAGCCATAAAACATACCTTGATTTGACGTAACATTTGCTGTTGTCCAACCTGCTCCTACATATATACTAGCTAAATTTGCATCATTCAAAAACATATTTTTCATATTTGTCACTTTGTTTGTGTTAAAACTTGATAAGTCTAATTCGATTAATCCTGTACAGTTTGAAAACATTTGCTCCATAGTTGTCACATTACTTGTATCAAAATTTGATAAATCTATGCTAGTTAAATTAGTATTGTATTGAAACATTCGGTTCATAGTAGTAACCTTACTTGTATTAAAATTTCTTAAATCTAATTTTTTTATGCTTTGACAATTAGCAAACATTAGCTCCATTGTTGTTACATTACTCGTATCAAATGTTGATAAATCTAATTCTGTTAAGCTATTACATCCCGCAAACATATTATTCATGTTTGTTACTTTGTTTGTGTTAAAACTTGATAAGTCTAATTCTGTTAAACTACTACATTTATGAAACACACTATCCATTGTTGTTACATTACTTGTATTAACATTTAATAAGTCTAATTCTACTAGACTATTACATTCATAAAACATTGCAAACATATTTGTTACATTGTTAATATTTATGTTTGACATATCCACTTTTGTTAGGTTAGCACATCCACTAAATAATCTTTCTAACGAAGTTACATTACTGATGTCTAAGTTTGATAAATTTACATTGTTTAAAGAACTACATCCACTAAATATTTGTGATACTGTTGTTACCTTATTAGCATTTTTGTTTGATAAATCAATACTCTCTAGGCTACTACAATTGAAAAACATGGTTGCCATATTTTCTACATTAGATATATCCAAGTTAGACAAATCT
>CAOKNG010000006.1 GCA_948470025.1 uncultured Clostridium sp. | reverse complement strand
GTTAATTCTTTACACCAATTAAACATATATGCCATATTTGTTACTTTACTTGTATCAAAACTTGACACATTCACAGTTGTTAGATTATTGCAGGACTCAAACATTTGTCTCATAGTTGTTACATTAGCGGTATTAAATCCTGATACATCTATTTCTTGTGCTAAAAAACAGTTATAAAACATTCTCTCCATCGTAGTTACATTTCTTGTATCAAAATTTGATACATCTATTTTCCTTAGTTTATTACAACCAGCAAACATTTCTTGCATACTCGTTACTTTACTTGTATCAAAACTCGACACATCCACAGTTGCTAAATTGTAGCAATTAGTAAACATATATCCCATATCCGTTACTCTTCCTGTATCGAAGTTTGATAGGTTTATTTCTGTTAGTGCCTTACAGGTTGAAAACATAGAGTTTGTATTGGTTACCTTTCTTGTAACAAAACTCGATAAATCTAGTTTTGTTAACTTTTCACATTTGTAAAACATTGAATTCATTCCTGTTACATTGCTTGTATCAAAATAGGATACGTCTAAATTCGTCAAATTGATACATCCATAAAACATTGCATTCATTGACCTTACATTTTCTGTTCTTAAATTTCGCATATTTTCCATACTAACTAGATTTTTCATTTCAGCAAAATAATTATCTAAATTCACTGGATAAATTTCTTCTACAAAATTTACCTTTACTATTTGGCTTAGCTCATCTACCCATGGTACATTTGGTTTCTTATTTCCCCAAGGTCCTGTAAGTATAAAACTTATCTCACTAATGTCTCCTTCTTCATAATAAGTTCCGCCATTTTTTTGCCGATTCTTCACTTGCAAAAAAACCAAGTGTATCTCCATTTATCGAAACATAAATTCCTGTTACTGGTTTTGGTGTAGGCTCTTCTTCTATTTCTTCATAAACATCATCTACAAAACTTACTTTTTTTTCGTATATTTCCTTTATTCGTAAAGTTTCGCTTATTTCTGTTTGCTCCTTTGCAGTTCCTATCATATACACTCCTGCTAATAGTAGCACAAAAAACAGCATTGAAACCAATACAAATAGCGTAACAGAACCTCTTTGTTCTTTTATCTTTTTCATTCGATTTCCTCCTAAAATAGGTTAACTTTATTATATCCTACCTTTTTACTTTATTCAAGACATTTTTCTTTAAATTTCTTCATCCAACTAACTCGTTCACTATGTAATTTTTCCCTAAATTTTTCTCCTATTAATTCTGGATTTTTTTCTTTTATTATTTGCCCATTGACAGCATTTAAACATTCTTCCCCTATTTTTACAAATGAAATATTTTCCATTTTTGTATCTCGTGTACTACATTTATCAGCGATTACTACAATCTGAAGCCCCTCTAATCCTAATTTCGTTTTTGCTACTCGTTCAATAAACTGCACTTGTTTGGCAGGTGACATTTTAAAAAATATTCCACCTTTCATATGCTCCTTTGTGGCTACTTTTCCATAGGCTTTCCATTGAATTGGTACTCCAATTCGATTTCCCAAATTGCCGACCAATTCAATGCCTCTTTCATCATGTCCATAATGATGTGGATACATCTCTTTTGGGGTTAGTCCTTTTCCTAAGTCATGTACCAAACAGGCAAATCGCACTGCTGCATCCTTCGTTAATTCTACGGATTTATCTACCACAATCATGGTATGGTTAAATGCATCCCCTTCTGGATGATATTCTTCTGGCTGTAATGCTCCAATTAAGTCGTTTATTTCTTTAAAATGAATTTCTAATACACCTGCTTTTCTTAATACTTCAAAGAAAATAGAAGGCTTCTTACTTTCTAATGCTTTTCTAAATTCTACAAATACTCGTTCTTTTGATAAAGAAGAAAGCTCTGGTTTTATTTTTTCCATTTCTTTTATTGTTTCATTTTCTACTGAAAACTCTAACTGTGAAGCAATTCTTGCTACTCGGTATACACGAAGTGGGTCTTCCTTAAAATGAGAAGTAGTCGCTCGAATGATTTTATTTTCTATATCTTTTCTTCCTCCAAATGGGTCCATGATTTCACCGGTTAAAACATTTTTCCCGAATCGCATTAATGGTAATATCTCTTCTTGCTAAGTCTTCTTGTATGGTAATCTCTACACCAGTTTCAATCTCAAACTCTTTATGCCCAATCCCACTTTTTTGCTCACGCCTCGCTAAGGCAAATTGATTGTGCTCTATTTCAAATACCTCGAAACTTTTACCTAGTATTTTTGCTTTTGGAAATAAGCTAATAAATGTTTCCTTTGTCATTCCTGTTACACAATAATCCCTATCATAAATTGGTCTTCCAATGATTTCATCACGAATCGCACCTCCTACTAAATATAAGGTGCCACCATTTTGTTTTATGATTTCGGCAATTTTCTCTATCTCCATAAAAATCTCCTTTCGGTTATTGTATATTATTTTCTTTTATTTCGCAATGGGTTTTTGAATACAATTCAAAGGTAATGAATAATTGGCAGTAACAACCCCCAGTCACGCTCCCGCGTGCTAGCCCCCTTGTTAAAGACGAATTCCTATAAAAAATTATTACCTCTAAATTGATATATTTTTGACCACATCGTTCATATTTTTTCTTGACATCCTTTTGTTTTAAGCATATACTTGTTTTAGATTTGATATACATTAATTATATTGCCAAAATTTAATATTAAGGAGGTTTTACGATGAAGGACTTAATTGAAATCAGATGGCATGGTAGAGGTGGACAGGGTGCAAAAACAGCTTCTTTGCTATTGGCAGATGCTGCTTTCAATACTGGTAAGTATATTCAAGGTTTTCCGGAATATGGTCCAGAGAGAATGGGTGCTCCGATTACTGCCTATAACCGTATTAGTAATCAGCCAATTACCATTCATAGTAACATTTATGAGCCAGATTACGTGGTTGTCGTAGATGATACTTTACTAGAATCGGTAGATGTAACTGCTGGATTAAAAGAGACTGGTGCTATCATTATTAACACTACAAAAGATGAGGCTTATTTAAAAAAAGTATTAAAAGGATATTCAGGTAGCATTTATACAATTGATGCAAGAAAAGTATCTATGGAAACACTTGGTAAGTATTTTCCAAATACACCAATGCTTGCTTCTATTGTAAAAGTAAGTGGTATAATGAGTGAGCAAGAATTATTAGATGATATGAAAGGTTCTTTTAAACATAAATTTGCCAAAAAACCAGAAGTAATTGAACCAAATATGAAAGCTTTAGAGCTTGCTCTACAAGAAGTTCATAAAATTTAGAAGGAAGGAGAATATTATGTCTGAATGTAAAATAAATAAAGATACCCCTTGGCAAGAATTAACAATTGGTGGAAATATTTATGAAGCAGGAAATGCAAGGGAATTTAAAACAGGGGATTGGAGAAGTATAAAACCAATTTTCTTAAGCGAAAAATGTAAACAATGTGGTTTATGCTTCCCTGTTTGTCCAGATAATGCCATCCCTGTTAATTCTGACCAAAAAAGAGAAAATTTTAATTACGATTACTGCAAAGGATGTGGTGTTTGTGCCAAAGTATGTCCTTTTGGTGCCATCGAAATGAAAGAGGAGGGTGATGTAAAATGAATATTCGTGAACGTTTAAGTGGTAATGAAGCAGCAGCCATTGCCATGAAGCAAATTAACCCAGATGTTGTAGCCGCTTTTCCAATTACCCCATCGACTGAAATTCCTCAATATTTTTCTACCTTTGTGAATAATGGTGTGGTTGATACCCAATTTGTTGCCGTAGAAAGTGAACATAGTGCCATGAGTGCCTGTGTTGGAGCTGAAGCAGCAGGTGCAAGAGCCATGACCGCTACTTCTGCAAATGGACTATCCTACATGTGGGAAATGATTTATATTGCTTCTAGTATGAGACTTCCTATTGTTATGAGTTTAGTAAACCGTGCCGTATCTGGTCCATTAAACATTCATAATGACCATTCAGATGCTATGGGAGTTCGTGATGCTGGTTGGATTATGCTATTTTCAGAAAACAATCAAGAAGCATATGATAATTTAATTATGGCTCACAAGATTGCAGAACACAAAAGTGTCCTTCTTCCTTTAATGGTATGCCAAGATGGATTTATTACTTCTCATTCCATTGAAAACATTGAATTAATAGAAGATGACAAAGTAAAGGAATTTGTTGGTAGTTATCAACCAGAACATTATTTACTAAATGCAAAAGAACCAATTGCCATGGGGCCTTTGGATTTACAAGCTTATTTATTTGAACATAAAACACAACAAGCAGAGGCTATGCGAAATGCAAAACAAGTCATTTTAGATGTAGCAAACGATTTTGAAAAAATGACAGGAAGAAAATATTCTTTCTTTGAAGAATACAAGCTAGACGATGCAGAAATTGCTATTGTTTGTATGAATTCGACTGCACGGAACCACAAAATTTGTGGTAGATAAATTACGTGATAAGGGAATTAAAGCAGGACTTTTAAAAATACGTGTATTTCGTCCTTTCCCAGCAGAAGAAATTGCAAATGCTTTATCTCATCTAAAAGCAGTCGCTGTTTTGGATAAAGCAGATTCATTAAATGCAGCAGGTGGAGCATTATACACAGATGTTACCTCTGGTATGTATGTAAATAACAAACAAGTGGCATGTGTGAACTATGTGTATGGTATTGGTGGAAGAGATACCAAGTCTGATGATATTGAAGCAGTATTCCACGATTTAGAGAAAATCGCAAATACTGGCAATATTGAAAATCCATATCGTTATATGGGATTAAGAGGTTAGAAAGGAGTGAAAATTTATGGCATATAATGTAAAAGAACTTGTAGCAAATAAACCATCTCGTTTTACATCACGGACATAGAATGTGTGCTGGATGTGGAGCACCTCCAGTTGCTAGAATGATATTACGAGCATTAAAAGAAGAAGACCACGCAGTCATTTCTGGTGCCACAGGATGTATGGAGGTTTCTACTTTTATTTATCCATACACTGCTTGGACGGACTCTTTTGTTCATACAGCATTTGAAAACGCAGCTGCTACCCTATCTGGTGTAGAAGCCGCTTACAACTCTATGAAAAAGCAAGGAAAACTACCAAAAGATTCGCATACAAAATTTATCGCATTTGGTGGAGATGGTGGAACTTATGATATTGGGTTACAATCTCTTTCAGGAGCAATGGAAAGAGGTCATGACATGGTATATGTGTGTTATGATAATGGAGCTTATATGAATACTGGTATTCAGCGTTCTAGTGCAACTCCAAAATTTGCAGATACCACAACCACTCCTGCTGGAAGTGTGATTCCTGGTAAAATGCAATCCAGAAAAGATTTAGCCAAAATTATGGTAGGACATCACTTACCATATGTTGCCCAAACCATTGCCCTTAATAACTTTAAAGATTTATATGAGAAATCTGAAAAAGCCATTTACACAGAAGGTCCATGTTTCTTAAATGTGCTTGCACCATGCCCAAGAGGATGGGGATATGCGACCGAAGATTTAATGCAAATTAATAAACTTGCTGTAGAAACTTGCTATTGGCCTTTATATGAAGTAGTAGATGGGGTTTACAAAGTAAACTATAAGCCTACTAAAAAGTTACCAATTGAAGAATTCTTAAAACCTCAAAAACGTTTTAAACACATGTTTAAACCAGGAAATGAGTGGATGATTGAAGAATTCCAAAAAGAAGTAGACGCAAGATGGCAAGAGCTTTTGGATTTAGAGGAAATTACGAATAAAGAATAAGGTTAAAAGGACGACCAACAGTCGTCCTTTTTAATATACCGATTATTAATTTTTCTTGTTTTTTCCACGAGATGTGATAGCAAGAATTAAGATAAGAACAAGTATAACTGCTCCTGCAATGATGGCAATATTGACCATATTGCTTTGCTCTGCTGTGAAGTTAATTTCATTGGTTTGTCCTGCTTTTAGAGTCCATTCTAATGTCTTGCCATCTTCGGACACATTGCTTGCATTGTTTTGGCCTACTGCAAATGGTAATACTATTTTGTAGCTAATTTTCATTTGTCCCATGATTGCTGAGGTTAAGGCATCTTCTGCTTGTCCTTCTCCAGATAAATCACTTAAGTCTAATGTTGCATTTTGTGAAAAACTTGTTTTGAAAAAGCTTTTTTCAAAATGAATGGCATCTTCTCCTGTACTGTCTTCCATTACTTTAAATTCATTTTGAACATTTTCTACATGTTTATAAGCTTTAAACCCATAAGTAGTACTATCTTCATATTCTTCTATGGTATATCCTTCCTGTTGTGCCTCTTGTCTCATTTCATCAAAAGAATTATCTCCTCTTAAGTCTTCCACCGAAACTTCCATACTATTTAGAAAGTTTTTGTCATATCCCATAATATAAGATATTTCCCCACTTCCATCTTTTTCTAGTTTGATTTCATAATTAATGTTCGCACACCCTGTTAACATAAACATGGCGATTGCTAAAACTATCATTAGCATCATTGATTTTACAGTTCTTTCCATGTATTTTATTCCCCTTTCTTTTTCTTTTTTACAATATATCATGAATTGCTATTTTTTTCTACGAATTTTCCAAAAATTCTACAAAAACATTTTTAATCTATTGGTAAAATATCACCTATTTTCTAAGAAAATTCGACATTTTATTTTCCGTTTCCTTCGTCTTAAATTTTTTTACCAAACTTTTCATGGTATTCTATTACAGTTACTAAAGACAAAGGAGGTGTTTTCCTATGAAAGAATTAGGTAAAATCGTCATTAATGTACAAAAGGATAAACTAGATCATTATATGTTCGAAGTTCATGAAGAAAATGATGACCTAGAATGCATTAAAGAAGTTATTGAAGATACCTTAAAATTGTATTAGGACTAAGTTTTTACACTTAGTCCCCTTTTTTTATTTTTATTCTCCATCGCTTACTGGTGCGTCTACTGGACATGTTTGTGCACACATCCCACATCCAATACATGCATCTTGGTCAATTTCAAATCTCTCTTCGCCTTGTTTAATGCATTCTACTGGGCAGTTTGCTGCACATGCACCACAACTAATACATGCATCTGTTATTTTATATGCCATATTCATTCCCTCCTTTTTTACTATATATATTACTTTTTTAAATATTTAAAACATTTTTACATATCTTGTGTCTGATTTTTTTTGTCTTCTTCTTCTAATTTTTCTAATTTTCGAAGTTCTTTTAATTCTTCTTTGTCTACGCCTTGTATGTCTTCTTTGTCTTCTACATCTTTAATAATTTTTAAGTCTCTTGCTTCTAATTTTTTGTAATAAAAGCCTTCTTTGTCTCTAAATTTTACTCGTATTTTTTCTTTTAAAATTTCAACTGAATCGACAATTCCTTCTCCATCTTCTTTGGATTTTACAATGGCTCCTACTTTAGGTAATTTTTTTAGTTTATCTAAATATGCTTCTTCTTCATATTTTAAACAACACATAAGTCGTCCACAATTGCCTGATATTTTGGATGGATTTAGTGAGATGTTTTGCTCTTTTGCCATTTTTATGGATACGGTTTCAAAGTTTGGTAAGAACGTTGTACAGCATAACTGCCTTCCACACATACCATTTCCACCAATTCGTTTTACTTCATCCCTTACTCCAATTTGACGAAGTTCAATTCTGGTTTTAAAAATAGCTGCTAAGTCTTTTACTAATTCTCGAAAGTCAATTCTTCCATCTGCGGTAAAATAGAATAATACCTTGCTATTATCAAATTTATATTCTACATCGGTTAAATTCATTGCCAATTTGTGTTTTTTAATTTGTTCCTCACAAATATGAAAAGCCTCTTTTTCTTGTTTTTTATTTTCTTCATGGTGCTTGTAATCCTTATACCCAGCAACTCTTATAATTGGTTTTAATTCGTTTTCTATCTTTTCTTCTGGTAGCAATTTATTTTCGATGATTACTTCTGCAAATTCTTGCCCCATTGCGGTTTCTACAATAACGTGTTGACCCATTTTTAGTTTATAATGTTTTGGGTCGAAAAAATAGATTTTTCCGGGTCTTTTAAAACGAACTCCTATAATTTCTTTCAAACTGATTCCTCCCATATGTTCAATAAAATGTTATCGATACTCATATCGTAATTACTATTGAATTTTAGATTTTTCTTTACTTCTTCAATGGTTTCAATATATTGTATATAATGAGGTTTTGTTTTTGCTTTTTTTGAAAATAGAATCGTAATATAGTCTAATATTTCCTCAATATTTTCTTTGTTTTGATATAAAACCTCTAACCTATGAATGACATCTAATAATTGATAATTTTCTACTTGTCCAAAAATAGTTTGTATTTCATCATAGATTTCTTTCTTTGTTTCTATCTTTTGTGCTTTTTCAATACTACCATCAAATGCTTCTAGGCGTTCTTTTGTGATTTCTTGTACCATATGATGTTTTTGTAAAAAATCTTGTAGGGTTGTATCTTCTATTTTCTGAAATACCACTTTCATTAAGCGGGAACGAATGGTATTTAGTAATGCACTTTCGTTCGTAGCTACTAAAATAATGGTAACGAATGGAGGTGGTTCTTCTAAGGTTTTTAGTAAACAATTTCCTGCTTCTTTTGTCATCGTGTCTGCATCTTTTATCACATATACTTTTTTCGTAGAAATAATTGGTTTTTCTAATATTTTTGCTTGCATTCCGTCTTATTTGTTCAATCTTAATTTTTCCCTCTTCTGGTTCTAGTAAAATAAAGTCTGGTTGATTATGTTCTTCAAATTGCAAACAAGATTTGCATGTTCCACATGCTTTTTGTTCTAGGCACAAAATCATTTTTGCAAATTCTTTTGCAAATAGTGTTTTTCCAATTCCAGTTGGACCTACAAATAAGTAACCATGTGTGGTTTTTTCTTGTTCTATCATTGAAACAAGTAATTTCTTTACTTGTTCATTTCCTACCAAATTTTCAAAAGCCATCCTTCAAAATTTCCTTACATTTAATCTTTCTTGTGTATTATATCGTATTTTTGTTTGTTTTTCAATGGATTTATTGCAATTTTTGTTTTTCTATTGTTACAATTTGTATATTAGGGTTGCATGATATGCAACCCCTACAGGCATTTTTTGATTTGTACATTTATTCTACATTTCCAAATACATCGAATGGCCAGAAGCGAATCCAGACTTTGCTTTCGATTTTTTCTAGGGGAATACAGCCGAATCTTCTGGAATCTGTACTTTGTGGGCGATTGTCTCCCATAACAAATACGCAGTTTTGTGGGACGATGATATCAGTAAATACTCCGTCTAAGGATTCTGTTTTTACGTCTTTGTCTAAATATGGTTCGTCTAGCTCTTCTCCATTGATATAGACTTTTCCATTTTCGATTTTGATATGTTCTCCTGGAAGTCCAATAACACGTTTAATATAGCTAGTTTTTCCTATTTCTAGTACGTAGTAACGGATTTTGCTAAATAGATTGTTTATTTTATAATCATAGGTGGCAACTGGGTTTTTTAGGTTTGCTTCAATGGAGGATACATAGCCTTTGCTTGGTGCCTCAAAGGTTACAATATCACCACGTTCTGGTGTATGTTTAAAGGTTCGTACGGTTCTATTTAGAAGAAGTCTTTGTCCTGGTTTTAAGGTTGGATACATAGATGGTTGTTGCACTATGGTTGGGGTACCTACAAAATAGCGTACAAGTAGGGCTAGTACGACTGCAATAATGATGCAATATACCCATTCTAATATCTCTTTTGCGTTCCATTTTCCTTCTTCATTCATTTGAACTCCTCCTATTTTTCTAATTGTAGGGGTCGATGCCTTCATCGACCCATTCTGATTTTATTTGCTATCTACGGGTCGGTGCCTTCATCGACCCCTACATGTATCTATTTCGTTGGAATGCGGATAACGACCTCTGTGCCTTGTCCTTGTTCGCTTTTTATGTCGATGCTTCCACCATTTCTATCTAGTATTTCTTTGGCAATGGATAATCCTAATCCGGTTCCTCCCATTTCTCTTGTACGTGCTTTGTCAACACGGTAAAATCTTTCAAAAATTCTGGATAGGTCTTCTTCTGGAATGCCTAGACCGTTATCGATGACTTTGATATAGGCATCGTTATAAACAAATCCTACATATATTTTGATATGGCCTTCCTCTTTTGTGTATTTGATACTGTTTGTTAGCACATTTAAAATGACTCTTGAAATTCCATCTTTATCTGCATAAACCGGGGGAACATTGGCAGTAACAAAGCATTCTACTTGATGTCGTTTTTGCTTAATTTGTGGTTGTACTCTTTCTTGGCATTTTTTTACTAGTTCTCCTAAATCAAATTCTTCTTTTTCTTGTTTGATTTGGTTGTTATCAAATCTGGATAATGCTAAAAGGTCTGTTACTAGTTTTGCCATTCTTCTTGCTTCTGATGCAATTACGCTTAAGAATTTGTCTTGTGTTTGTTTGTCGTATTCTCCTTCTAATAGAGTATCAGCATATCCCATAATAGAGGTAATTGGTGTTTTTAGTTCATGTGATACATCTGCTACAAATTCTTTTCGCATGTTGTCTAGTTTAACATGTTCTGTAATATCTTGAATTACTACCATAACTCCTGCTGGAGTTTCATTTTCGTTTTTTAGTGGTGCAAAAAATAGGTTGATGTTTTTGTCTCCTAAGATGACTCTTTCTTCGGAGGAGGTCCAGTTGTCTAGGTAGATAATTTTTTCCATATTGATTTCAATGTTTAACTTTTCAAATATCTTTTCAAATGTTTCTTCTTCTGGCATGATTCGTAATAGCCTTGTTGCTGCCGGATTTACTAATATGATTTTTCCTTCCATGTTAAATGCAATAATGCCATCGGTCATATGTAGTAAAATGGTTTCGATTTGATTTTTTTGTCTGGAAACTTCGTTTAAGTTTTCTTTTAATTCACTCGTCATAAGTCCAAAAGCATCTACTAATTCGTTTACTTGTTTATCCTCTTTTTGAGCTACTTTTTTTATTTCTACTTCTTCTCCTGCTGCGATGCGTTTGGCACTACTAATTAATTTATTAATTGGTTTGGTTACTTTTGCAGTAATAAAAACAGATACTGCCGTAGCAATTAAGCAAAACCCAACAATGGCGAAAATCATAAACCATGTACCTTGTTTTACAATTCCTCTTGTTTCGTTTACCAATTCTTCTTTGTTTGCTTCTTGTACGATTTGTGAATTGATGTCCTGTAGCTGATGTAGAAAGTACGTGCTAATTCCTGTAATTAGAATAATTGCTAATATAGTAAAAATTAATATGATTTTTAATTGTACATTTTTTACCATGTTAATCCCCTTTTGTTTTAATGTAGGGGCGACCATTGGTCGTCCGAAATTTTCATTTCATATTTGCGGACGTGCACTGCACGCCCCTACAACGATTTTTTGTATTACGAAAAAGACAGAAATCAGAATGGTTTACCTGATTTCTGACTTATTCTTTTTTTGTTTTTCTTCTTATCTTGCGGAAATGTAATAGCCAACTCCTCTTTTGGTAATTAATATTTTAGGAGCTGATGTGTCTTTTTCAATTTTTTCACGAATTCTTCTTACGGTAACATCAACGGTTCGAATATCTCCATAATATTCATAGCCCCATACTTTTTCTAGTAATACTTCTCTTGTAATAACTTGTCCTGGTTGACTTGCTAAATATTTTAGTACTTCAAATTCACGTAAGGTTAAGTCTACTACTTCACCTTTTACTTGTACTTCAAATTTATCTAAATCTAATGTTAATTCTCCTACTACAATTTTATTGGTATTTTCTGGTTTTTCTTCTATTTCTTCTAATGATACTTCTGCTTTTCGCAAATTCGCTTTAATTCTTGCCATTAATTCTCTTACACTAAATGGCTTGGTAACGTAGTCATCTGCCCCTAATTCTAACCCTACAATTTTATCAATTTCCTCGTCTTTTGCTGTTAACATTAGAATTGGCACATTTAAACTATTTCGAATTCGTTTACAAACTGCTAGTCCATCCATTTTAGGAAGCATAATGTCTAGCAAAATTAGGTCTGGCTTTTGGCTAAGTGCAATATCCACTGCTGTTAAGCCGTCATTTGCTTGTAAGGTATTATATCCTTCTTTTTGTAGATTATAAACTAAGATGTCTACAATGTGTTGCTCATCATCTACAATTAAAATGGTTTTTTTATCCTTATCCATCACTTCATTTTCCATAAAAAATCCCATTCCTTTCTTGCTTCGCTTTAAAGGTATCTATCATTTAAAGTAATTTATTTTTCTATCTTATACCTCTGGATTTTTTCAAATATCTATATAAAAATATATCATAGATATTATTTTTGTACAAGTAGTTTTTATACATTTTCTCCTAAAACCGTATGAATTAATGCCATTCTTACAAACACGCCATTTTGTACTTGTTTAAAAATACGGGATTTCTCACATTCTACCACATTATCTGCAATTTCGACATTTCGATTAAATGGTGCTGGATGCATAATGATGGCAGTATCTTTCATGGCTTGTACTCTTTTTTGGTTTAGCCCAAATTTTTCATGATATTCTTCTATGGTTTCTTGCATTTTTTCACTATGCCTTTCATGTTGTACACGAAGAAGCATGACAACATCTACTTTGCCTATAATATCATCTAACTCTACATAGTTATATCCTTCTTCTTTATATTCTAATGGTCCTGAAGTATATACTTGCATTCCTAATCTTTGCATAATTTTAAAGTTTGTATGGGCTACTCGAGAATGACGAATGTCTCCTACAATAACAACTTTTAACCCTTCCAATTTTCCAAATTCTTGTCTTATGGTTAGTAAGTCTAGTAGTGATTGAGAAGGATGGTTTCCTGTTCCATCTCCTGCATTTAGAATTGGAATGTTAATTCCCTCTAATTGCTTATAATATTCGTTTTCTACATGGCGAATAACAACAGCATCATTTCCAAACATTTCAAACGTTTTTACGGTATCATATAAACTTTCCCCTTTTTTTAAGCTAGAATTTCCCGCATCAAAATTTTGTGTTTTACACCCCAAACGCAAAGCTGCCATATCAAAACTATAATGCGTTCTTGTAGAAGGCTCAAAAAACAAATTCGCGATTACCTTCTTTCCCTTATAATCTACCTGTTTTCCGTTTTTAAATTCTTCGGCTAAATCTAAAATTTTGCAAATCTCTTCTGTCGTAAAATCATCTAAGTTTAATACATTCATTTTTCCTCTTCCTTTCGACATTTTCTCTATTTTAGCATGATATATTGGATTATACAAGTAATTTTCATGTTTTTATGCTAATTGCATTTTTTTGTAACTTTTTAAGATATTTTGCATTTCATTGCAAATTTCCTAAAAATATATTATAATAGTATTGGAGGCGATTCTATGATCGAACGAAATCAATATTTAGAACAATTAAAACAGTGGAAAGATAAAGACCTAATTAAAGTAATTACTGGAATTAGAAGATGTGGAAAATCTACTTTATTTCAGTTGTTTATCAAATACCTTACTAGTATTGGTATAAAGGAAAACCATATTATCTTTATCAATTTAGAAAATCCGGAGTATGAGTTTAAAAATTATAAGAGCTTATATGATTTTGTTAAATCACAAATAATAGATACTAAAAACTATTACGTATTTTTAGATGAAGTACAAAATGTTCCCGAGTTTCAAAAAGCAGTTGACGGATTGTATATTCTAAAAAATGTAGATGTTTATATTACAGGTTCGAATGCTTATCTTTTATCTGGTGAACTTGCCACACTGTTGTCTGGTCGATATATTGAAATAAAAATGTATCCGCTTTCTTTTAAGGAGTATGTTAATTATTATCATAAAGAACCAAATGAAGCCCTATATTTACAATACATTAATCGAAGTTCCTTTCCTTACACTTTAAATTTAGAGACCGAAGATGAAATCGATTTGTATTTAGATGGATTGTATAATACAATTATTGTAAAGGATATTTCTGCTAGAAAAAAAATAGCGGATACCATAATGCTTCGAACGATTGCTAAATTTATGTTCGATAATATTGGCAATTCACTATCCATTAAAAAAATAGCAGATACTTTAACTTCCGATGGCAGAAGCATTTCTGTTCATACCGTAGAAAGTTATTTAGATTCCTTTGTGGAAAGTTTTGTATTTAATAAAGTATCAAGATTTGACATTAAAGGAAAACAATATTTGCAATCAGGAGAAAAATATTATGCAACTGATGTTACTATGAGATATGCCTTATTGGGAAGAAGAAATTTAGATATTGGCCATATTTTAGAAAACATTGTATACCTTGAACTCGTTAGACGAGGATATAAAGTATATATTGGAAAAACTGGGGAAAAAGAAGTTGATTTTGTTTGTGAAAACAAGGAAGGTTTCACTTATTTTCAGGTTGCTTATACAACAAGAGAAGAAGCTACTCTTCAAAGAGAATTATCTAGTTTACAAGCAATAAATGACCATTATCCTAAATATATTTTAACAATGGATTTAGACCCTATTGCTGATTTTAATGGGATTAAGAAAATGAATGTACTTGATTGGCTACTTGCGTAAAATGTATTTAAGGAAAATCGGCATTTCATATTACTATTCTTGTAGAACTGAAAAAATATCCAGTATAAACTTGTATATTCTACTAGAATATGCTATGATGATACTATCAAATTTAAAGGAGGAAAAATAATGGGTTGGATTATATTAGGTGTTGTCGTTGTTCTTATTTTGGTTTTAATTGGTATGTATAATGGATTAGTAAGAGCAAGACAAAAAGTGAAAAATGCTTGGAGTCAAATTGATGTTCAATTACAAAGAAGATTTGATTTAATTCCAAATTTAGTAGAAACGGTAAAAGGTTATATGGGGCATGAGGAAGGTACCCTAACCAAGATTGCAGAGCTTAGAACTTCTTGGGCAAATGCTTCTGGGGTAGCCGAAAAAGCAGAGTTAAATAATCAATTATCTGGTACTTTAAAAACCATTATGGCAGTTTCTGAAAATTATCCAGAATTGAAAGCAAACCAAAACTTTTTGGCATTACAAGAAGAACTTCAAAATACCGAAAACAAACTTACTTTTGCAAGACAATTTTATAATGATAGTACTACTATGTACAATACAAAATTAGAAGTTGTTCCTTCTAATATTATTGCTTCTATGTTTAATTTTAAACCAGAAGAATTGTTTAAAGTTGATTCTGAAGATGCAAGAAAAAATGTAAAAGTCGATTTTGGAAAATAATATTAAACCACAAAAAATCAACCCTAAGGGTTGATTTTTTGATGGAATTTATTTTCCCATAAGAAAACGTTTTAACTCGGCAATCCGTTTTGCCCGTACTTTCTTTTTGTATTCTCTTACCTGCTCCTTGTACAACTCCTCCAAACTCTTTGTTCTAGTGCAAGGAGGAGGTACACAACCACCAGAAATGGTTCCTGCTGCAAATTTCAGGCTTATTGCCTTCTCGTCATCTCCTCTTGTAGCGTACGGACCATGCTCAAGGATTTCTTTGCATTTTTCTTCATCCTCCACTATCACGTATAAATCTTTCATGATAGATTCTGGCAAATCATGTTCGACTCTTATTTTCTCAAGTGCTATCATTGTTCCTATCTTGTTACATGTTGCTGTTGTCACGTTTTCTCCTTTTCTGCCCAAATTAGATTTCACGCTTCATCTTATTGGGACTTGTTTGCTTTGTTTTTACTACACTTCTATTATATCACTTTATGTCACTTTATGCAAATGCCGTTTTTTATGTAGTAGCTTTTTATTCTATGCTCATATTTTGTAGTAGATATTGATAATATTGATTACAAATTTGCTCAAAATAGTCCCCTATTTGTTTTTTGGTAATGTTTTGTTTTAATAGAATATTGGTGTGGAATAACTCTTCGTCTTTTAGGTTAACTTGAATTTTTCCTACTACATATCCTTTTTCTAATGGTGCTTCTAGGTTTTCTTGATAGTCAATTTTTACCTCGAGGTCTTTTTGTTCTTCTTTTATAATGGGAATCCAAGTTACATTACTTGGTTCTAATTCATATTCAATTTGTGTCTCTTTTGCTTTTTTATATTGAATTTTTGGTGCTTCTTCTAATAACCAATTTTGAAAGGTTTCTTCTATTTTTTCTTTCATATTGATATATTCATATTTCGAAAAACTATATTCAATTAGTTTTACACTATCGGTGGTTCTTATCTTTTTCGTATCAGCTCCTAATACGACACAAATAATTTGATGCCCATTTCTTGTGGTTGATGTTACTAAACATCTTCCTGCTCCATTGGTAAATCCGGTTTTTACGCCATTTACTCCGTTTAGGTTTCCTAAGAGTTCGTTAGTATTGGATATTTGTTTTGGTTGGTTGTTAATGTGTATTTCACAAGTTTTGGTGGCCACGATACTAGCAAACTTTTCATTTTTTAGGGCATAGTTGGTAAGAAGTGCTAGTTCATAGGCAGTCGTATAATGTTCTTCTTGGTCTAGCCCATGTGGGGTTACAAAATGGGTATTGTCTAAGCCTAATTCCTCTGCTTTTTGGTTCATTAAATCAGCAAACCCCTCTATGCTTCCTCCTACATGCTCGGCAAGAGCAACTGCTGCATCATTTCCCGAGCGAAGCATTAGTCCATAAAGTAAGTCATTCACGCTTACTTTATCTCCCGCTTTTAACCCAAGCCTTGAGCCTCCTGTTCCTCCCGCTTTTTTGGATATTTCTACAATATCGGTTAAATTGGCATGTTCTAACACAATTGTACAAGTCATAATTTTTGTGGTTGAAGCCATGGGACGTTTCGTATATGCATCTTTTTGGGCAAGTACTTGTTTCGATTCTCGGTCTAATACAAGGCAAGCTCTTGCATTTAGGTTTGGAAAATTGTCTACATTGCTAGATGCTTCTAGGATTTCCTCTATCATATTGCTTACTTCTTCATCTATTTCATCATCTGCTAATACGACTACATTTTGCATTACCATTAGAATGATTATGCATATTATTATTCCTATTTGCTTTAATCTTGTCTTCATTTTTGCCTCCTATTTCATCATATTATTTATATATCTGTTTAAATTTAAGGTTTGCATGATATTTAGGGTCCCTTGTCTATTTATATAAACCACGGTTTATTTACAAAATCACCATTTTCATTATATTGTGAAAATGGTGATTTTATAACCTTTTTTATCTTCCTCTTGGGCTTACTACTTGCTCATTAATTTCCTCTTCTGCACGTTCAATGCTTGTTTCGATTGACTCTCCTTCTTTTCTTTCTTTTTCTAATACTTCTCTAAATCCCTCCTCTGACATTTTACAACGTTTGGCTGCTTCTTTTATTAGCACTTCTTCATAGTTAGCTTGTGTTTCTTGGGTATCATTGTAAGGATTATCATCAATATTTTCTAGGGTGGTTTTTTCTTGTTTGGCTAATATGTTTTCTGCTTTTTCAATCTCATCACTTACCCCTGGATTTCTTGTTTTCTCGGCAACTCTTTGTACTTCTTTATCGGTTCTTTTTTGATTTGTATTCTTTAGATTGACTGGAACTGTCATATAGTCATTATCTCTTGTTCTTCTGTAGTATGCAACTTTTGGAACTCCTGCTTCGATGTCTACTGTAAATCCTTCATTTCCATTTTGTTCATTGGTTCCCCTTTCATTTTGAACCATCATAAATACTTGGTCTGTTTCTACTTCTCCATTTGCTCCTATTCTTGTAATTTCTTTGGTTGGATTGGTTCCTTCGGTTGTTTTTAAGGATTCTAATGCAACTTGTTCTCCTTCTTTAGTTTCACCATAAAATTCAAAGTTGGTTGCATCTAGTCTTCGTATTTTAACAGTTTCTAAATGTTTCTCTTTTACTTCTGGTACTAAATCGGCAAAGGTTTTATCGATTGTTATCTTTTTGTTTATATCGATTTCAATATCTTTGGCATTCGCACTTTTCGCTTTTGCTTGACTTTCTTCTAATTCTTCTTGTTTTGTTTCTTCTTTCTTCATGTCTTGCTTTTTATTTTCTACTCTTTTTCCAGTATTTCTAATTTCTCTTCCCATTTCTACTTCTTCTAATTCTCTTAATGAAGTTGGTGTAACACCACGAAGTTTCACTAAAAGGATTAATTCTTGAGCAATTGAACCATTTCGCATAGAGATTGTATTATCTTCCCCAATATCGGCAATGACTATATCCCCCATTTGTAGTTCTTGTTTTATTTCGCCATTTACTTCTTTTTCTATTAGAAAAACAGGTTGTTCCTCTTCTATTTCATCAAAGGTAATATCGGTAAAATATTTAATATCTAGTATTTTACATTGTTCCTTTTTCTTTATTGCCTGTTTTTCAAGTTCGTTTTCTAGTCTTTTTAATTGTTCTAATAATTCCATGTTAACTCCTTTTTTAGGAATATTGGGTTGCATCCTATGCAACCCAATACAAATTCTATTAATTCTTCCTTAGGTTAACCGCATTTTCTATGAATGAGCTTATCCTAATTAGATTTCGAAAGATAATTCAAAATTGGTACCTTCTCCTAAACGTACTACAAAATTTTTTGTCATAGTATTGTTTAAATTTTCTGAATCGCTTATCGTCGCTTCAAAAATATACATATCCCCTTCTTCTTTTGTTGAATTATATGTAATCTCTTTTCCTTTTATAAAATTCTGTTTCACGTATGTTTCGAATTGTTCCTGTGTTTTAAAATAATTATCTTTAAATCCACTTGACAATACTGAATATGCAAACATATAATTCTCATCATGTATCGCCTTTACAAATCTTTCAACACTCATTGCTGCTTGTTCTGTACTAGTTGAACGATTATAGATTTCTACATATTGTGGTAAATCAATGGTATAAGAATCTAGTAATAATTTATATTTCATAATGGCAGTTTCTTGGAAAATATAATAGTTTCCATATTGATCAATACAAATATACTCATTTCCCTTATCATTTTCATTTACTTGATATTTCGATAGTTTTGTTCCAAAAATTCTATTTGCATTTGCCTGTACGTATTTTTGATAATTTTCAAAACTTCCAAAACGCTTTTCTCTATAGTCTTTATCCAAAGAATCATATGCTTGTTGTGGATGATAAATTGCATTATTTTTATAATCTAGTAAATAAATATTACATAGTTGCATGTCACTAATATACGCATATGATATTTCATTATATTTTGTATATTGTATCACATCAATATGCTCTTCCTCTTTTTGTTCTGTTTCACTTTTTGGATCTTCTTTTGTTTTTAGTAAGATAAGTGTTACTAATATAGTAACAATCACAATTACCATTACAAACAACGCTAATATCCACTTTTTTAATTCTTTTAAATCCATGTTTTTATCCTCTTTCTATTATTCGACTACTTTCATATTTTGTATATATTGGTTTGGAATAACGGAAAATGTATTATTGGTTTTATCCAATTTAACTGATATGTAAAATGGTGTTTCTTCTTCGTCATCCCCTGTTGCTTCTATTGTTAATGTGCCATATACAAAATACTGTTCTATTGTATCTGAATTTTTCGCTGTATACATTTCTTTTGCTTTAAATTTGTAATAATCATCTAATGTTTCAATACGATTTAGTACATTACTTTGTGAAATACCATTGTTTTTTCGATAATCTTCATCTAAATAATTATATAATATGTCTGGTTCTTGTGTTGTTAAATACGTTATATATCTATCTACGCAATTTACTACTGTAAAAAAGTCATTTCTATTTTTGACTCTACTAATCTCTGTTATTTTTGACTCTACTACTTGATTTGTCTTATTTTCTTCGTTATTGTTATTCGAGATTGCAATGATAATGCCTGTAATGATTACAATCATCATTGCAACAATCATAATCGCTATTTTTAAAAACTTGTTTACCATTCTTTTCCCTCCGACATAATATCAGATTTTCCTTTCTTACTCCTTTTAGCCCCAACCAGTTCCTTTGCCAATATATTGTGTATATGGTCCTGTACGTTTTTCTAACATAGATATGCATGCACAAATTTGGTCATATCCATTAAATATATTGGTATGTCCTGGTAACATATTGCTATAAAATGTTGTTGGTATAAACTGTAATAAACCATGCCCTATATTCGTATCTCCACAAGTATTTTCGGCTCGAGATGAACACCATGGACAAGTTCCATCGCCAATTCTAATTGGTGCACCAGAATTTGAATCTACAATCCCTTGCATAATCGATTGGTCTCCATGCGACTCTGTATCAATTTGACGTAATAGAGCTCCTACTTTTTCTTCTGTCATCGTATAACCAAGTTCTGAAAATGCTTGTGCAATATACGGTCTCCATGCTTCTACACTGATTGGAACATCTGGTACTGTATTGATTGGTCTTGGATTTTCAGGATCCACATAATCTAGCGGATCTACATAATCCCCATTTACTTCTACTCCAAAATGTAAGTGTGGTCCTCCACTGATTCCTGTATTACCAGATAAAGCAATAATATCTCCCTGTTTTACTTCCTGTCCTACTGTTACCAACAATTCTGAATTATGCATATAAACCGTTTTTATTCCATTTGCGTGATTGATTCTTATCCAGTTTCCAGCACTCCTACTATAACCAGCTACTTCTACTGTTCCATCTGCTGATGCAATAACTTCTGCCCCTATTGGAGCAGCTATATCAATTCCTTTATGATATGTACTTGCACCTGTTACTCCAATATTCCCTCTATAACCAAATGGAGATGTAATTCTAGTATAACTTGTATCATTCATTGGCCACCAAAATCCTGAACCAATACTATTCCAATTGCTTTCAATAAATTCCTGTGTATCAAACAATGTTTTAAATCGAGATGCAAAATTCTCTGGTAATTCTTTACCTGTTAAATAGAAATTAATACATTCTCTCAAAATTTCTCCAATTGTTTGAGTTGTTTCTCTTTCCAACAATTCGTATAAATCTTCTCTTGCTGTTATGATATTAATGATTGGTCTATCTAATTGGTAACTCCCCAACAACTCATATCCTACCATTTTCCCTGGTTTATCTGGTCCATTTGGTAAATATGGAGCTCCTTTTACATAAGTTCCTGTTTTATTGCTCCATAAGCCCATAAATTCTGATGGTTTAATAAGAGTATTCGTGTCTCCAGATTTTACCCATTCTCTTTTAATGATTTCAGTAAAGAAATACTCACTTCGTTCAGTATCCCAACTGCCTGGTGGGTTTATAATTTCGTCTTGTTTTCGTAAAGTATTTGTTGTTCCATTTTGTCCATATGGATGGTCTTTTTTTTCTTGCATTGCATAGTTTGTTTCTTGTTCAACAATCCAAGTTTTTGCTTTTGTAATATTAGCCTTTATACTATCTGTTTCAGCAGTTGTTATTTTTTTATCATCAACACTAGATTCTCCAACTCGCCATTCTGTTCTAGAAACACCTGTAACCGTTTCTCCAGAAGTTTCTACTTCTTCTGGATACCATGAATGTCTTGTTGCTTTATAGTTATATATATGAGTACTTTCGGTAATTTGATCAAAGATCGTAAATTCAATTTCGCTTTGTTCGGACATTAGCTCAGAAACTGCTGTTACATAGTCTGGATTATGTGTAATAATTTGTAAATCAATTAAAAATAAAAATGGAGTAGTATATTGCGATACCATTGTTCTGTAAGGAATTTTCACTTCGGATATGGTATATTCTCCTTCACTATTAATTAAATTGTCATGGTCATAAGTATTAACTGTTCTTTTATATGGTTTCGCAATACATAGATTCCAATCTTCATCTAATGAGAAATAATTTTGTATTTCATCTTTTTCATTACTATCTTCTGTTTTTAGCATTTCGCTAAATTTTTTATATCCCATATAAGTTAAATCTTTGGGTTCTTCATTTTCATTTTTTCTTCTTTTTACTCGTATAATTCCTTGTACCTCTTCATCACTGCCTTCAATATAAGGGAACTCCCCTGTAAGAGCTGCAGTTAAAAACTTGAACAAGTATTCTGCTGCTTGTGTATTTGGTTTTACTGTATTATGTACTATATTGGTTTCTCCTGTAACGGTATTTTCGACAGCAATCTCATAATTTCCGTCATCGCCAAACCCTAAATCATTTAAATCGATTCCATTTAGAGAAAGTTCAGCTACAATATTTTCTAGAAATTTTTCCTTATCAAAGCGAATTCCATCTTCATCTATTGTACAATATTCTTTCACTAATTGATATGTAACTTCATCAGTAGTTTCGGCATTGATGTCATCTAAATAGCTATCCAATGCTGGAAGTAAAATGCCAAATATTAATATAGCAACTATTATTACTACTAAAATAATCAACGCAAGCTTGGGATTTTTCATAATTAGGGCTATTACTTTCTTTCCTAATTCTTTTAATATCTTTAACCCCTCTTTTTTTGCTCTTCTTCCTACTGCTCTTCCTGCTCTTTTTCCAGCGCTCCCTATCATATTTCCTGCTTTATTCAATAGTTGGTCTGGTAATTCTTGTTCCTGTCTTTCTTTTTCTTCGTCCATATGTCACCTCTTTTCTATCACTTACTATTTCTTTTATAGTTCGATGTGCATTGTTGTTCGATTGGTATATTGTTTTTTATCTTCTACTCGACTATATTCTTCATAATTCATAATCACATCACTAAATACTACTTTTCTCATAATTGCTTGGTTCGAATATAATTTATTAAATAGTATGGTTATTGTTTTTGTTTGGTTTGATTCTATTGTTAATTCTGTTCTATCTATTTCATGAGAAAACGCAGAATAGTTCTTTTCATTGGAACTTACTAAATAAATTGAACTTGCTTTCTCTTGCGTATCCATTAAAATGGTATTTGTGGTTGTATTTTTGATTTCAATATCATATGTTTCATATTCTTTATACTCATCTTTACAAAGAATTTTAACTTGTATGCCATTATTATTTGCTTCTTTGTTTATTTGTTGCCTTCCTATATATCCATTAATGTTCAGCTTAGTTTCATTTTCTTTGGTTACAAGAGTATAATAGTCTTCAATACTTTCTTGTGAAGTTGAAACTTTTCCAGTAGATAACATGTCGTCCATAATTTTTATTTTATAGGTTTGTGAAGCATAATAATTTACCCATGCTTGCATTTCATACGTTTTTTGTCTTGTAAAAATTTTATCCACGTAATTTTGCTTAAAGTACTGAATATTCGAATAAAATACTTTTTCTTTACATTCATCAGTTAATAAGGCATATGCTTTTTCAATCTCTTTTTGGTTACAATACGTAATAAAACTTTCTATCACTTTAGTATTCACTTGTTGTACTGACTCTGCTACTTCTGTTTGTGTAATCACTGCTTGACTTGAAGTATCTCTTCTTTGTGTTTCTACAATTGTATTTTGTGTCTCGCTATTTTTTACACTTAATTTTTCTTTTGCATTTGCATTAAGTAGGCGAATAAGATATAAAGCGAGGATAATAGCAAAGATTATCACAAATATAACATATCGATTTTCAAATATACTTCTTCTTATGTTACTATTTTTAATAATCATTGTATTATCCTCCTGTTTTTATGCTATATTCCTATACAGCACTGTTTCTCCAATCCACATAACCTTGGAATATTTGTTTTGCCATTTGCTTGTTGTTTGCCGATTTTGGATCTCCTAACATACCTGCAATGCGTCTGATTTCTGCATTTCGCATTTTTTCATCTGAATATGCTTTTTTATCAATATCCATATCTTTGTAGCTTTGTACAATATTTTGTACTTGTGCTCTTACATCATCCTGTGACAATTTTCCAGCACTGTCCTTTATATATTTATCTTCTAAGGCCTTGGCTCTTCTTATGTCATTGTGATCTGTAATTCCTGCTTTTCGATAATCTTGTACAAATTTTTGTACATCTTTTTTGGTATAATTATTACCATTTCTGTCTTTTTTTCCTTTGTAGTATTTTTCATAAAAATTATCGAATTTCTCACTTTTAAAGTATTCTTTATCTGCTCTTGCATTTCTCGCATCTATTTTATTTCCATATTTTCCAGCCTCATAGGTATCACGTATACTTCTATCTTGCATAGATTTTCCTACTGTTGTTTCAAATAGGTTACCACCTGTTGCTCCTCCAAGAGCTGCTGCACCAAGTGCCATAGAAACTGCTTTTTCTCCATCTCCTGTCGTTGCTCCAATTGCAAGTCCTAGTCCACCCATTGCTGCTCCTAGTGCTACTCTTGAAGCTGTTTTTAGGGTTCCTCTTGCTGCTTTGTATCCTACTGTTGGTAATGCCTTCCATGCTCCAATTGCTCTTTTATTAATTTCTGAGCCAATTTTATTTTTTAATTGTCGTTTGCCCTCTGGTGTTCTTAACATCATTCTCTTATCCTTTAAATCTTGTAGTCCTTCTCCTATTCTTCCACCAAAAGCTTTCGTATCATTTTTCATGGTATCCCAAAGATTATATTCTTTTGGAGCATCATCTGGTCGATAAAATGGGTTATCGTATTGTGGGCTTTCACCATCTCCTGTTGGAGGTGGTGTACCGTCATCCCCATCTGGTGATGGTAATGGCATATCTGGAGGTGGTGTACCGTCATCCCCATCTGGTGATGGTAATGGCGTATCTGGATGTGGTGTACCACCATCTCCATCTGGTGATGGTAGTGGCGTATCTGGAGGTGGTGTACCGCCATTTCCATCTGGTGATGGTAGTGGCGTATCTGAACCTACTACATCATTTGCATCTTTATTTTGAAATGCTTGAAATGGCTTGTTAGCATCGGCATCTTTTCCTTGTCTTTCTGGTGCATCTTTGGTTCTTAATTTTCCTTGTGGTCCTGGTCCCTTTTTAGCAAAGCCTTGTAAGGCCTTACTTGCTGCCATACTCACTCCAGCTGCTCCTGCCAGTGAACCAACGGTTCCACCACTTGCTTTATTAAATCCAAACATTTGCTTAACTAATTTTTCTGCTGCAATAATGAATCCTAATGCTACAATCGCATATAGTGGATTGTCAACCGCCAACTCTACTGCTGTTCCTAATAGAACTTTATATAACAATAAATGAATTGGTTGTATTAGGGCATTATAGGTATATTCTTTTAACCACATATTGAATGCTTGTGCTTTTCCATCTGATACTTTATCAATTGGATAGGTTAGGGCAACCATTGGTGCAATTAGTGTTAAAAATGCCATATTAACTACCCTTTTTAAGTATACCCAAGTAAAACGAATGGAAAAAATAACTAACATGATATATAGTGCTAAGAATGCTATTTTCACTTTCAAATCTCCTGCTTGTACCATGAAACGAACATAACTCATTAAGTTACTAGAAAAGTCTACTACCTTAGATGTCCAGAAAATCCCATCTACATTCGTTGCATGTACCGTAAAACTACCATCTGCATCAGAAGCAATCATTGCTGTTACAGTTTCCACCATTGTTAATGCAAATGACATAATGTAATGGAGAACAAATACCAAGCACATGGCTATAACCCAGTCCATTAACATTTGTTTATATTTTGCACGGTCTGCTGCAATACTTGTTAATAACATACGAATTCCTAGATAAACAAGTACCGATAGCAGTCCTACTACTGCAATAGATCGAAGTGCTACATACCAACTAGCAATTGTTGGACGTAATTTCATCGCTATGTTCATTTTTTGATCTTTTTCATCATCGCCAGTTTTTATCGATGGAGTAATAAAGTTAACATCTAATGCAGGAACTTGGTTAGAAAATATGGCTTCTGGTGTATAGGTAATTACTGGTACGTTTACTGCATTTAAGCCAAAGAATGTCGCATCAATAAATTCATCTGTCTCAATGACCACATCACTATTAGCCCTTGATTCATACCCAGTCCCCCCAATTGTTTTCATGAAATCCGAATATTCTCCTAACATCGCCAATTCTAATAAATGTTGAACACCATCAAATATGACTGCTACAAAGTTAAGAATTGGATTCATTAACTTTCCACCTAAATCTGCATGTACAGTTCCTGGAACAGCAAAGGTTGTTAATATTACGATTACAATTGCAATAATTGTCTTTTGTATAACTCCTTTATTCGTAAAAAATTTCATGGTTTCCCCTTTCTACTACTGTATTGCTTTTCTTTTCTTCATGTTTACGATGTTGTTTAAGTTTGTTTCTACAAACTCAAATTCTTTTGCGGTTGGTGTAATTTGTAGAATTGCAGTATCAGCTCCTACTTTTAGTAATCCCTCTCCTTTTAGACAGGTTACTAAGAAGCCAGCTTCCCCTTCGGAAAGTTTGAATACCTCTTTTAAGTACTGAATTTCTGATTTATCTTGTGCTAAAAATAGCTTTGTATCAGACGAGGTTAATACGGCTTGTGCTTCTTGTTTTTCATAAAAGTCTTGGAATCTTTGTGAAATAATTGCCAAAGATACATTTCTTTTTCTCGCACGTCTTGCCATGGTGTTTAGGAAATCGACTGCTTCTGGATATGGTAATAACATCCATGCCTCATCTACTAACACTCTTTTCTTTTTCGCTTTGCTTCTGTCTTCACTGTTTTTCTTAACGTATTTTTCCCAAATCCATGAAAGTAGGATTTGTTGTGCAAGTGGTCTTGCAAAACGTTCTTCTAGCTGTGAAATATCTAGGTTAATAAATGGCACACCATCTAATAATTCAAAGGTAGATTGTCCATCAAAATATGCCATTTGTCCTTCGTATTCACGAATGTATTGTTTCATAACTTTTAGTAAGTAACTGTAGTGGAAACGATAATCTTCGTTTTCATTTTCGGTTGCTTTTCTTTGAATTCTTTTATACCAGCTACCAATGGTTGGCATTAGTTTTTTCTTTCTTGCAAGCATGTTTCCTGTTGCCATGTTCGCTGCTGAATCATATAAACTTGATGGGTCAGACGTAATTTTTAGTGCTGCATATTCTTCGGAAACGGATTCGGCTATAATTTGTTTGGTTAATTCGTTTACTTCTGTACTTCTTGTACTACCTCTTGCCATAGTAAGTAGTGCTTGTGTTACGTCTTCTACTTTGTTTTCAACATTAACAATGACTCTTTCTTTTCCCGTAATTTCGTCTTTGATAATTTCTGGTTCAATATCAAATAAGTTAATAACGGTTTTGGAGTTTGGACTTAATACAACATTAATTCCACCTAACGATTCTGCCACAATAGTGTATTCACCTTCGGCATCTAGTGCTAAACTCTCAATTCCCATAAGTACAGCTGATCTTGAAATAAGAGTCTTCATGGTAACAGATTTACCAGCTCCAGATTTTGCGAAAATTACCATGTTGTAGTTGGTTAGAGATGGGTGGAAGTTATCAAATAAAATTGGTACTCCAGTTTGTTTGTTAAATCCTAGGGGAACACCAGTTGAGTGTCCTACTTCTGATGTGGTAAATGGAAATACAGTTCCCATAGAACGTCTATCAAAGGTATGTACTTTTTTTAGTTTGTTATCCATAAATGGTAGGTTACTTTTAAATGCATCTTCTTGAATTCCCCATGCACTTTTTACACTAACTAAGGATTTTGACATTTCAGTGGATAATAAACTTGTTAGTTTGTCTAGGTCTTCTAAACTATAAGCAAATAGGGTTGAAACAATGGTTGCTTCAAATAGTTTGTTATATCCTGCTGCAATTTCATCTCTTAATTGTTCTGCTTCATATCGTTTTTGTCCAACCGTACTTTGTCTATTAATATTACCACGGTCTGCTGCTACAATTCTTTCTGTCTCTAGTTGGTTAATAACCCTATTTAATTCGTTTTGCGATTTTGCCTCTGGTACTGGGTTAATATAGATTGATGTATTGGTATCTCCAAATAAATATAGGTCACGGAACAATTCTGGGAAAATGGCCATTCTTGGAAGTGCCGATACAAAAAAGCTTCTGGCATATCGTTTGGTATTGGATATAATTTCTAAGTGGTCAATGTTTGAAGCATCAATACCAGATGGTGCAATTAATTCTTTTATGGTCTTTTTCTTTAAAATGTTGTATTCTTCTGTTTTATTCGCTAACTGCTGATTTTTTTCTTCTGCCCCTCTTTGGTTTTTCTTCCACATCTTCGGTTCCTCCTTCTTCGTTTTTATTCTTTTCCTCTTCTATTAGTCTTGTTGCTGAATCGGCTGTTTGTCTTCCTAAGTAAGCTGCATTTTGTTTGATAATCATTTGTGCACGTTGACGTACAAGTTCTTCTAAACGTGCTCGTTTTTGGTCTAGTTGTTGTTGTTTTGGACTTCTTGCTTGTATTACTTTTTCATTGGCAAGTGCCATGGCTTTTCTTTCAATTTCGTCATCTAATGCTTTCATGGTTTTATCTAATACATCTGGTGCTGTGGTATATAACTCATCATAACCTGCACGTGCTGCACGGTCTACACTAAATACTTCTGCTTCATCACGGTTATAGGCTACATATAATAAGTCTACTAATTCTTCGGAGTTTAGAATTTTTCCACCTACCGAACAACCAGCTAGTGTTCGAATGACCGATTGTGCTCTTGTGTATAATTCTTGGAAAGCAAGATTTCTAATTTCTTCTTTATCAAAGGAATTATTCGTTCCTAAGTCTTCTACATAATATGGGATGATCACATAGTATTTTTTGCTTAATACATTTTTGTTTAAGCTCATTCTTTCGGTGTTAGCAATAATATCTTTTCCATATTCATAAAGGTTGGTTTGTTTGGTTACTTCGAAAAAGTCCTTATTTAATTCTTCCCTCGTTGCTTGTCCAGATTGCAATTTTTTCAAATAAGCATTTTTCTTTTTCTCTAATTCAAACCCAACTTCTTCTACTTTTTTTCGATATCCTTCTAAGCTATCGTTTAAGTTTACAGTCCTTGTTTGTACATAAATTTGAACTGGATGTCGTAAGGTATTTAAAAATTGTAAAAACCCTTCTTCGACTCCTACTTTTTCCCCTTCTGACATAAGGTCGTAGTTAATACCTTGGCATTCTACCACCATAATGTAACGCATTCCATTTTTTTGCACAATCATATTGTCTTCTACTGTTTCAAATTCCATAAATTTGAAAATGGATTGTTTGGTATATTCTCTTGCAATTTTTCTTGCATCACTTGTGGTTCCATCACTATTTTCAATTTCTTCTTTTTTATTTCTACTTTTTATCCAGAAATATAAGAATGCTACTGCAAGTGCTACTAAAACTACCACCATAACAATTAATACAATGGTTAAGACTTGTGTAATTTGGTCTGAACTATTCATCTTTGGTTTCCTCCTCTATTTCATAGGTATAAATTTTATTATGTGCTTTTTTAAATCGAATGGCTCTTAAGATAACATCATCAATGTTTTCTCCCCCTACCTTTTTGGTAAAGGCAAATGCCCCAAGGTCTGGTACTTTAAAGGTTCCTATACAAAAACCAATGAGTGCAAAAATAGCTATAACAATCATTCCAATCATTTTTGCTCCACAGGCTGCAATGATTAAATAGAAAAGAAAACCAAATGCTGCACAAGCAACTGTATAAATCATCGATTTTCCTGTAAAAATAAATAAAATTCTTCCTTCATCTTTCACGTTTCTTGGTATATTGTATGGTCCCATGTTCTTCCTCCTTTAAGGCATAATTCTAATCAATATCATTATACCAGAAAACAAAGAAAAATGTAACATTTTCGTAGAAAATATTACATTTTTAATATAATTGTAATATGGGTGAAATAAAAAGCTAGGAATTTTGTTTCCTAGCTTTTTATTTGTTTTTATTAGCATTATCCGTTTGTTGTTGCACCACCAATTGAACTTGCCATATCGTATACAATTCCTGTTATTGCTGAAGCTGCAAATATTAAAACAGCTCCTACTAAGTATGGTATCATCGATTTTTTGTAATCCGCTTTTTCTTCTGCACTACCCATCATATATTTGATACCTAATACTAAAAGAATAACAACTGCTACTAATACACCAACTGTTCTAACAACACCTATAATTTGGCTTCCTAAATTTACAATTCCTGACGTAGCTGTAATATTACCACTTGAAAAACTACTTGGTGTAATTGCATCTCCTTCAGCAAATGAGATGACGCTCATTATAACAATTGCTAATATTATACATAATGTTACTAATATTTTACTTGTTTTCTTCATACCTTTCCTCCTATTATTTTATATTTCTTTTTGTATTTTTCTCTACTCACAAACATGAGAGAATATTAAAAACTTTATTTAAGACAGTGAATTTCATTGTATCACTATACTATTATAACGGCTTTTTCAAGATTTGTCTATACTTATTTGCAAAATAATTGTTAAATTTATATGACAATTATATTACCAATCCATAACTTTATCTTCTTTTGTAATCTTTTAAGAAATTCCGCTAAGAAGCTCTATCGCCAATTTCCATATTATAAAAGCCGAAAATATAACAACACAGCCAACAATATATGGAATTAATGCTTCTTTTACTTTTGCCTTGTCTTCTGCCGTTGAAAGCATGAATTTTACTCCTAAATATACCCCAATGGCAACTGATAAGAAAATTCCAATAGATAGTAATAAATTATATAAAGTAGAAGATGCTCCTTTTAGGTTTTCCCCATTTATAGGAACTGCTGTTCCTTGTCCTACAAAGTCATTTGCCTCTTTAATAATTTCATCTGGCGTGTGTATTGCAGAAGCTGTAGAATTTCCTACTATCCCTGTAGAAGGTTTTTCTTTGTCACTACCATCACCTTCCTCGTTCACTCCACTATCAATAATCGCTTCTCCTGGTGATACCCCAAGTGCAACTAATGCATTATATGTTTGGCTCTTTCTCGTCTTATCTCCAAATTTTGCATTTTTTAAAGTATTTACCCATGCTTGCTTTACAGCATCAGATAATCCACTTACATTTGGAGGCGTACCCAAATAATCTAATATTTGTTCCGCTGTATATCCTATCAATTCTTCCTCTGTAGGAGCTTCAATGCCATTTTGGTCATTTGCTGCATCTTTTACCTTTCTAATTAGTTCATTATACGCTTTTAATTCCTCATCACCGTAATAGTCCTTCTGTCGCCAAATAATTTCTTTCCTCTTCTAGGGCTACTGCTAGTTCTTCCATTGTTCCTTCATATGCTGAAAAATCTCCACCTTTATATTTATTATATAAATCTCCTGTCGTAGCTATAACACTGCTACATATCATTAATATAACAATTATAATTATAATACTACTATATACTTTTTTCATCATTTCCTCCTCTCATTTTTGCAATCTGTTTTATACCTCCTTTATATTCCCAGTAATAAAATCATATAAAACCGCAATAATATTTGGAATCGCAAATACCATAACTGCACCAATCAAATAAGGTCCTATTGTTTCTTTGTAAAGTGCCTTTTCTTGCACACTTGCAAGCATGTATCTGATTCCTAATGTCATTAAGGTAATAACCGATATCGCTGTTCCTAATAATTGTATTACACCAATTACTAAGTTTCCTCTTTTTACGAATTCTGTATTATTCGTCTTTAAATTTTCAGAAGGTTTATATGCTCCTGGATTTTTAATTGGATCTACTAGGGTTCCTCCTGCTGTAGCTATAACACCGCTACATATGTTTAAGATAACTAATATAATTATGATACTACTATATATCTTTTTCTTCATTTTTTCCTCCACTCAGCTATTATTATCTTATTTTATTATACGTCATTTCTTTTTATTTCTCAATATCTAGAAAACATTTTCTTGTATTTTACATATAAATGTCATATTCTTGTAATAAAATAGAGATATTACTTTTTTATAGCAACATCTCTATTTTTTAATCTTTTTTAACCGATTCCTCTTGTTTTTCCTTTTCCTCCATATAGTATTTGGCAATCAACTCATCTAGCTCCACACTTAATTTGTATATTTTATCATAATCGTCATTATTTTCGATACTTTTGTTTAGCTCGTCTCTCTTTTTACATATTTCATCATTTAACATCTTACCACTTCCTTTTTGGCATTTTTTCTTGCTCCCTTATATTCAAAATACCATATTTTTACATGCTCGTCAACAAAAAACGTCTATTTTTGTAGAGAATCGTACGACTTTATTTGTCAATTATGTCAGTTTTCTTTTCTATTTTTTTCTTATTTGTTATTTTTTGACAAAAAATGATAAGAAGCAACATAAAAATAAGCATTCCGAAGAACGCTTATCCGAGAAACAATTCAAATAAAAATTTGATTGCTCCTATTATAATACCACCAACAAATATGATACATGCTCCTAATAAAATAATTCCAATCACCGTAAATGCTCCACCTATTTCAAAACATATCCATATCATGGTCGGTATCGCACATATCATAAGAAGTACATATAATGCTTTTAACATGGGCCACCCCCTATTTGCGTGCTTGTTTACAGGTTACATAACTATATTATACCCTATTTTTGTTTCCTTTTCAACCATATCATGTAAAAAATACCAATCATAAACAAAATACACGATACTATTTGAGATATACGAAATGGACCTAGCATTAGGCTATCCACTCTTAAGCCTTCTATGAAGAAGCGAATGAAGGAATATGTGAGCGCATAGGTAAGAAGGAGTTGTCCTTTGTATGTTCGGTTTTTTGAGAGTTTTATAAGGAAAAGAAAAATTAAAAAGTCGGCTATCGATTCGTATAGGAAGGTTGGGTGGACATATTGTAGTCCTTCCCCTGTATGTATTCCCATTTTCCATGGTAGGGTTGTGGTGGTTCCATAGGCTTCTGCGTTTACAAAGTTTCCCCATCTTCCAATTGCTTGCCCAAGGCTTACATAGGGGATAATGTAGTCTGCTAGGTCTAAGAAGGATATGTTTCTTTTTTTGCAAAAGATATAGGCGGTGATAGCTCCTCCTATGATACCACCATAGATGGCAAGTCCTCCGTCTTTGATGTTTAGCATTTGCGAAAAACTAGTATAACTTTGTAGATTAAATAGCACATAATAAATTCTGGCACTAATGAAGCTAATAGGGATTAGAATGAGGCTTAAGTCGATAATGTCATCATAGTGAATGCCGAATTTTTTGTCGTTTTTATAATAGGCAAACATGGCAATGCCTAGGCTTGCCACGATGAATATGGCATACCAATAAATTGGTACACCAAATAGGTGAAATGCGATTGGATTGATATGTACGGTTATATTGGTAAATGGTAAAATGATTTCTTTCAAATTTCTTTCTTCCTCTCATAAATCCTGTCTGTATTTTGTAGGGGTCGATGCCCACATCGACCCGTTTTAATTTTGTGCCTTGTCCCCGGGTCGATGTGGGCATCGACCCCTACATGTGTTTTGGGATTATTCTTTTCCTTTTACAATGGATACGACCATTTTATTTTCGTCAAATACATCGTTTAGGATTTGTTCGGTGTATTCTTTTGTTACACTACTGTATTGTTCTATATAATCAAAACTGTTTATTCCTTTGAAATAGTCGGATAAGAACATTCTTGCAATATTGGATACTTCGTTATATTCACTAACATAGTCTCCATAGATTTTCTTTTTGATTCTTTCAAAATGTTCTTTGTTTAATCCACTTTTTTTGAATTTCTCAATTTGGGTTTTCAACATTTCCACTATCTTTTGTGGATTTTTGGCTGCTCCTGCTATTAAAATATGAGCATATTGTTTTGAAAATTCATAGTCAAGAGATGGTGCACCAATTAGTTCCCCATTATTGTATAGTGTTTGATATCCTTCTGAACTTTTTCCAAATAACATATATAATAATATTTGTATGGCAATGCATTTTTTTACCATATTTTCTTCTGGTTTGTCTTTAAAACCGATAGCAAAAATTGGCATACTCACTTCCATAGTAACGGTTTTCTCTTTTTCTACAATTTCTTCTGGCTCTGTTTCGTAGATTCTCTTAATCTCTCCTTGTTTACTTGTTTTGGTAATCCTTTTTTTAATTTCTTCTACTATTTTTTCTGGTTCAAAGTCACCACATACAACAAGTAACATATTGGATAAATCGTAAAAATTGTTGTAGGATTTGTATAAGATGTCTTTATCAATTTTCGAAATCGACTCAATGCTTCCTGCTATATCAATATTGATTGGGTTTACTTTGTACATTAATTTCATGGCATTCATATAGACTTGCCATTCTGGGTCATCTTCGTACATATTGATTTCTTGCCCAATAATGCCTTTTTCTTTTTCGACATTTTCATCGGTAAAATATGGGTTTTGCACATAGTTCATTAGTTCATCTAGGGCTTCATAAAAGTTCGAGTTTGCCTCAAATAGATAAGCGGTATGGTCGTTGGTGGTATAGGCATTTGCATCTACACCAAGACTCGATAATACATCTAGGCTATTGGTTCCGTTTTCTTGTTCAAATAGTTTATGCTCTAAAAAATGAGCAACTCCGTCTGGAATTTGCACTTCTTCGCCTTCTGGTTTTGTAATGAAGTGGTTATCAATGGAACCAAAATTGGTTCCCCAAATGACATATTTTTTTAACGTTTCTTTTTTGGGAATAATCATAACAGTTAAACCGTTTTCTAGCTTTTCTTTGTATACTTCTTCTTTTACTTGTAAGTTTTTCATTACTTGCATTCTTCCGTGCCTCCTTCCCCTGTTAAGAAATAAATGGTGTGTAGGTGAATATTGTTTGCCATTTGAACAACTTGTAGTTTGGTAATTTGTTCAATCTTTTCTCGATATTCGCTAATTGTTACCACTTCTCCAGAAAGTTCTTGTCCAAAGTAGTAACTAATTTGGGTGTCTTGTTCGTCTGGAATAAAATTGATGGTAGCAATAATAGTGGTTTTTGCATTTTCTAAGTCTTCTTCTGAAAATTCACCTTGTTTCATATCGTCTAACTGCTTTTTAATAATGTCTTGTGCTTTTTGGTTGTTTTGTATTTCAATTCCACATCGAACAAAAATATTATTTTTTTGTCTAAGATAGTTTGAATTTGCAGTATAGGCAAGGCTTGCTTTTTCTCTTACGTTTTGGAATAGTTTTGAGTTTGCCCCTCCGCCTAAAATGGTATTATACACAAGTGTTATATATTTATCTTGTGGATTTTGACTAGCAACATTTAGTCCGCATCACTAATTTTCCTTGAGTAATATCCATTTTTTCTGTTATTTCTTGTGGTGTTTGAATATTTTCTAAGGTTTTGTTTTTGATAAAATCTGCCTTTCGCCCTGTTAAGTTTTGAATGGCTTCTTGTGTTTGTGCCATTTCTTGAACCTTAGCAATATCTAATTTTCCAGAAACAAAAATATCCATTTTTGCTGTTTTAATAATGTCTAAATATGTGTGATACAAATCACTTGCTGTAATGCTTTCTAAATCTTCTACATAGCCATATTTATATAATCCATAGGGTTTATTTTTGTACATTTCTTCAATACAACGATCCATTGCATATCGTGCTTTATTATCAATTTTTCCTTCAATGATTTGTTTTAGATTTTGCTTTTCCATTGCTACATATTCTTCTTTAAAGATTCCGTTTTCTATAAGTGGATGAAAGACAATATCACATAGCATATTCATTGCCATGGTTAAAACATCCTCTTTTGCAGGCAAAAATTCCTCGTTAATGGTTTCTAAGTAGAATTTTAATACATGGGTATCTCCCATTTTTTCAATTCCGCAATCAAATGCTGCTCCATACATATTTTCTAGCGCAATGCTTAAATCCATTGCAGTTGGATATGTCATGCTTCCTCTTCTTAGTACCGCAGAAATTAGTGCCTCTTTGGTTACGTTTTCTCTGGTAAGAGGAAGCGTAAGAAAGATGGATAATAAATTGGTTTTGAATTTATTTGTTGGTATGACATGAAGGTTAATCCCTTCTTTTATTTGAATTTTTTGATATTCCATAATGGCTCCTTTCTTTTTGTTACAGTCTATATGATATCATGTGTATTTCGTGGATTATTATACACATTTTTAGAACCCCCAGTCAGCTTCGCTGACAGCCCCCTTAAGTAAAGGGGCCTTTGTATGCTGTTATTTCTTCGAAGGCGAAGCCTTGACACAGGTGATTTTTAGGTACGGGGGTAAAAATCATCCTAAACATTCTTTTACGACTTCGTTTATGGTTTTTCCGTCTGCTGAGGCTCCCATGGCTTGTTTTGCTTCTTTCATGATGTTTCCCATGTCTTTTAATGAGGTTGCTCCTGTTTTTTCTATGATTTGTTTTACAATTTTAGTGATTTCTTCTTTGGTTAGTTGTTTTGGTAAATATGTAGCAAGAATTTCTATTTCTGTTTCGACTTGTTTAATTAAGTCTTCTCTTCCGCTTTTTTGGTAATCGGCAAGTGAGTCTTTTCTTTTTTTGGATTCTTTGGCAATAATTTCTAGTACCTTATCATCTTCTAAGGTAACTCCTTTGTCTTTTTCGACTTGTAAAATGGCGGCTCTTACCATTTGTACTGTATTTTTCTTAATTTCGTCTTTCTCCTTCATAGCGGTTTTTAAATCCTCTAATAATTTTTCTTTTAACATTATTTTTCCTCCTTTTTATTGATACATTCATCGATTCAAAATCCCCTTCTTTATGGGATTTGATAAATGTCATACTCTTCGATTTTTCCCACTACTTCGCAATGTTCTTTTAACCAATTTAATAATTTTTCGGATTCTTGCCAAAATAGTGGTTCATATATTAAAATTTGTGTATTTTTCATATTGCTTACTTCTTCAATTAATCTATCTTCTCCTTGATACCCTAAATTTCCTAAGAAAACTAAATCCATTTTTCCATTGTTTCTTTTTTCTGGTATATTATAAATGGCAGATTTATCGGATAGCATAATGACTTTTCCTTCATGATGATTGATATATTCATTTACTGTTTCAATGTGTTTTAACATTGGTGTGCTTATGGCAAGCCCATAATATGGATGTTGGTAATCCTTAATCGCCCATTCATATCCTAGAATTCTAGAAAATGGCGATACACAAAGAGCAATTAGCGAAATGGTTAATGTTAGGATAACACCCTTTACGATTTTGTCGCTTAGGAATTGATTGATCATAAGATGTGTCATATAAAGTAGTAATATTAATAAGATTGCCATTGCAAGCATGGTATGTGCTACATTAACAATTGGATATGCAATTAGTAACATTGGTATTCCAATTCCTAGTAATATTTTGATATGATGATTTTCTTCTTTAGTAACATGTTTTTGAAGGATAATGGCAGCAATTATTGTAATCATGCAAATAAGCATATGGGCGATACAAGTTGGGTCAATAATGCTATTTTGTGCTCCAAATTCTCGTATTCCTAAAAATGCAATATTAATAAAATCCCAAAATACACCTTGTGCATATAATATTCCCAAAGTTCCAATGGATAATACAAAAGCAATTCCAAATTGTTTTACGATATTAACAATCGTGTGCTTGTCTTTTCCATTTATGATGATTTGAACAAGAAGGCTTGCTAATACATAATATACGCCTATGTTTTGTTTGGTAAAGAAAATCGCATACATCAAAATTCCATTTAAAATGCAAAATTTGTTACTTGTCATTTCTTTTAATGACAAATAGATTCCTACTAGAACCAATAGTACAGCAAGTGTATTGTAACTTGCTCCTCCTGTTACTAATTCATAAGAAAAGTAATGAAAAATTAGTATATAGATGATTGCTTTTGTTGTTTCTATTTTTAATTGTTTGAAAATTTGGTATACACAAAATAGAAATGCCGTATAAACAGCGATATCGAATATACGAAATACGAGTATATTCGTTCCAAGTAATTTGAATAACCCAAACCCAATCCAAAAAAAGATGGGAGTAATAATGATATTTGCATCTGTATACATTTGGTATCCATTTACCATTTTATAAATATTTTGAAAATTCCATATCTCGTCTCCTGCTGCTAACGGAATTTGAAAAATCATGATGCTTGCAGATATGATAATTCCAATGAATAGTAGGATTTCTTTTTTTTCTATTGTTTTCATATTTTTCTCCTTAAAAAAGACGTTTTCCTTAGAAAGGAAAACGTCTTTTTATGTATATTATGCTATTAAAATTTTCTTTTTCTTGCAGCCTCTGATTTTTTCTTTCTTTTTACACTAGGTTTTTCGTAATGTTCTCTTTTACGTACCTCTTGTAAAACTCCGTTTCTGGCACATTGTCTTTTAAATCTTTTTAAAGCATCTTCTATATTTCCATTATTTACTTTTACCTCTGACATTTTGTTTCCCTCCTTCCGTAGTTTAACAAGTGTGGTAATATAAGGGTCTTAACGTTTATTTCTTGTTTGTTTTTATTTCCCTATTTTTTATACGAGTATTATTATATCTTACTAAGAGCAATATTGTCAATACTTTACAGCAATTTAATCCATTTTAAATAATTCTCCAAGTGGAGTGGCTTCATTAATTCTTTTGATCGCTTCTGCAAATAGTGGTGCCATGGATAATACTCTTATTTTATCAATTTGTTTTTCTTCTGGTATTGGAACCGTATCGGTAACTACTAACTCTTTAATTGGCGAATTTTGAATTCGTTCTATTGCTGGTCCTGCTAAAACGCCATGTGTACATCCTGCATAAATTTCTTTTGCTCCAAATGCCTCTAATATTTTAGCTGTTTCTATCATAGAACCTCCAGTTTCAATTTCATCATCAAAAATAACTGCTTGCCTATTTTTAACATCTCCTATTACTGTACTTGCAATGGCTCTATCATCATTTCCGTCTCTTCTTTTATCAATTAAAGCAATTGGACAGCCAAAATATTCGGAATATTTATAGGCTTTTTTGGAACTTCCTGCATCAGTTGCAACAATTACCATGTCGGTTAAATTTTTCTCTTTAAAATATGCTTGTAATAGGTTTTGTGCTGTTAATCGATCGCAATTGATGTTAAAATATGCTTGAATGGCTGGGTTGTGTAAGTCGCAAGTAATCACGCGGTCTGCTCCTGCTGCTTCAATTAATTGTGCCATTAGTTTAGCGGTTACTGGAATACGTGGTTGGTCTTTTTTGTCTGACCTAGAATAGATGAAATATGGTAATACGACATTAATTCTTCTAGCTGATGCACGTTTTACAGCATCTACTGTAATTAGCATTTCCATGATTCTTTCGTTTACTGGTGGTTCGGTTGTTTGAACTAAATAAACATCTTGTTCTCGGACAGTTTCTAAAATTTGTACAAAGTTGTTATCGTTTTTAAATTTAATAGAACTAATTTCTCCTACTGGTAATTCTAAACAATCACAAATTTCTTTTGTAAATTTTTTCGCTGATTCACTACAAGCAAAAATTTTAATATTTTCCATAAGAAAACCCCTTTTCTCTTTTTACTACGACAATTATATCTTTCTTTTTTTATTTTGTACATACTTTTTTACAATTTTGTAGAAAAATGTAGGTATCTTTGCAATTAATTTATTTTGCCAATCTCTTCTTCACTAAATCCCGTTATTTCTTTTATTAGTTTAATCTCTAACCCTTGCTTTTTCATCTCTTTTACTACTTTACACAGTCCTTCTTTTATTCCCTCCTTTATTCCTTCCTTTCTTCCTATAATTCTTCCTTCCTTTCGTATTCTTCGGTTTTCTGCTATTATCATTTTTTCTACTCTTAACATATCATTTCCCTCCCCTTTTATTTTTTTAATTAACTTTCCTATTTTTTCTTTTGAAAGCTTTCTTCTAAGAAATTCTTTCATAACAATTATCAATAACATTCTTTCTTCTTCTGTCTCTATTTCTTCTATTATTTCATCCATAATATTCGCAATCTCTTCACTATCTTCGGTTTTTTCTAGTAAAAATATTTTGTCTATAAAATTTTTACTCCTCTTTAGTTCTTCTTTTTCATATTCATTGATATCGATTATATTGTATTTTGCTAAATCTACATTCTTAAATCGCCTATCTTCTATTTTATTTAAATATTGCCTTACATTCCATCTTTGTTTTCCGGTATATATGACAATTGGTATTACTTCTGGTATTTCATAGTTTTTGTTTCTTGCCTTTTTTCGGTCGATTGCTCTTTTTTTGATTTCCATTTTGTATTCTTCTATTCGAAATGGCATTGCATGGTCAATGCTACTTTGATGTTCTATTAGAAAAAATATGTTTTTTTCTTTTAATCGATATACTATATCTGCTTCCCTGTTTTCTAATTGGTTTGTAATAAAACTACTATTATATGGCTCTATTTCGCTTTCCTCTATTCCATCTTTTCCTTCTAAATGCAAAGCTATGTTAATTATTTGGCAAGCCTCTTTCTTTTTACTTAATACTGTTTTGTATATTTTGTCATGCTCATTATTGGATGCTTCCCATGTTACCCATGGCACTACATGATAGTCTTCTGATTCTTCTTCAACAATACTTTCTTTTTCTTTTACACATTGCATGTAATCTTGATAACTCAATTTAAACATTTCATCTGTCTTACTTATATAATAATAAAACTCTGTCTCTTTGTCAATATGTTTGTTATAAATTCTCCCTTCCATTTCCGCCTCCATCGTTTTACTTGTTTCTTTTTGGATTGTTTTCGATTTGATTTTTGATTTAAAATAATCGGATTTAATTTATTTTGAATAAAGCACAAAATGTGCTAAACAGATTACTACTGTTATAGCACATTTTATTTGGTTTGTAAAGAATTATTTTCCTATTACATACGGGTTCCCTACTGTTCCATATCCTTCTATTATATCTATATCATAAGATTTCAAAGAAATACATGGACGAAAACCACTACTATTCGAAAATCCAACTCCTCCAGTTGGCATAGTTGGTAATGCTCTACATACTAACCAATAATTCAATCCTCCAGAATTCATTACCCTTCGAACACTAAAGTCTGTATAGCCGCTATTAGTAGGCAAAACACGCGACGCAAGCCAATAATCTTGTCCATTATTCCATATATTAATGCTCTCTAATGCTATCTTATCAATCATATAATTTGTATCCTCACCGTAACATTCTGTATCTTTGCCTGAGCAAATTACTGTATTAGGTATATTTCCTTCACTGTCTTTAAATTTATCTTTATCCACAAATATTCCATTTTCCACCGTGGGAATACTTCCAACACATCTGCCATCATAGGCATACTCTGGATTGACATATTTTTCTGCTACATTATTTAATGTTTCAATTGCTCCATTATAACCTGCTTTCCCTGTTTCCCAGTTACTTCCTCCTAATGTTACATTTTCTACATTTTTATTTGATATAATCTGCAATCCATATTCTGAATCTACTGGATATAGCACTCTGCACGTAATAACTCCATGCTCTCCTGAATCATATACAACATACTGTCCTGCTTGCATTCCCTTTACTTTTTCTGATATTGTAGGGGGCTTTGGTGTCAAACTATCTATAATATTATTTACTTCTTCTGAAATTTCCCCTAGTTCTTGCTCTTCATAATTAGTAGCATTTGTATAATTTCTTCCTGCTTCTTGTGCTTTGGTTAAAATTCCTCTTTGCCCTACCGTTAGGTTAATCGTAATTCCTGCTAGAATTAATAAAATGATGATGGTGATTATAAGAGCAATTAAAGTGATTCCTAAATTGTTTTGCTTTTTCATTTTCCTTTGTTTCCTCCTATTTTTATTTGCAAGTTATATTTTAGTTTCATTATATCCTTATGCTTTTTTTATAGCAAGAATATATGGGAATGTTTCATATCATCTTTCTACATAACGTAAGAAAACAGATTATCTTTTTTTGATAATCTGTTACTTAATGGTTACTTCAATTTGATTTTGATATGGTTTTGTATTTTCTAGTTCAATTTCATAGTGCAAGACAATTTTTTGTATTTGTTCATTTTGTTTTATGATTTCTATCTGTGTTGTTGTGATTTTCATGTTTAGATTTCCACATGGTGTTTGTAGCGTTGATTTTGTCGTCTTTCCTTGTTCGAATATCATGGTTTGATTTTGTTTTTTTAATAAAATTTTATTGCTTAATATCGTCATTTGATATTTTATTTCTGAATTCCAAAATTCTAATACGCTTCCTTTTAAGGCAATTTTTAATTGCCCATTATATATTGCTTTTTCTTCCTCTTTATGGTCTTCATAGAACTGCTTTGTGTAAAGCTCTACTTGCATTTTGCACCTTTTGCTCCTTTAAATTTCCCATTCGAAACAAGTGCTAATATGTTTTGGTCATATGAATATACTCTTTTTTCTCTTTGTCTTTGTCTTTTATAAGCAAGTTCTACTAATTCATCAATTTCTTGTGTGAAAGGCTTATTGGTTGCTTCCCATAGGTAATAAGATAATGCTCCTGGTATGGTATTAATTTCATTGATATACACTTCATCGGTATCTTTATTTACAAGAAAGTCGACTCTTGCTACTCCACTACATCCTAATGTTTTGAAAGTTTCTAGCGCTAATGTTCTAATCTTCGCTCTCATATCGCTTGAAATATCGGCTGGTAATTTTTTGTCTGATGCTGCCATTCCTTCTGTTTTAGAACCTCCTAAGTACTTATCGGTATAGCTTAATATTTCATCTGTGGAAATTGGTTCTTCACATTCTGAGCTTTCGGCATCTGTCATATCTCCCATAACAGAACAGTTGATTTCTTTTAAGTTGACAATTGCATTTTCTACCATAATTCGGTCTGAAAATTGCATTGCAAATTCAATGGCATCTGCAATTTCGTCTTTTGAGTTTGCTTTTTTGATTCCTACACTAGAGCCAAGATTACCTGCTTTTACAATGACTGGATAAGTTAAGGTTTCATTAATCTTTTGAATGTATTTTTCTTCTTCTCGAATATAGTCCATACTATAAAAAGATACATAATCTAAACATGGTAGTCCAGATTCTTTTAGTACTTTTCTCATCATGATTTTATCCATTCCAATACTTGCTGATAAAATGTCACATCCGATATATGGCACATTTACTAATTCTAAATATCCTGCGATGGTTCCGTCTTCTCCGTTGGTTCCATGCATAACAGGAAATGCAACATCAATCTGACTGATGATGTTATCTCCAAATTTTTTGGCTGGATATCGAACAATGTTTACATTGTTTCCATCGTTTATCATGTTAATTTGTACTACTTTTTTCATTAGCTCTTCCATGTTTTTATAGGCTTCTAAATCAAATAATACTTCTCCTGTATACATTAGACCTTGTTTGCTAATGTAAATTGGAATGATTTTATATTTTTCTTTATCCATATGATTTATGGTCTCTATTGCTGTAATAATGGATACTTCGTGTTCCACACTTCTTCCTCCAAAGATAAGTCCTAGTTTTGTTTTCATATTTTCCACCCTTTCTATAAATAATTATCTGGTAAATCATTCTCTAATAAAACAACGGTGTTTTTTATGATTTCTTGATTCATCTTTTGAATTGCTTCGTCTAAGTTTTTTGCAGTATAAATATTGGCTTCTGGATATTTCATCTCTTTTAGTCCATCATGCATTGGTTTTGCTTGCTTTTCGCCAACCAAAATGACATAATCTGCACTGTTTGCTATTTGCTTTCCAAATTGTTTGTTGTATTCGTATTGTTTTTCTCCTAATTCTACCATTCCTGGTGTTACTAGTATTTTTTTATGGTCTTTAAAATTTGCTAGTACTTCTAAGGCTGACTTTGCTCCTTTTATGTTTGAATTAAAGGCATCATCTATCATAACTAGACCATTTGCTCCTGGGATTAATTCTAGTCGATGTGGAATTGGTTTTAATAGTCGTACCCCTTGTTTGATTTCTTCATCACTTAACCCTAATTCTTTTGCTACACAAATTGCTCCTACGATATTAAGAATATTATTACTTCCTAATAGTTTTGTTTTTACTTCAATTGTATTTTTTTCCTTAGTATGAACTTCAAACTTACAACCTTTTTCATTAATTTCAATATGGTCTGCATAATAGTCACAAGTCGATTTATTTAATCCGTATTTGATATGTTGTTGATTCATTTTTATGGTTTGAATGTTTTCATCTTCTTCATTTACAAATGCAATTCCGTGACTTGGAAGCGAATTTACTAATTCCATTTTGGTACTTTTTACATTTTCAATTGTTTGGAACGTATCTAAATGTTGTGGCCCAATTGAGGTTAGGATGCCATATTGTGGTTTTACTAAATCACAAATTTCTTGAATATCACCAATGTTTCTTGCTCCCATTTCACAAACAAAAATCTGATGTTCTGGTTTTAATCTTTCATTAATGGTTCTAACAACACCCATTGTTGTGTTATAGCTTTCTGGGGTCATTAGTACATTGTATTTTTGTTCTAAAATGGTTGATACGATATATTTTGTACTTGTTTTCCCATAACTTCCAGTAATGCCTATGATTTTTAAACTTGTTTGGCTTTCCAATTTTCTTTTTGCTTGCTTATAAAATTTGTTTTGGATTGCTTTTTCGATTGGTTGATTGATGGTGTTTAGTAGTATAATTGCTTGGTAACTTAGTATGATATAGACAATATATAATAGATTCGTCATTTGGATGACCCATTGGTTTGCAAGATAGACATTCACGATAATCCAAGTAATTACAATAAAGCTCGTGTTGGTTGCATACATTCTTTTAATACGATTTGTGATAACAAAAGCTTTTTTTTCTTTTTCTGGCTTGTATAGCACATTTAGTAGGATAAAAACAATAATTTCTAATATTATCCCGATTTCAAACTGGAATACGGCTATTAAGATTGGAAGAAATAGTATCCATTCTTTAGCATTCCATACTTTTTTGGAATGGCTTTTTTTCCATTCTTTATATGCTTTTGTTTTATAGTGCTCTAATTGTAGAATATGAAGTCCATTTCTTAGTTTTCGACTTACATAAATTCCTGCTGTTATCCATAATAAATTGATAATCGCATATTGTAACATAGTTCCCCCTATTTATAATCATTTTTAAAAAATTCATCTAGTACAGCTAAAAAATTTGGTAATCTATCTAAGTAGGAAAAATGTCCTGCTCCTTCATAGGCAACTAAACCTGCATTGGGGATTAATTTTTCCATAGTTTTGGCATCTTGGATTGGTGTTGCAGTATCTTTGGTGCCCCAAACTAGTAAAGTTGCTACTTGAATATTGGATAAGATATTTTTTTGGTCTTCATTTACAATGTTTGTCATTGTTTTTCGAAGGACTTCTGGTGAATTTTTATAGTCTGTTGAACCAAATTTTCCTAATACTTTTTCACGTAACTTCTTGGTTCCTTTTGTATTTGGTAATAGCTTTTTCAAAATTTTAAAGGTATATATTTTGGTGTAATAACTTAATTTTCTTTTTGGCTTTATTCCTGCAGAATCGATTAATACAATTTTATTGATGTTTCCTAATTGTCGTCCTGCAAAATTGATAATGGCTCTTCCTCCGTTGGAATGCCCTATTAGTATAGGATTTTCAATGTTTAGGGTTGTTATAAAGTTTTGTAAAAAATCCCCGAAGTCATTGGTATATAGTGGTTTTTTTGGTAATTCACTTTTACCAAACCCAATAACATCTACATTATAGACTTTAAAATGTTTTTTTAAATGATTGGCAATTGGCTTCATGGTTTCTAAACTTGCAAGCCAACCATGTAAAATAACAACATTTTTTCCTTCTCCCTCTACTTCATAGTTGATGTTATATCCATTTATTTTTATTTGCAATATTATCACCTTATCCTGCTATTTTCTAGTATTTTATATCAATCTTTCTAAAAAATCAATAAATTATGTGTATTTGCTTATTTTTAATATATTATTTTTATTGATTTTTATTCTTTTTTTGCTTAATTAGTTGATTGATTAACTCGATGGTATCTGGATGAATTAGCGTATCTTTTTGTAAGCTATAATTGGTCATGTATTTTGCTATATATAATACTCCTTCTTCTAAATCATGGTTACTAATTTCGACGGCTTGCTCACGGTTTATTTGGGTTCTGGTTTCATCGGTTTTGTCTGCTACATAAATGATTTTATCTAAAGTATTCATATGTATACTTCCTGTTGTATGGTACATGATAGCCTCTGCCATCTCTTTGGTAAAGCCAAATTGTTTTACTGCAATATCGGCTCCTAGTTTTGAATGCCATAGGGCGGGTTCTTGTTTTTCAATTTCATCGAATAGAATCCCATTGTCTTTGGCATATATCATTGCCTCTTCTTTTGGCATTTCTTTTGCAATATCATGAGCAATGCCAATTTTTCTTGCTTTTTCTTCATCTTCTCCATAAATAGTGGCAAGCTCGGCTGCTCTTTTTGCAACTCCTACACTATGTAGATAGCGTTTTTCGGATAATGTATTTTTGACGGTTTCTTCAATTTCTTCATATTCCATTATTTCTCACCTTTCTATTTTTAATAGTATATACTTATTTTTTGTATTCGTAAAGAAAAAAGAGCAAACTTTTTATTTTAGCGAAATAAAAAGTTCGCTAAAAATATGAAAAAGATGATGTTTGCTTGACATCATCTTTTCTTAAATAACTAAATACTTGGTAATAACGTTACTGTCTTCTTTGTTTTCTTATTTTTATCTATGTTTCATCTACTATTTCATATCCATTTACTGTTTTTTGTATCTTTGTATTTGATTTTAAACACACCACTGGGCGCAACCCTTGTCTATCATTATATGAACCATCTGTATAAATTATACCACCACACCCTACTCTTGCTAAAAATTGTGCAAACTGCCCTGAAGGCGAAGCTAATGCCATGGCCATCACCTTTGATTGATCCGATTTTACATATATGCTATTGAATTCTCCATTTGTTAATAATGATTGTATAGCAAGTCCGTATGATGTTTCGTTACTCCATTTTATTTTATATCCATATGAATTCACAAATTCACATTCAACATATTTATTTTGATGAGTGTCTTTATATGATGCACAAAATAATTCTAATGTTGGGCTACCTATTGCATATTCTGCTTTTGCTCCTGCATAATAACTACTCCATATATTAGTGTCCATTAAAAATGCCGTCGCCCTTATATTTATATTTGTACTTTCTGGATAATTATTTATAAATTGACTTATCCACTGTTTAGCTTTACTATTTTGTACTATCCATTTACTTCCAGTAGAATATGTTTCGTCTGCATATACATTGTTCGTTGTTACAGAATTATCCATTGATACAGCAAAATTAGAATTTCTATATACCGACAGTCCATTAGGAGATTGAGGTACATCATCCGCCAATATATAGTCATCTGCAATTAAATATATATTATTTTCATCCGCATAAAAGATTCTCCATGCTCCTACTCCATTTGATGGACAGGTGTAATTTGTTACTAACTGTCCATAATATTTACTTGCATTCTTAGCTATGTCACTCGCCTCTACTTCTGATTTTTGATAGTATTTTTCTATCGATACTTTTTGCCTTTTTTCTACTTTCTCTCCATTTATTACTCCCGTTATAACAAAACTTACTTCTTTTTCTGTTCCATTTGTTGTATATTCTACTTTTCCATCTATCAAACTTCCAATATTAACTCCTTCTATTGTTCCTTCCTCAAGGCTCACTTCAAAGGTTATTTTCAATGGTGTTCCTACTTCTATTTCGTTTTCCTTTGCCTCTGTTCCATCTGTAGGAACGACTACTTTTATATTGCTAATTTTAGGTCTTGCTTTTGCTTTTGTTATATCAATTACTTCTAATGTTTCGTCATCAATTGTTACCATATAGTCATCTATGATAATGGTATGTGTTCCATCTCCGTTGTCTTCTACACTTTCTATTTTACCTTCATTTACTTGCTGTTCTAAATAAGAATCTAAGTCTTGATTTGTTTGATATTGGTTTGATGTATAGTCTAAGAGTATTAGTGTTACTTCTTCTTTTACTGCTTCTTTTTCATAGTCGTGCCCTGCTTGTGTTGTTCTTCTTATGATTCCATTATTTCCTACTACTAAGTTAATCGTAATTCCTGCTATGATTAATAAAATAATGATGGTGATTACCAAAGCAATTAGTGTGATTCCGGTTTTGGATTGTATGATATGCAACTCTTACGTTTTTTCTCTTTATTTTCTTCATTTTTCTTCCGTTCCTTTCTCTTTTTCGTATATATTTATTATACCCAAACCTAGTATATCATACCAATTATTTTTTGTACACTATTTTGTGTACTTATTTTGTTACTTTGTTTTATTACAATAAATATACTAATAGACAATTGTACTTATCTTCATATACTCTTATTGGTAGAAAGGATTGAAATAGAGGATGAACAAATTAAATCTTCTATTTTTTCGTCATTTTTGCAACAATGATAGTCATGTCGTCTTTTACTTGTCCATAGCCATTGTCGATTGCTTCTTTTGTGATGATGTCTGCTATTTTTTGTACATTATCGGTTCCAATGCTTTCTAAGATGTCTCTTACCCATAATTCTTTGTTTTGATATTCGGTGTTAGACTCCATGATGCCATCAGAGCACATGACTAAAATGTCATTATCTTCTATATCTTTATCGTATACAACTAGACTGATATTATCTAGAATTCCTGCTGGTAAGGATAGAGCTTTTATAATTTGTACTTTTCCGTTTTGTTTAATATAGGTTGGGCATGCCCCATTTTTAATAAATTCAATATTTCCTGCATATAGGTCTAGTATGGCAATATCTAGTGTGGCATAGGTATCATCTTCTCCTGTATTTGCGGATAGGGTGGTGTTGATGAGTTCGATAGAGCTGTCTTTATCAAACCCACTGCTTAGTAGGCGTTCTAGCATTTTAATGGCAATTTTACTGCTTTGTCTTGCTTTTGGTCCAGTTCCCATTCCATCACTAATCGCAAGTAGGTATTTTCCGTCTTCTAGTTTTAAACTTGTACTGGTATCTCCAGAAACTGGGGAACCATCCTTGGTTTTTCTAGAAATGCCCAGTTGTAAAGCATATTTGTCTTGTGAGGCATAAGTGTTGATGCAAAGGTTGGTATCTTGTTTTTGTCCACAGTTGCTTTTTTGTAATACCATTTTTTCTCCTAATACTTTGGATAGTATTTTTTCTAAAATTTCTACTGTGCACCCTCTTCTTTCGTTTTCTTCACAGCAAGTATCTACATAGACATTTATAATGTATCTTCCCGTTTTTTCCCTTCGAATTTTTAAGTCTTTGATATCCACATTTCTTCCTTTGGCAAGACTTAAAATTTCTTCTTTTTCCATAATAAATTCATTTATTTGGTCTTCTTTCTTTTCCATGTCATCTGCTAATGCAGAAATAACTTTGGAAACTCCATCTAGTTGATTGACCATTGTTTTTTTATTTTCCTCCATTTTGTGTTTCCAAATGAAGTTTACTTTGCTCATACGATAAGATTCGTTTATTTTACCTACGATTTCTTCAATATCTTTTTCTAAATTTAGGCTTACTTCTGCATTATCAAATCCAATAATATAATTATTGTGATTTGCAAATATTTCTAGTAAATCTTGTCTTGTTAACTTTTGATTTTTCGTAAGTATGTTAAAAACATCTGTTAGCATTTTAGAGTTTTCGATGTCTTGCATATCATCATATAGGATATTATTTTTACATTCTTCCAAATTTCCTAGTAGTTGGTCTAAAAAGATTTTTTGATTTTCTTTTTGTTCTATTTCCTCTTCTTCTACAATTGTAGTAGCTGCCTCTTTATAGGTATCTGCAATATCCGCAATCGTTTGAGATACATTATTTAAGCGGTAAATGGTATCTCTATTTTCTTGTAAATTACCTACACTTCCTGCTTGTAATAGTTTGGATTTACCAAATAGTTCTTCAATATCAATTTGAATGTTTGCTGGTACTAAAAGTAAGCCTAGTGAAGCAATTAAGATTTCTTTCAAATAAATAATAGCACTGGTATTTCCATTGGTTACATAGGTTAAAATAGCATTGCCTAGAATAAAGCCTACAATCACTCCAAATTTTCCAAACCTTGAAAAAACACCAGCAATCATACCAGATAATGCATAAGAAGCTATGATAATCGGTTCATCTTGTCCTATTAATCCTAAAATGGTTCCAATCGTAATTCCAGTCGTTGCTCCTACTAATACGCCATTTTTCCATCCAAGGACTAAGACTACTAAGATGCTCAATATCGTTCTTAATTCAAAACCAAAAATAGCGAATTCTCGAAAAGCAGAGGCAGAAACAGCAAGTAAAATACTTGCTCCCATTACTTCTTCTATGGCAAAAGCTCTTTTCTTTCCAAATTGGTCAATAACAATTAAGGAATTCGCAAATATTTTATAGAAAATATATGAAGCAATTGTAATTCCAATGCTAACGAATAAATCATATACTAAAAAATCCCCAAATAAAATTTGTGATATTTGTACCAAAAAAGTAGATAGAATAACATATTTCCCTAATTTTCGTTTTTCGTTTTCGTATTCTAATCCTTCTTTTGGTTTCCAAACTAAGGTCATGACAATAAATACCATTGAGGTTAGTAAATAGATTAAAGCTTGCTGGCTTCCTAACCCTACTAACGTACCAAGTAAAGTCATTATATATACAATTAGTGCAGGAATTCCGTTTGCAAGGCTTGCTCCTAAAATAGCAATGGCAAATGGTGCAATTCCTCCTACACACTCGATGCTGGATAGCATAAAGCATGCTATATATATTAATATTTTTTGTGGCGTAGCCACTAATTTTAAAAATTGTTTTATTTTATCTTTTTTATTTATTTCCTCTATTTCTTCTTCAAAATTAGCTTGTCCTTGTATATTTTGAAACATATTACCACCTCTCACTTTTCTAAATATTCGTATCTATTTTAATCTTAATCTTTTGAATAGTTTGTCAT